>QKCC01000072.1 GCA_003245835.1 Spirochaetales bacterium | reverse complement strand
CATAACAGCCAACAGCAGGAAAAGTTTATCTCTCATAAAGGCCTCACTGACTAAGACTGATATAATTCGAGCCGCCGGAATACAGGTAATGCATATTATTCGTCAGATCAGTACCATCAAGATAACCATACATCTGTTCCATCAATGTAGGCAGATAAATATAGTATGAGACCTTGCTCTGATCCCCGGTATAGGAATCATCGGTCCATTCAAGACCGGTAAATGAAAAATGACCCCTTTCAGTCGTAGCAGTAACCACGTTGGTTACCGAAGCCGTAGATGCTGTTCGTGTCGGGTAATCACCGGCGACCGGCAATGCAGTTTCATGTGTTGTCTCATCCGGCGCATAGAACAGCCAGACCTCAACTCCGTTGGTCAGCGCCGGTGTGGCAGCCGAGCTCCATACTTCTCCGGAAAGGGTTTCGCTGAATTCCGTCTGCTTAATCTTTATGCTTCCAAGGTCATTGTCCGTGTCGGATGCAACAACACCGGCAGGATCATAGTATGTATCGTCTTCATCGGCATCAATTGTTCCGCTGCCGTCGCGGTCCCAGCCGCCTGCAGTCATTCCGGCAACAGTACTGTCAGTCGTGTACGTGCTCTTGACAAAAACCAGCCGCACCCTGGTTGTTCCGTAGTTATCTGTATCAGACGGCTTCCTGTCATAGCGGATGCTCGCGGTGTACGCACCGTCAGCGTCTGTTGCGACAGTATATTGCGGATTCTCGGGCCAATCGACGCCCGCAGCAGGTTCTATATCATCCGGATCGGCGCTGTTGTATGTCCAGTCTTCGGCAACGTAGATTCTGACGCTGACATTCGGTTCGCCCTCGTTCGTGCTCGAGTTCAAAACCGTCCCCGAAACAATTGCATTGTTGTATTCATCAGCAAGCGCAATGTCACCGAGGTCGGTATAGGACTCAGCTGTGATGAGCTCGCTCTCCATGTAGCCTGATTCTTCATCTTCATCCACTGTTCCATTTCCGTCGCGGTCCCAGCCGCCGTCCGTAATTTCCGGATCTGCCGAATTCTCGGCAATATAGCCGTTCGCAGTATAGGTTATTCTTACAATAGTCGTTCCCTCGTTTTCGGTAACACTCGGCTGCATTGCATATGATATTTCCTGCGACCACTGGCCGCTGACATCGGTCAGGGTCAAGTAGCTCGGATTTTCCGGCCAAACCGCCTCACTAACTGCACCGGTCGAATCATAACTCCAGGATTCCGGCACCCAGACCCTGATATTAACATTCGCAAGCGGTTCGCCTCCGTCAGATGCACTTACGCTTCCGGCTATTTCAGCCGTATTAAGAATTTTGTCGAGCTTGAAAAGCGGAATCCGGTTGGTAACATCTGACACGACATAAACGGGGTAGGGAGTTTTGACCAGGCCGTATTCCTTGTGGTAAAACAGCATGTAAATTTCCTTTCTGTCCCCGGATTTCCCGTAATCGGGAAATAGTTCGTTCCAGATAAAACCGTTAAAGGTATAGTCGCCCTGACCATCGGTAATGGTTTTTAGAAAGTAAACGGGTTCTCCTTCAGCTGGGTTATCCGGAAGTCTGCTGCTGTCGGCGGCCCAGGCATCATAATCGGAATTTCTGTCATCAAGATCGGTATACAGAAATATTTCGGCATCAGGTATCCCTGAGCTGTCATTTCCGTTGTCGTAATCTTCCCGGTCAACAATACTGCCGGTAATCGAGCCTGTAAAAACCACCGAACATCCGGCGGACAACACCGCTGCAGTCACAGCGGCTATCATTATCATTGTTGTAAATCTTATCGGTTTCATCCCAATGTCCCTCACTCTTTATAAAAAGAACGTTCATTCTTTATAAAGATATCTTCAAAAAGCGGAAATTTCAAGTATTGTGTTGTCAAAGTTTTATTAATTATTGAGGTTTCAGGTTAGCTGTTGATCCGTTCCAGCAGGCTCTTCAGCAGTATCTCGTGTGTGACCATCTTTACGTCTTCAAACCTTATAACGGCACCCTTGGTAGAGGAGGCAACCCGCATCGCGTTGCTTAATCCTGCGATTATAATAGTCACAAGCGCGGAAAATTCCTTCTTGCTTAGCTTAAGAGTCTCATAAAGCGTATCTTCATCATCGCTGTTCATGTATTTCTCGGAGATTACCTCTGCAAGCTTTGAATACATTCCCTGAAGCTTCTTCTGGAAGCTGAGCTCATTTGTCAATATGGTGACAAGCCTGTTATTCTTGTAGATTGTATCGAGAATTGTCGAAACAAAGACTTCGGCTATTTCTTCGTTGGACTGATGGGGATCAACATTGCTGAAAAGATCGACGGCAAAAGCCTCCAGCCCGCTTTCAAAGATTGCGTCAAAGATCTCTTCCTTATTCGCGAAATACAGGTATATTGTTCCGACTGAAAGGCCGGACGCTGCAACAATATCCTGAATAGATGTTGCATGAAAACCCTGCTGTGAGAACAGTTTTATAGCGGTTTCTATAATTTGTTCCCGTTTATGTTCATCTCTCTGCCTTGCCATGAAATTATTATGTCAGAAATATTGAATTCCTGCAAGAAAAAATGTATATTAAAAGAATGAGCGTTCCTTTTAGAAAAAAGATACTTGCACCCGTACTCGTTACACTTGCTTTGCTTGCAGCAGCTGTTGTACTGCTTGGAACAAAGGCTGACGATAAAATCATCGTTTCCGAAGAAGATGCCGTACAGTATACGCCTGTTAAGGTGATTCGGGCCCAGAAGGGCAGCCTGTACCAGACCCTGAGACTTAACGGTTATATTCAGTCGGACGATGTTATTACCATAATTCCGTTTGTTTCGGGGACTCTTCAGGAGCTCGATGTCGAAGTCGGCGATCAGGTAGCCGAAAACCAGCTGATTGCAAAGATTGATTCCAGGTCCTATGATCTGCAGCTCAAACAGGCGGAAGCCGCCTATCTGGGTTCCAAATCATCGTTTGAAAGGGTCGAACAGCTGTTTAAATCGAACGCCACTACAAAACAGAATTATGATCAGGCAAAATCCCAGTATGATGCCTACAAATCCCAGTATGAACTTGCAGCCCTTCAGGCCAGCTATACCGAAATCAGGTCGCCTATCAGCGGAACCGTTCTTATGGTACACGCAAATCAGGGATCGATAGCCGCACCGGAACTGCCGATTCTTACTATAGGCGATCTTTCGAATCTGATTGTAAAACTTAACGTCCCCGACAAGTATTACGAGCTGTTCAGGACCAAATCCGACATGAGCCTGCGGGTATTCAGACCCGGACAGGAAGATACGGCAGTGAAGGGCAGGATAAGGAATATCTCTCCTGTAATTTCACCTGAATCCAGAAACTTCGAAATAGTCTGCAGTTTGACCGGTAATATCACCGCATTCAGACCCGGAATGTATGTTTACTGCGTTTTTGATACTGAAAAAAAGGACAATGTTTACTATCTTCCTTATTCGGCACTCGGCCCCGCCAATACACTCTGGTATGTAGACAAGGATACCTCGACCGCCGAAAAATTCGATTTTATCAAGAGCTTCGGCAACGATAACTACTTTGTAATCCCGCCTGAAGCAGCTGAACTCGATATTATTGTTGAAGGCCAGAGTTTCCTGTCCAGCGGACAGCCTGTAAAAATCAAATAGGCCTGCCTGTTTATGAAACTATCAGATTATTCGATAAAACACCCGGCTGTTATTACAATTATACTCGTAGCGATTGTTGTATTCGGTGTAATAGCCTTCATGAACTCTAACGAGGAAGCATTTCCCGCAATGGGACTTGCCGGAGCATCTGTTGTTACGGTTTATCCCGGAATCGGGTCGGAATATATGGAACGCGAAGTCACAAGTCCAATCGAAGACGCGCTTTCAAGCGTCTCGGGGCTTAAGGAACTCTCGTCGACTTCCAGGGACTCGGTCTCAATTGTTGTAATCGAATTCAACGAC
Organism: Spirochaetales bacterium; assembly: GCA_003245835.1. Lineage (GTDB taxonomy): Bacteria > Spirochaetota > Spirochaetia > UBA9216 > UBA9216 > Thalassospirochaeta. The sequence continues at coordinate 72,187 of QKCC01000072.1, read as the reverse complement.
GGTGAAGATGTTTTTTCGAAACTTCCCGAAATGCGTGAAAAGCTTAACAATGCTGCAGACAAGCTGCCTGACGGTATCACCGGTGAGCCCGAAATTTATATTCATGATGCCGGATCGCTGATGCCTATTTATTCATTCACCGTTTCAAGCACGCTTCCGGTTGAAACCTTCACGGATTTTATTAAAAATGATTTTAAAGCAGGGATCACACGGATTTCAGGTGTATCTTCGGTAAACATTTACGGAGATTATTCCAACGAGCTTGAAATCAAACTCCACCTGGACGAAGTGGAAACTAGAGGCCTGGCCGTACTCGATATTTACAGTCTTCTTCAATACTATAATATCTCGCTGCCTGCCGGTTCCGTCGGCTATCAGGGAAAAAATATAAACGTCCGGACTTCGGGAGAATTTTCCAGTATATCGGAACTTGAAAATCTTGTTATCGGACAGAAAGACAATTCGCTGATCTATCTCAAGGATGTAGCAGAAATAGGCTTTGCCGAAAAGGCACCTGAAACATATATAAGGTATAACGGCAAAGACCTGCTGCAGATCGATGTACTTAAACGAAGCAGCGGCAACACAATCGACATAATCAATTCAATCGATAAGCTTATTGCCGAAACGGAAAACCGGTTCCCCGGAAAATTCGAGTTCAATGTCGTAACCGACCAGAGGGAAAGCTCCAACCTTACAATAAATACGGTTATTCAGACGGCTATTTCTGGTATTATACTTGCCGTATTCATCATATATATCTTTCTGCACAACATCAGAAGCACCCTGATAATCGGGCTGTCGCTTCCGATTTCGATACTTATCACAATAATCGGGATGTATCTGACGCATACAACACTGAACATGCTGAGCCTATCCGGAATCACGGTTGCAATTGGTATGATTGTAGACAGCTCCATTGTCGTTCTTGAAAACACCAACAAGCATTTTTCAGACGGTATGGGGGCAATAGAGGCTTCTTCACTCGGCGCAGGCGAAGTCGGCGGCTCGGTGCTCGCATCCGCTTCAACCTCAATCTGCGTATTTTTGCCGATGGCCTTTCTTACCGGCGTCATCGGAATTATAATGAAAGGGCTTTCGCTTTCAATTGTCTTCGCGCTTGCCGCATCAGCGCTGGTATCCGTAATAATTGTTCCGTATCTTTCCGCGCTGTTTCTGAAAGAAGACAACAGCAAGCATAAATACCTGACAGCTTTTCACAATACAATTGAAAAGGGCATTCAGTTTCTGATTCGGATGTACAAAAAAGGACTCTCAGCTGTTCTCAGAAAACCCTTCGCAATTATTGCCGCGGCTGTGGTTATACTTATAGCGACAGTTGTACTGGTAGGGTTCCTTGGAGTAAGTTTTATTCCCCCTACCGATACCGGTGAAATCGAAATCAGTATACGGACCCCGGATTCATTCAGTCTTGAGCAGACCCGGGACAAGGCCGATGAAATAGACAGTGTGGTGCGATCGCTTGTACCTGAAATTGATTCCGCATTTTACAAAACCGAAACCAACAGCAGCATTTCGGCGAAGCTGAAACTTGTAGGAACCGATTACCGGAAAAGATCCGTTCATGAAATAATTTCCATTCTGCAGAAGGAGCTCAACGCGGAAATCACCGATGCCGAGATTTTTGTGGTCAACGGAGGCTTCGATTCCCTGATTGGTATGGCAACGGGCGGACAGGGGCTGAAAATAAGGCTGTCCGGAAACAATCTAGATGATTTAATGCAGACAGCAGCACGTATATCATTGTTTTTGGAAAAGGATGATGATGTAATTACAACGAGCATGGATATGCATTACGGAAAGGAAGAAATTGTATCAAATCTTATGCTCGACTATATGGGAAGTCTCGGAATAACACCCTATGAAGCGGCGGTTACCACCCGTATATTCTTCAGCGGAATGGACGCGGGCACATACAGGCAGAACGGTAAAAATTATAATATTCTGCTTACTTCCGACATTGCCGGTGAAGAAATCAGCGATGACACAATCAACCTGATCAACATCAAGAGCGGGTCAGGAAAAACTGTAAGCCTTTCGAGTTTCACGGATTTCGAAACAAAACCCGCGGTTTCAGCGATAATCAAGAAAAACAAGAACATTACGCTCACAGTCACAGCCTATCTTGATACGCAGGACCAGATCGGCATAACCGAAAGAGTAAGCAGCTACATCGACACGATTGAGCTTCCATACGGGGTATCATGGGAAACGGGCGGTGCCTCGAGTCTGATTTCGGATTCGTTCAAATCGCTCTTTCTTATACTCGGTATTGCCGTTTTTCTTGTATATTCCGTAATGGTAATTCAGTTCGAGAAGTTTGTTCAGCCTGTTATAATCATGATCTCTATACCGTTCTGCCTGATCGGAGTTATTGCAGGACTTCTGATCTTCGGCAGCACGATATCCATCATCCCGATGCTGGGGGTTATATCGCTGGCGGGAATTGTAGTAAACAATGCAATCGTAATGATTGACTATATAAACCTGATCAGAAAAAGGGATCAGGTACCGCTTATTGAAGCAATTGTTGACGGATGCGCTTCACGGCTCAAACCGATCCTTATGACGACGCTGACGACATTTTTCGGCGTTCTGCCGATGGCGTTCGCCTCAGGAAACGGCGGCGAGGTCTATGCTCCGCTCGGGCAGTCGATTGCAGGCGGGCTAATCACATCAACGATGCTTACGCTTTTCTGGTACCGGCAGTATACAAGATTGTCGAACAGCACAGCGAGAAAAGAAAATTGATGAAGGAAGCAGATTCAGGAGTAACCCCCGTCGAAGCAGTTTAACAGGACGTGAGTTTAATAGGTTGCGGGGGTCATAGCCTCGAAGGCCGCCCGAACCGAGTACAGTCTTTCGAGATCGTTGTTTACAAACTCGTTATAATCGAGTTCACCGCTTTTTATTCTGTAAAGTTCATCTTCCCAGGGCTCAAGACCGTCGATGTATATATACTTGTTTGATTCAAGCAGGCTGACCTGTTCGAGGACCTTGTCCCAGTAATAAAGCGCATCTTTATAATATTTTTCAGCCATCTGAAGACTTTTCAGGTTCTCCTGCTTGAACGGGTAATTGAAGAAGTATGCGTCATGCTTGTCAAATTTCACCGCAAGACGGCGGTACTGTTCGATAAGCTTCAGGTTCACATGCATTGTAAAAAGCAGCCGGTAGCGTTCCCATTCCGATTCGTTCTTTATCAGGCCGAGTGCGTTAAGAGGATTAACGAACGGCCGCTTAAGCGCGGTTTCGAGGTAGTAGATGTTTTCTGCGCTGTCTTCGGGGTACTGAATATAATGTGAATGATAGAGTTTGTAAAACTGTTCCGCGTACAGCAGCTTATAAGAAAAAGCTCCCGTAAGCGGAACAATTAGAAAAAGAAGTGTAAAAATGCCACACAATGAATTCTTCACATTCTAATTATCGGCTTACGGCGTCCAATATTTCAGTGCAAATTTGTTCCGGAGTTTTTGTTCCGTCAATGCGGACAAGCTTCATACCGCTTCCGATGAATGCTGCAATCCCCCGTTCATAATTCTCGATAATCCTGTCCTGTATTGAATTGCCGTCAAACAGTTCTTCTATCTCGCGGCCGCTCATACGCTGCCGGCAGACCTCGGGACTCAAATCGACATAGACAAGGTACTCAGGAAGGGGGTAATTATTCAGTGAGCGCACAAAATCAAAACCGCAGTCGAGTGACTGGTACGCGAGCGATGAAAAAAGGTAGCGGTCCGAGATTACAATTTCCCCTGAGTGTATATGCTTTAATATCCCGTCTGATTTATTATACAGATGTTCATGCCGGTCTGCAGAGAACAGTCTGGCAAGTGTTTCGGGTTCAACGGTTATCTCTCTTTCAAGTACCCGGCGGATTAATTTGCCTGAAGGCATAGGACTCGGTTCACAGGTCGGAAAGACCCTGCGGCCCTGCAGCCGCAGTCTTTCTGTCAGCATATTCAGCTGCGTTGTGGTTCCGCTCCCGTCGAGCCCTTCAAGTACTATAAAATTTCTGATGATTTCTGAAGATGCTTCCATTATGGTTCCGATAATAGAATATTGGGACATTTTCTGCAATTACTTGATATACAGCTGTAATTTCAAAAGTAAGTTATTTTTGAAATTACCTCTGACTTTATAGAGTTTTTAGTGTAAATTTGATCTGATAACCCGGATAGTGAGGATGGTTCTGAGAACTGCCGAAAAAAAGGCCATTGGACTAAAAATAATAATCTCAGCTGTAGTTTGCTTGTTTCTGCTTATCCTTCTTTTTCCTGTAAGGCTCAGTGTCAGTGAAAAGATATATCAGCTGAAAATGCAGGCCGTTGAAATTATTGAAAGCAGAATCAGCCATAAAATAACCTACAGCAGTATAGCCCCGTCAATCCTGCATGCCTTCGAAATCAGAGACTTCACGGTGATGTCGTCGGAAAATCCTTCAGAAGCGCTGATCCGGATTGAAAAACTCCGTCTTGATTTTAATCCCGCAAAGTTCAGGTTTGATAATCCAGTCAACGCGCTGAGCGGATTGCTGATAGTCAATTCACAGATTGATTTCAACAGTGCCAAAAACCCTGAAATCAGCAGTGTCCTGAAAAATCTTACGAAGTCTCCCGCGTCTGATACCTCCGACATAAAACCTAACCAGGCAGGCAGCAAAATTCACATGCCTGATAATTTTACCGTCAGGGGAAGAAATATCGGCATCCGCGTTGAGAACGACAACCTGAATGCAGATCTTTCACGGTTATTTTTTTCACTGTCTGTTTCAGAAGAAGGTGATCTTCAGCTCGCCATGAAAACCGGTGCTTCGATGCATATGACGGGCCTGCCGGAGATCTTCCCCGGGAACAGGCTGATGTTTAATTCAGACTTAAAAATCAGCGGTCGAATCGATTCAGATTTTAAATGGGTTAACCTCGATATCGATACCAAAAACCTGGCATCCAATATCATTTCAGCCGGCAAGCTTGCATGGAACGTTGCATATAATTCCCCGTCGACTCTGCGTATTACCAAAACCGGTGACAATATCCCGCTCGATTTAAGTCTGAATGCCGATTTTAACACCAAAATTTATACAGTCGGCATCAATGCCCAGGACTTTGTGTTCAACAATTATTTCACCCCCGAAGAAATGCTGTCTTCTTATTCCTTATTCGGAACAGCATCACTCAGCGGGAAGGCACAGCTGACTTACAGCAATAATGAAAACGGAATCGATTACAGCGGCCTCCTGAGTATTGCAGAGCTGCCCGGTATCCTCGATACGCCGATTGATCTATCTGCCGATTTCAGCGGTCATAACAGGCAAATTCTTGTGACAAAATCGTCCGTGAATGCGGCGCCGGGCCGCGCAGGTTTTTCCGGCCGCATCAGCCTGGAACCCGGGCTGCCTGCTGTCAGCGGCCGTCTTGATATTCCCGGGCTTGTGTTCAGGGGATACTCCGTAAAATCCTCAATTAACATATCAACCGGAAAAGATAAATCATATACTCTCGATGCTTCCGAAACAACCTTAAACGAGCTTGTACTGAACAATACCGAAATAGTGCTGAAACCATATGATGACAATATTGAGTTCAGCATAAATTCCGATCTGAACACCGGTCCGTTGTCGGAAGATCATATATATTCGGAAGGCGTTCTGCAGTTTGGAGAGGAATATTACATACAGGCTTTACTCAATGCAGACAATCTGCTTGTTACTCCGGTTATCGAAGCGGTCAGTCCTGAATTCAGGGTGCCCGATGTTTTCAGAAATTTCGAGCTTTCAACTGAAATCTACCTTTCAGGGTCACTGAGCCAGCTGTCTTTTGCGTCCTCGGGAATCCGTCTTTATGACCGCTTCAACCCCGGCCGGCAGCTCAGCCTTGCAGTTTCAGGGAACAACAGCGGGCTGAGAATTTCGAATATGAACCTGAACTGGGATGATTATAACCTGAAGGGTAATGTAGATTCGATTTTATCCGACGACACCTCAATGTATCTAAAAACCGATCTCGATTTCAATGGAATCGAACTAAAAACCTCCGGGGTGGTTTCGGAAAACGGCAGCCTGTCGCTTTTCGGGGACTACGGCTTTAAGCTCAATTTCTTCACTGCACCCGATGATGTCAGAACATTCGCGCTCAGAACTGAACGGCTGCCGCTGCATTCCGCGGAACCCTCATTCCTGACCATTAACGCTGCCGGCTTTTTCAGGAACACCGATAACTGGAAACTCCTGCTGAACGATCTGACTCTTGACGGTCTGGCAACAGGTTACGGCAGCGGAACTTTGAGCCTTGCCGCGCTGTTCTCACAGGACGGCGGCAATTTCTACAGGCTGAACTACCGTGATGAAAAAACATCGCTCAGCGGCGGATGCAGCATCGCGCTGACCGATCTTCTTCCGTTTCCCGAAGGAAAGGTGCAGCTGAATCTAAGCTCAGCCGCCGGGAACGAAAAATACTCGCTCACAGGCAGCTTCGGTGCCGCCGGCTATGACGGAAAAATCGATTTCAGCGGGTTTCCTCTTCGGAGAATTAAAAATGATTTCCCTGTGAAAGGAGAAATTAAAGGCGCAATCGAACTTGCAGGAACTCTTTCCGATCCGCAGTTCAGACTGACGCTTGCGACACAAAAAGCAGAAATGAATAATGAGAGAGTCAGTCTTTCTGCAACCGCAAGCTACAAGGATCTTGACCTTTTAATAGAACAGGCGGCAGTCACATTCGGAAACTATAAAACTGAAGACCTGAGCGGGAATCTCGATCTGGCAACCGGAAAACACAATATCGGGGGCAGGATTTTATCCGATAGTTCATTTTTCGGTTTTCAGTCCGATTTCAAAATAGATGCCGAAACAGTAACTGCGGCCTCAATCTTCGATCTGCCGGAACTCGCCGGCGGCAATTTCCAGGCAGATTTAGCGATGTCTGATATTTTCGTAAACGGCGTATTTAGATACCCATGGCATTTCAAACTTTCCAGAAAAGAACAGTTAATGAGTATCATCGGCGGGGCTTCAAACGAAATTGTCTGTAATTATTACGGTGACGGATCGTTCACAGCAGAGGCTTCGGAACCTTTCCCAGTTAAACTCTCGGCAGCCGGAATCTTATCAGACGGAAATATCAATGCGACTGTTTCCGAAATAAAATACATCTTTGATAACCTCGATATTGCCGGGTTCAGTTTTTACGAGGGTGATCTCAGCGGTAAAATAAGAATACAGGGACCTGTCAATGATCCGGATCTTTTCGGACAGCTCGATTTTCATAAGATGGTCCTGTCGCCCCCTATTGTTCTGGACGTTTCCGAACCGTTCGACACATCATTCTTTGTCAGCGGCAAAGACATCACAGCCCCGGTAACAAAAATTACAACAAACAACGGAATCGCGATGGTCGGAGCCTCGGCAGTTATTGAACGCTGGCTGCCCCGCAATTATGACATAAAAATATCGGTCCCGAAAGGCAATGCCATATCGGCCCGTTTTTACAGAAAGCCGTTTTATATACAGGGTTTCTGCGACGGCTCAATGAATATATACGGCGACTTCAGCAATATGTACATCGACGGGGATCTGAACGGTTCCAAAGCAGTCTTTATGATTAATTCCGACCTCAATTACGGTTCTCCGGGTAAACCGAAATTTGCAATCACATGTGATCTCAATATTGTTACAGGTGAAAATAACCAGTTTTTCTGGCCTAACCAGGATTACCCGATACTGAAGGCATTCCTTTCCCCGGAAAACAACCTGAATTTGAAATATAACGTCGATTCCGGTCTGTTTCTGGCGGGCGATCTTGTTCTGAAAGGCGGAGAAATTTTCTATTTTGAACGTAATTTCTATATCAAGGAAGGAAGTATAAAATTCAATAACGAGACGATTCAGTCAATGGATCCTCTGCTCAGTACAAGGGCGGAAATACGGGACGTCAATACCGAAGGAGAACTGACCAAAATCTTCCTTGTCGTCGATCAATCCCCGCTGAGTTCCTTTATCCCGAGGTTTGAATCCGAACCCGCAATGTCGACCGCCGAAATTATATCTATGCTCGGCGGAAATATTTTCAGTACCTTCGAACGCGGCGACACCGGGCTCGGCAGCGCGGCAATGCTGACCGCTGATCTTCTTGCCCAGTTCACATTGCTCAGAAGCATCGAAGACGGGCTTAAAACCTGGATTGGGCTGGATCTGCTGTCCATCCGCTCGTCATTTTTCAGTAACCTGCTGGAAAATACCGTTTTCGGCGGTTCGAATGATAACAGTCAGGGTAATTTAGCAAGATATCTTGACAATACGACATTATTCTTGGGAAAGTATTTTACAGATGATATATTCTTACAAGGTATGATACAGTTTGATCTTTATAATGATTCAGGTTATTCTGGAAGTCCTGAGATGAATATAGACAGCGAGATTACGCTGGAATGGGAAGGACCGGTAGCCAATGTCGAGTTCAGCTTCTACCCGGATTTTAACGATCCGCTTTCGGGGCTGAACCAGACGAGTCTTGGATTATCCTGGCACTTTTCATATTAAATCGAGGAGAAAGCATGAGAAAAGTTTTTCTGTCTTTTGTTATACTTATCATGGCTTTAACGGCTTCAGCTGTATATGCTCAGGCTGCGGAATGGTATGTCGATAAACCGATTAGTGAAATCAGATTCACCGGATTAAATCATATTGACCCTGCAGAACTTGAAGGTATAACCAATCAATTCATTAATAAAAAGTTTACCGATACGCTTTTCTGGGACCTTCAGAGCAAGCTGTATTCTCTTAATTATTTCGACAGCTTTTCGGCCAACGCTCTTCCGGGCGACAGCAGCAACAGCAAGGTCATAATCGAGTTTACAGTAACTGAAAAACCGCTGATTAAATCCATTGTTATACGCGGCAACCTGAGTATGACCAGGTCAAAGATACTTGATGTGACGACCCTTAAAGAGGACGACATTGTAAACAATGCCAAAATAAGGATAGATGAAGGCGCAATCAGGAATCTTTATATCGAGGAAGGATATTCCGATGTAAAGGTCGAGAGCAGTGTTGAGAACTCGTCGGATGCCGGCTATGTAGATCTCTTTTTTACCATTACAGAAGGAAGTCAGACCAGGATCGATTCCATTTCATTCTCGGGTAATACATTTGCGTCTGAAAGTACCCTTAAAGGTCAGCTTAAATTAAAGGAGCAGTCGTTTTTCAACCAGGGAATTTTCCAGGAAAGCCTTGTAGAAAAAGACAAAGCCGCGATCGAAAAATATTATAACGATGCCGGGTACATCGATATGAAGGTTAAGGATGTAGTAATTAATGATGTCGAACGCGAAGGTGAAAAAGATAAAAACTATGTCGGGATCATTTTTTATATTGAAGAAGGCGAACCCTGGCTCTTCGGAGGATTTACCTTCGAAGGCAACACACTCTTCAGCGATGAAGAACTTCTTAAAAGCACAAAGTCTAAAACCGGGAAGACGCTCAACAGGTCCAGGCTCGAAAGCGATCTTATAGCGATAGGCGATAAATACTACGACGACGGTTATATCTATAACAATATTCAGCCACAGGAGAAAAGAGACGACGAAACAAACGAAATCTCCTATCACGTTATTATAGTTGAAAAAAGCCGCGCACATATTGAGAATATTATAATCAAGGGAAACGAAAAGACGAAAGACAACGTCATTCTGCGTGAAATACCGCTTGAAGTCGGTGACGTTTTCAGTAAATCGGGCATCATGCAGGGATTGAACAACCTGTATAACACCCAGTATTTCTCTTCAGTTATTCCCGAAACTCCATACGGAAGTGAACAGGGCCTGATGGACCTTGTAATAAATGTGGAAGAGCAGAATACGACAGACATACAGTTCGGTCTTACATTTACAGCCCAGGCTGGAACAATTCCGATCATAGGCTTCCTGAAGTGGAACGATTCCAATTTTCTCGGTGAAGGTCAGGATATCAGCGTAGGACTTTCGGTTTCGCCGACAAGCCAGGAGGTTTCATTCAGCTACAATAACAACTGGCTGTTTGATCAGAGGATTTCCGGAGGGTTTGACGTATCTTTCAGTCATGATCAGTATACTTCCGTTCCGCAGGATATTCTGCTGCCGATTTTCAGTGTTGATGAAGATGTCAATGATCAGGTCGTTCCGGATCCGTATGACGGCCATTGGGTCTGGGCTGATGACGCTTCCGACAGCTCGTATTCAGCAGGCGAGGCCGTCAATGTTGACGACTACACGGACACCGAACTTCAGACCATGATCAGCGACGGTACAATCCTTACCGATTATGACTACGCGATCGCCGCCGGTGATACTATAGATTCCGTATACCTGATGGATTATGAATCTCTGACATTGTCGCTTTCCGGAAACGGCGGGTATACCTTCTTTACACCGCTCGGACGCGTCAGCCTCGGTACCGGAATCAGTACTGCATGGTCGAAAATTTTTTATGATGATACGCTGTACCGTCCGTTTGATAAAGACATCAGGGATTCTCTCGGTTCGCTTAGTATTACCGATAAATTCTGGCTTACAGCAAGCTGGGACACCCGTGATCTGATCTACTCTCCGACAAAAGGGTTTATCCTGAAGGAAACTCTCACGTACACCGGAGGGCTGCTTTTCGGAACCAGGCATTATATAAAAACAAAAACGGACGCCGACGCATATTTTAAACTTTTTGATTTTCCGGTTACCGAAAAATGGAATTTCTCGACCGTTCTGGGTCTTCACGGCCAGTTCTCACTGATATTCCCCCAGTGGAGTTATGTTGACGGAGGCTGGGGTTGGAATACGGTGGCTACAAGGGAAGATCTTCTTTATTACGACGGAATGTTCCTTGCACGCGGATGGGGCACAAATTACGACAACAAAGCCCTGCTTGACCTTGTTGCGGATTTCACGACACCGATTGCAACCGGAATGCTTTCATGGAATACCTTCTTAAGCGGTACAGCCGTCTGGGATGAGCCTGCCGACATTCTGGGAATGTCGCTTAATGATTACTGCTTTACTCTCGGAACGGGTGCACAGATTGATATTCCAAGTTTTCCGATTTCCTTCTTCGTTGTCAAACGTGCTAAATTCACTGATTCCGGTCTTGAACTGCAGCGCGGTTCTTATTTCACATCGGAAGATACAAATGATGCCTCAGGCATTGATTTTGTTATAACATTCGATCTTGACTATTTTTAGATTGCAGATATTTTCATAACACGGATTAATCAGGTATTATATTTTTATACCTGATTAATCCCGGCCTGCCTCAATGCGGGAACTTATTGTAGGAGAAAAGAAATTGTTTAAACGAATAATTATATTGGCAACAGCTATACTGGTATTTTCTGTATTCAGCGTTTCTGCTGAACAGTTATCCAAGATAGGAATAGTAAACTTTTCACGTATTGTCGAAGACTACTTCGCCGAATCATCGGCATGGCGGGAAATCGACGCAATGCGTGAAAAATACAACACCGGCCGTGATGAAATCCTCGATGATATTAATGATCTGAAAATGGAAAAACTCGAAGCGCAGAACAATAATGACAGCACAAAAGCGCTGAAGCTTGATAACGAGATATACAAAAAGCAGGAATACCTTAAGGAGTTTCATTCAGTCTGGCAGAACAGAATCAACAGCAAAATTCAGGGTGTTTCGCAGTCGTCCACATTTACTGCTGAAATTCTTGACGCCATAACATACATAGCGGAATCGGAAGGATATTCGATGATAATGAGGACCCAGGATCCCGATATTCTCTGGTACAACCACGAAATCGATGTTACCGACAAGGTGCTTGAAAGACTCAGATGGCAGGCCGCACGGGAAACCAATTAATTCCCTGAGCCGTAATGTCTTCTGATACCCCGATGATGCGCCAGTACAGGCGCATCAAAGAATCACATAAAGATTCAATCCTCTTTTTCAGACTGGGCGATTTTTATGAGATGTTCCTCTCCGATGCAAAAGAAGCTTCGGCAATACTGAACCTGACGCTAACCAAAAGGCATGAAATCCCGATGTGCGGCATACCATATCACGCTGCTCACGGTTATATTTCAAGACTGCTCAAGGCAGGAAAAAAAATAGCAATTTGCGAACAGACAAAGATGCCGGTGGGCGGCAAGGGCATTGCCGAGCGGGAAGTAGTCGAAATAATCACACCCGGAACAGTCGTTGAAGAGGATTTTCTTGACAAGGACAGGAACAATTACCTTTTTGCTGCCGGTATTTACCGTAAAAACCTGTCTATTGCCTATACTGACCTTTCAACCGGGGACTTTTTTGCTTCTTCATTTGATGCTGCCCGAACTGCCGAAGTCCTGAAGCGCGAACTGCTCAGGCTCTCTCCCGGCGAAATCCTGATTCAGCAGTCGCTTCTTGAAGACAACAACGAGGTAGCAAGACTTATCGATGAACACCGAAACCTGCTTGTAAACCGGTACCCCGACTGGGCATTCGATATTGAAAATTCAGCGGAAATTCTAAAAAAGCAGTTTGGTGTAAATTCTCTGAAAGGATTCGGAGCAGCAGACGACGATCCGGCGCTGTTTTCCTGCGGAATTATTCTTGAATACGTCGGCGAAACATCAAAAAGCCTTCTTCCGCATATCAGAAAACTCAAAATTCTGAAAGACGCGGATTTTCTGCTGCTCGATGAATCGAGTCTCAGAAACCTCGAAATAACAAGCAACCTTCAGGACGGCTCGAAAAGATACTCGCTGCTTGAAGTTCTCGATCTGACCCGCACTGCTATGGGGTCACGCAGGCTGAAAACCTGGCTGCTTCATCCGCTAATAAACAAAGATCAGATTCTCGGCCGGCAGGACCGGGTTGAATTCCTTTATCATAACCAGATACTTCTGTCCGGATTGACATCGAAACTCAGCGGGATACTCGATATTGAGCGGTTGACTTCAAGAATCGCAATGGAAAAGGCCCACGCAAAGGATCTGCTGGCTGTCCGGAACTCACTGCGTTCCGCATTTGAACTCAACGAGCTGCTTGGCGAATGGGAAGGAGAGAAGGGCCCCGGAACGCTGAACAATGATACTGTCGCCGAAGCTGCCGAGATTCTCAGCCTGCTTGAAAAATCGATCGATGAAGACCCGTCGACACTGCTTACGGAAGGCAGGCTGATCAGGGAAGGCTACAGCGGTGAACTCGACAAACTGAAAAACCTGCGTCAGCACAGCCGAAAGATCCTGTCGGACTACCTTGAACAGGAAAAGAAGGATTCCGGGATTAACTCGCTCAAGATCAGGTACAATAAGATAATCGGGTACTTCATTGAGGTAACCAAAACCAACCTCAGCCTTGTTCCGGACCATTTTATCCGCAGACAGTCCCTTGTCGGGGCAGAACGTTTTACAACCGACAGGCTGATTGAGCTCGAAACAGACCTTAACACCGCATCCGACAGGGCAATAGAACTAGAAAAAAAGCTGTTTCTTGAAGTCCGGGCCGATGTCAGGGTAAAGATCGATACACTGCTTTCTCTGGCCGACTATATTTCAGAAATTGACTGCCTAGCAGCCCTGGCAGGAACAGCAACCCGTTACGGCTACATTAAACCCCGCATTACCGGCGACAACAGGGTGAATATTATAAACGGACGCCACCCGGTTGTAGAAGCAAATATGCCTTCGGGTGAATTTGTTCCGAACAGCATGACGCTCGACGGCAGCGGTGTCCGGTTTGCACTTATCACCGGGCCGAATATGGCCGGTAAATCCACCTACCTCAGGCAGAACGCGCTGATAATACTCATGGCTCAGATCGGCTCATTTATACCCGCGGACAGCGCGGAGATCGGGATTGTCGACAGGATTTTCTGCCGCGTAGGTGCTTCTGACAACCTTGCCCGCGGAGAATCAACCTTTATGGTTGAAATGAATGAAACCGCCAACATCCTTAATTCTGCAACCGACCGCAGCCTTGTTATTATGGACGAAGTCGGCCGGGGAACAGGAACCAATGACGGTCTGTCTATCGCGCGGGCGGTATCAGAGTATCTTCTTGAAAAAGTCCGCTCAAAAACCCTGTTTGCAACTCACTACCACGAGCTCACAATGCTGGAGCATCCGGGGCTTACAAATCTCTCGCTCGATGTAAGAGAACAGAACGGTGAAATAGTCTTTTTAAAAAGGATCAAAAATGAACCTGCCGATGCATCATACGGAATTCATGTCGCCGCTCTTGCAGGGCTTCCCCGCGAAGTAATTGTAAAAGCCGGAGAAATCCAGGCGGAACTCGAAAGCAGGGAGGTCCAGCATGGTTCCCGGTCAGCTTCAGGCGGCAAAAATGTAAACCCCCCCGAACTTTTTCCTGAGGAGGATCTGCTCAGAAGCGAAATACTCGGGTTTGACATCAACAGCTGCACTCCGCTTGAAGCGCTTAACAAAATCAGTGAGTGGAAAGAAAAATACAGATAACCGTTCATTCCCGCTGCTGAAGCGTAGATAAAAAAAGTTATTATCAATTAATGTATGCATTTAAATCTTCGATCAATCTCCGGCTTCATTTTCGATTTTCTGATACCCGACAGCTGTTCAGTCTGCGGCAGATCGCTCGTTTTTGAACGGCACCCGGACTTTCCGGACGTCCCCCTCTGCCGTGACTGTGTCGATCAAACCTCCGAATCGGTTCTGAATAAAAGATACCCTAACCTGCGAAAGTGCAGCAGATGCGGCTACCCGCTTATTTCTGAAAATCTGCTTTGCGGAAGGTGCCGTGAAAAAGACTGGAGCTTCACTTCCGCTGAAAGCCTCTTTTTTTACTCCGATACAGCCCGCGAAATAATATCAGCGTACAAATTCGACAACCGAAAGGCAATTTCATATCTGCTTGCAAAGCTTTTACATGATCAAATCAGGGAATACTATGCTGACATGGTTATAGTACCGGTTCCGTTCAGACCGTCTTCAAAAAGAAAAAGAGGCTGGGATCAGGTCCGTATTATTGCTGAAAATTTAAATCAGATTTACGGGCTGACTGTGCTCGACTGCCTGAAACGTTCCGACGGGCCGCCTCAGAAATCTATGGATTACCACAGGCGGCTTTCAAACCTTGAAGGCAAAATTCAGCTTAGACCATCATTTGCCGCCCCGGAAAATGTCCTTCTGCTGGATGATGTGTTTACTACCGGAGCAACAATGGACTGCTGCGCATCCGTTCTTATTTCTGCGGGAACCGCCGAGGTCCGCTGCCTTGCCATAGCTCTTGACCTTTAACGCTTTAGAATATAAAATAGACCGACAGCTTAAGAGACAATGCCTGAAGAAGTCGACCACGGCTTCTTTTTTTATAGGTTCACGTTTTTATTGCTGTTTTTTATAAGGAAGAGCATTGAAATATAATGACTATGCGGAGAATGAACTTTTCTCGGTAATCGAACCCGTATGCAGGGGCTTTAATACAGAAGTAGTACAGCTGAACTCGGCCGTGATTAAAACCGCGCTTCAGGTAAGGCTGGTACTTCATAAAAAAGGCGGAATCGACATTGATTCCTGTACACAAATCTCCAGAGCCGTTATGCCCAGAATTGAAGTCTGGGCCGATAACCGTGATGTGAATCTTGAGGTTTCATCACCCGGAGTAGGCAGAACACTCAAAGACGCCTGGGAATTTCATCTTTTTATCGGCGAACGAATAAAACTTCTAATCGGCAACGACTGGCTTGAAGGGACCATCACTTCAGCCGATGATAAATCGGTTACAATTCAGTCCGGTGACAACATTACCGGTTATTCTTATGATCAGATTCTAAAAGCTAAACTAGATTAATAAAAACGGAGGACTATTATGTCGTCAGGTATAGCTGAAGCAATAAAACAATTAGTACAGGACAAAGGAATATCCGAAGATCTTGTAATTAAAACTATAGAAGATTTTCTCCTCGCAGCCTATAAGCGTACATTCGGTACGGTAGACAATGCCGTGGTTAAATTTTCAGAAGACGGTAACGACGTTGAGCTTTACGCGCAGAAAATCATCGTGGAGGATGTTTACGATCCTGTCGCTGAGATTGATCTTGAAGACGCGCTCAAGCTGAACGAGGATTGTGAAATTGGCGACGAACTTCTTATTCCCATAGATCCGATGGAATTCGACAGGGTTGCAGTCCAGTCGGCCAAGCAGAAAGCCAAACAGACGCTGCGCGAGATTCAGAAAGACACTCTTTTCTCTGAATACAACGAAAAGCTCGGAGAAATGATTATAGGTTACTACCAGCGTGAAAAGAACGGAAATATCTACGTAGATCTCGGTAAAACCGAAGGTATTCTGCCGAAAAGATTCCAGTCGCCGCGCGAAATATACCGGCCGAATGACAGGATAAAGGCTTTAATTTACGAAATCAATAAAACTCCTTCAGGTCTGCAGATTGTTCTCTCAAGAACACACACCGACTTTGTGAAGCGCGTTTTTGAACTTGAAGTCCCCGAGGTTTACGATAAGACTGTTGAAATCTTCAAGATCGTACGTGAACCCGGATACAGAACCAAGATTGCAGTTTATTCAAACCGTGAAGACGTTGATCCTGTAGGCGCATGCGTCGGTATGAAGGGTGTCAGGATTCAGGCAATTGTCAGGGAACTTGAAGGTGAAAAGATTGATATTCTTAAATACGACGTAGATCCGAGGGTTTTCATTAAAAACGCCCTGTCTCCGGCAGAAGTCAACGAAATCATTATTCTTGACGAAGCAAAAAGACAGGCTCTGGCCATCGTCAACGAAAGCCAGCTTTCTCTCGCAATAGGAAAGCAGGGGCTGAACGTCAGGCTTGCAAACCGTCTTGCAGACTGGAATATTGATGTTAAAACCGAAGATCAGTTTGACGAGATGGATATTGCGGTCGATACACGCCGTGCCGTCTCCGAACTTTTCGGTGAAGTCGACGACTCTGAAGAAATTACAAGGATCTCCGAACTTCCGGGCATCACCGACAAGATAATCGATGTTCTCAATGTTAACGGTATCGAGCTTATTGAAGATCTTGTTGTACTTTCCGAGAATGAACTCTCTGATTTCAACGATCTTGAAGTTGAAGATGTCGATCTCATAAAGTCTATAATAGCCGACAATGTTGACATTATCGAGGAAGAAGAAGATTATATTGAAGAGGGCTATGATTCATCAGAAGATGAATATGATGATGAAGAAGAAGACTATTCAGAAGATGATGAACCCGTTGAAGAACAGGAGCCCGAATATAAAGAAACTTCTTCTGAAGCTGAATCAGGTATATCTGCCGATGCAGAAGATGATGAAGAAGAAGATGACGAAGACGACGGTTATGAATGTCCCGAATGCGGTCACCCGATAACTCTCGACATGACAGCATGTCCAAATTGCGGTGTTGGAATCAGCTTCGAGATTGAAGACGATGAGGAATAAAATATTATTTGAAGGGAATATATGTCAGAAGAACTTGAGAAGAAAAATATGCCCAAAGCTACTTTGATAAAACACAGTAAACCAGCTGCAGACTCTGATGCGTCGAAAGGCGAGAAAAAGAAGGTTGTAGTTGTCAAGAAAAAGAAAAAACCTGTTATAAAAGCTAAACCCGCAGCTGAAAACGGTGCACAGGATGGAGAAAAACCTGCGGCTAAATCCGCAGCTGCTTCAGGCCAGAAACCGGCAGCCGGAAACCGACAGGCAAAGGGTGAAAGACCCCTGGGCGGTTCCCGTAAGGGCAGATCTCAGGATGACATTTTTGCACCAAAAACCTCACAGCCGCAGCAGGATTCCGAAAGTACACCTGTAGAAACTTCGCAGCAGCATCAACCGCAGCAGCCGCAGCAGCAGCCGCAGCCGCAGCAGCAGCCGCCCCAGCAGCAGAACAGGGAAGAAGGCCAGCTCCAGAGGGATGACAGAAGAAGCCAGTCTTCTGAACGCTACAGCGGCGATCGTCAGCGGACACCGGGCGGCTACCAGGGACGTGACAACCGTCCGGCCGGCGGATACAACCGTGATAATAACCGTGACGGCAGAGAAGGCGGTTACCAGGGACGCGACAACCGCGACGGAAGACCGGGCGGATACCAGGGACGTGACAACCGTCCGGCCGGCGGATACAACCGTGATAATAACCGCGACGGCAGAGAAGGCGGTTACCAGGGACGCGACAACCGCGACGGAAGACCGGGCGGATACCAGGGTCGCGACAACCGTCCGGGAACCGGCGGACCAAACCGCTTCGGCGGCAACAGGCCCGGAGGACCGGGAAGACCCGGTGGACCCGGCAGACCCGGACAGGGCGGCCGTCCAGCCGGAGGCGGTACAGGCGGCGGAGCAGGAAGTTCTTCTTCACCGGCCGGAGAGAACAAGAAATCCACGGCACGGAAGGTCTTCAAAACAAAAAAGAAGACCGATTACAAGAAAAAGAACGATTTTGAGCAGGAGAAGAATTTTCAGATAAAGAAAAAATCCATCCAGCGCGCAAATCCTGTTCCAAATGAAATTGAAATGATGGAAGTTATTACAGTTTCAGATCTTGCCCGGAAAATGAACCTTAAGGCTTCCGAACTTATCGGAAAGCTTATGAGCATGGGAATGATGGTTACAATCAATCAGCAGATTGATGCCGAAACCGCTGAAATTCTTGCTTCAGAGTACAACTGCAAGGTTAAAATCGTATCTCTATACGACGAAACGCTTATTGAAAGCGAAAAATATTCTGATGACACTCTGCTTCCAAGACCGCCGATTGTAACGGTCATGGGTCACGTAGACCATGGAAAGACCAAGCTGCTCGATGCTATCCGTAAAACGGATATTGTTGCAGACGAGCACGGAGGAATCACCCAGCATATAGGAGCTTCGAAGGTTGAGCTTGACCACGGTTCGATTGTTTTTCTCGATACTCCGGGCCACGAAGCATTCACAATGATGAGAGCCCGCGGAGCAAAGGTCACCGACATAGTTGTGCTGGTTGTAGCGGCCAACGACGGTGTTATGCCCCAGACGGTTGAAGCAATCAATCATGCAAAAGAAGCCGATGTACCAATTATCATCGCCGTAAACAAATGCGACCTTCCGGATGCGAATATCGATCGTGTCAAGCAGCAGCTTTCCGAATACAACCTCGTACCGGAAGACTGGGGCGGAACTACACTCTTTAACGAGATCTCCGCACTTAAGGGAACCGGTATTAAGGAGCTGCTTGATACAATCATGCTTCAGGCCGAGCTTCTTGAACTCAAGGCAAACCCTGACTGCAGGGCGGAAGGTACAGTTATCGAATCCAGGGTTGACCAGGGACGCGGTATTGTTTCTTCAGTTATTGTCGAGCGCGGAACACTTAAAATCGGGGACAGCTTTGTCGCCGGAATTTTTCCCGGAAAGGTCAGGGCGCTTTTCGACGACAAGGGCAACAGCATAAAAGAAGCCGGACCGTCTACCCCTGTTGAAATACTCGGATTTACGGGTCTGCCGAGTGCCGGAGCACCATTCCAGGTCACAGAGAATGAAAAAACAGCCAGAATGGTCGGAGAAAAGAGACAGGAACTCGAAAAGCAGGGCCGTGCCGAGAACCTGACAAAGGTTACCCTCGACAACCTCTACGACTCAATCCAGGACGGCGAGATTCAGGAACTCAAGGTAATTATCAAGGGAGACGTTCACGGTTCTGTTGAAGCGCTGCAGACATCCCTCAAGAAACTCAGTACTGATGAAATCAGGCTTAATCCGATACATGCGGCCGCAGGCGCGATTGTTGAAAACGATGTTACGCTTGCTTCTGCATCGAACGCCATAATAATTGGTTTTCATGTCAGACCGACAGCAAAAGCGCTGGCGCTTGCAGAGCAGGAAAAGGTCGATATCAGAAAATACAACATCATATATGATGCCGTTGCCGATATCAGGGCCGCAATGGAAGGAATGCTCGCACCCGAACTTTCCGAAGAAACGATCGGAACTGTCGAAGTACGTGAGGTATTCAAGGTTCCCAAGATTGGACTCATTGCCGGATGTTACGTTAAAACCGGAAAAGTCCGCCGTAATGAAAGCGCGCATGTCATCCGTGACGGTGTTATCCTGCATTCAGGAAAGATTACATCACTCAAAAGGTTCAAGGACGATGCACGTGAGGTTGACGCCGGTTATGAATGCGGTATCGGAATCGAAAACTATCTTGACGTACAGGTCGGAGATGAATTCGAAGTATACGTAATCAAGGAAACGGCAAGGAATCTCTAGGTTTAAGGTTAAAGATGTCTGAATATAGATTACAGCGTGTCGAAAATATGGTGCGCGAAATTATAAGCGAGATGATCATGAAGGGGTCTGTAAAGGACCCCCGGATCAGCAGTCTTGTTTCAATATCAAAGGTAGAGATCTCAAAGGATCTCTCATTCGCCAGAATATATATATCAGGTTTCGAAGGCGAAAATAAAATCAAATCGGCCGTCGACGGACTCAACAGTGCAGCAGGTTTTATCCAGAGAAATCTCGGCAAACATATGCACACGCGTATGACGCCTAAGCTTAAATTCATTTTCGATGACTCAATAAAAGACGGATTCGAGATGACAAGAAAAATTGACGCCCTCGAAATATCACCTGAAGAACCCGAAGATAACCCAGCCGAGACAAGTGACGACAACGACTAACGGAATAGTTCTTCTGAACAAACCCCCGGAGATTACGTCTTTCCGGGCCCTTGGCAGAATTAAAACCGGACTCAAAAATTACAGCGGACAAAAAGTCAAGGTCGGACATACCGGAACCCTCGATAAATTCGCAGAGGGGCTTCTGGTCGTTCTTACCGGAAAATTTACCAGGTTTAACCCGCTTTTTACCGGGCTCGATAAAACCTACGAAGCGGATATTCTTTTCGGCCGGCAAACCGACACCCTTGATCCGGGCGGAGCAATCGTAAATACTGCCGCTGTTCCGGATATCACGGTTATCGAGGACTGTATTCCTTTATTTACAGGTAAAATCATGCAGCGACCGCCTCTTTACTCGGCGGTTCATGTAGACGGTGAGCGTGCATACAAAAAAGCCTTAAAAGGAAGTACCGAACTGCTGCCGGAGCGGCCGGTTGAAGTCTATTCTTTTGAGCTCATTGAATGGAATCCGCCCGTCCTCAGCTGCAGAATATCCTGCTCGAAGGGAACCTATATTCGCTCAATTGCAAGGGATATAGGGACAGCCGCAGGATCCTGCGCCAGCCTTTCAGCCCTGAAACGTACTTCCGTCGGTCCGTTCTCGTTATCCGGCAGTGTTTCTCCTGATGATTTTTCAGCAGAACAGCACATACAATGCGACAGGAAAGTGATTGAGAAACTCACCGAAGCCATTCCCGGTAAATTCAGCATCATCGATGCGGTACCGGACAGGGTCGCGCAGCTTAAAAACGGAGCTGTTATGGACCGGTCATTTTTCACACAGGAACCTGTTGTGAACGGCGGGTATGCTGTTTACAGTGAGGAAGAGTTTGTCTCTTATATTGAATTCAACGACGGCCTATTCAGGTATGTCTTTACAGGATAAATCGTGGAAGTACTGGACTGGAATTATTTTGTTGAACACGGTATCAAACGTGATCTGCCCGCATCGTTCACAACCGGTGTGTTTGACGGCGTACACCGCGGTCACCATCAGCTCATTGACTGTCTGACCTCCAGAGAAAAGAATATGCCGGTTGTCGCTACCTTCAGGACCAATCCCTTCAGGCTGCTTCGTCCGGAACGCTATAAGGGCGATATTTCCACAATAGAGCAGAAAATCGGTCTGCTTGAAGAGCTTGGCTGTGAAATAGTAATTCTGATTGACTTTTCCGTGGAATTCAGTAAACTGTCAGGAAGGGATTTTTTCAGTATAATCAGACGGCATATCGATTTAGGTCATCTGGTGCTTGGAAAGGACCATAAGCTGGGCAATGGCGGAGATACTTCGTCCGAGCAGGCAAAAGCCATGCTTGAACCTGAAGGAATCATAGTTGATATAGTTGAACCGCTGATAGACGGCGGCAAACCTGTCAGCAGCACCAGGATACGTACAGCTATAGAAGAGGGTGATCTTGATTCGGCCTGCAGACTGTTAGGCAGACCGCACATTCTTGACATCAGCGATTGCATTTTTTCAGAATACAATTCTCCATATCTAAGGAGAAATGATATAAAACAGGTTATTCCGTTTTCGGGCAGATATGCTGTCACGCTTGAAAACAAAGAGAAGACCTTTGCCACAAGAATAAACTTTATTGAAGACAGGATAGTGTTTGAAAATAAACCTGATTTTCAAGCCGAAATACTTAGGTTTGATTGTCTTTCACAGGAGTAAACAGGATGTTAACAAAAGAAGCAAAACAGAATATCATTACAGAGTTCGGTCTTAATGATAAGGATACAGGTTCCACAGAAGTGCAGATTGCTCTTCTTACAGCAAGAATTCAGGACCTCACCGAACATTTTAAAACACACAAGAAGGATCACAGTTCAAGACGCGGACTTCTGAAACTCGTCGGAAGCCGAAGAACTCTTCTTAAATATCTCAAAAAGAAGGATTTGGAATCTTACAGGGCAATCCTCAAGAAACTGAATCTTCGTAAATAATCAAAATAGGGAAATTTTATGGTTAATACAGTTAGTCTGGAAATTGAAGGAAAGGAGCTGGTCCTTGAAACCGGCAGAATGGCCAAGCAGGCGAACGGTGCGGTATTTGCAACCTACGGTGGTTCAGCAGTACTCGCCACGGTTTGCTGCGGCGATAAGCCGGTTGAAGGACTTGATTATGTTCCTCTGCAGGTCGAGTATAACGAGAAATACTACGCTGCAGGAAAGATTCCGGGCGGATTTTTAAAAAGAGAAGGCAGACCCAAAGACAAAGAAATTCTTGTATCAAGACTTATTGACAGACCAATGCGTCCGCTTTTTCACAAGGAATTCGGTCGTGAAATTCAGGTTATACCGACGGTAATATCCTCCGATCAGGAGAATACTCCGGACGTTCTTGCCATGGTTGCTTCATTTGCAGCCGTAAGTATTTCCGATATTCCGTTTGAAGGACCGATAGGTGCTGTAAGAGTCTGTTATATCAACGGCGAATACATTATCAACCCGACCTTCCAGCAGATAGATACAGCCGACCTTGAGATCGTAGTAGCAGGTTCCGAAGAAGGAATCACTATGGTTGAGGGCGGAGCAAAAGAAGTAAGCGAAGAAGTTCTTCTTACAGCCATTGCAAAGGGTAAAACCATAATTGACGCAATGTGCGCGATGCAGAAAGAACTGGTTGCAAAATGCGGCCTTGAAAAGCTCCCGCTTACCGAAAGTTCCATTAAGCTTGAGAACAGGGACGGAATCTACAACGATGTTTATCCCAAACTTGAAGAGGCGTGTTTTGTAAAAGGTAAACATATAAGATATGCCGCTATCAAGGACGTTAAGGCTGCAGCAAAAGCAGAATACTGTGAGAACTTCGACGAAGATCAGATGAAACTCTTCGAAGCGCTTATGGAAGAAATCGAATACAATATCGTAAGAAAATCTATTCTTGTGAACAAAGTCAGAACCGATGGTCGAGGTCCGGAAGATATCCGCCAGATCACCTGTGAAATTGGAGTCCTGTCCAGAACACACGGCAGCGCCCTTTTCACAAGAGGGGAAACACAGTCTCTCGGAGTAACCACACTCGGTACTGTTTTCGATGAACAGATGATCGACGATATTGACAGTGAAAAGCGTTATTCAAATTTCATGCTTCACTACAACTTCCCGCCGTTTTCGGTCGGTGAATGCGGAAGGCTCAGTACCGGTCGTCGTGAAATCGGCCACGGACATCTTGCCCAGAGAGCACTTACATCAATCCTTCCTACAAAAGAAGAATTCCCGTACACAATCAGGGTTGTATCCGAAATACTTGAATCCAACGGTTCTTCATCGATGGCGACAGTATGTTCAGGAACGCTGTCACTGCTTAACGCGGGCGTTCCCATCAAGAAGCCGGTTGCCGGGATTGCGATGGGTCTTGTAACAGACAACACAAACACTGTTGTTCTTTCAGACATCCTCGGAGAGGAAGACCACCTCGGGGACATGGACTTCAAGGTCTGCGGAACCGAAGACGGAATCACCGCTTTCCAGATGGACATAAAGATCTCCGGCGTCAGCCCCGAGATCATGAAAACTGCGCTCGAGCAGGCTAAACGCGGAAGAATGCACATTCTCGGCATCATGAATGAAACAATCAGCAAGCCTATGAACGGCGTAAGCGAGTTTGCACCGAGAATCGAGACTGTTACCATTCCTGAAGACAAGATTGGTGCAGTTATCGGGCAGGGCGGAAAAACAATCAAAGCCCTTTCCGAAAAATTCGATGTTAACATCAATATCGAACAGGACGGTTCAACTACTGTTTACGGTAAAAACAAACAGGCAACAGATGCTGCATTGAAAGCAATCAAAGGCCTTGTAGAAGACCCCGAAATAGGGACTC
Source organism: Spirochaetales bacterium (assembly GCA_003245835.1). GTDB lineage: Bacteria > Spirochaetota > Spirochaetia > UBA9216 > UBA9216 > Thalassospirochaeta. The sequence goes on along the minus strand of QKCC01000072.1, from coordinate 47,706 downwards.
TTTATACCGGAACAGTCAAAAGAATCGTCGATTTCGGAGCTTTCGTAGAATTCCTTCCCGGTAAGGAAGGACTCTGTCATATTTCAAGACTGAGCCGCAAGAGAATCAACAAGGTGGATGAGGTTCTTAAACTCAACCAGGAAATTCCGGTAAAGATTATCGAAATTGACAGGATGGGCAGAATAAATCTCAGCTACATTGAAGCCGTTGAAGATCTTGAAAAAGAAAAAAAATAATTCCGCCTTTATGGTATAATTGAAACCCGGTACAACAGTGCCGGGTATTTTTTTAAGGAGCCTGATCACAGCATGCAGAAAATACTTGTTCATTATAAAAGCGATTCGGATCTTGATCCCGTTTATTCTTCTGAGGCGGCAAGCGGAGCCGATGTCAAGGCTGATGTTTCCGAAGATCTGATTATCAAAGCCGGTGAGACCGCTCTTGTCCCGACCGGTCTTTACCTTGAGATTCCGATCGGTTTTGAGGCCCAGATACGGCCTAGATCCGGCCTTGCTGCAAAATCGTCGATAACAGTCCTGAATACTCCGGGTACTATAGATGCCGACTACCGCGGTGAGGTAAAAATTATTCTTATAAACCTCGGAAAAAATGATTTCATAATCAGGCGCGGAGACCGCATCGCACAGATGGTTTTTGCGCCGGTTGTCAGAGCGCAATTCGAAAAAACTTTCGAACTTAAATCTTCCGAAAGAGGCAGCGGCGGTTTCGGCTCAACCGGCATCAGCGGCTGAAAAAAGAGCGTGGCTCGAAGATTTTACGGAATTTACAGATACACTGCCGGGGAATTTCTCTTTTCCTTTTTTGTAGCGTTCCTGTTTTTCTTCTTTGTATTCTTTGTAAACCAGATACTCCTTATTGCGGAAGAAATTCTATCAAGGAACATCGGTATATTCTCAGTAATCAAGCTGCTTTTTTACTCGCTGCCGCAGATAGTTGCATTCGCTTTTCCGTTCGGAGCCCTCGTAGGCGCTCTGATGGCAATCGGCAGGCTGTCTTCAGATAATGAAGTGCTGGCTCTTCAGGCCTGCGGTATCCCTTTTTCGAGAATACTTATACCGATTGCCGTGCTTGGAGTTGTTTTTTCAGCAGGAAGTTTTATTATCAATGATATTTTTCTTCCGCTCGGCACAATCAAATTCAGCCAGCTTTACAGGGAGATTCTGTATTCGAATCCCGAACTCGAACTCTCGCCTTATTCGATTAAAAGGTATCAGAGCAGTACAATTATAACCGGCGCAATCAATAAAGCCGGAATTTCCGATATAGTCATCATCGATAAAACGCCTGAAAATGATAAAAGAATTATTCTTGCCGGTAACGCGCAGCTTAATAAGCTCGAAGAACAGAACGGAGTAATATCTCTTGACCTGTCTGACGTTTTTGTACAGACATTCAACAAGCAGAAGCGCAACGACTTCAACTACCTGTCATCCGAAATCATGACATATAATATTCTGCTTCGGGACATCTCATTTTCAATGCATTCTCCCGGTCCGCGCGAAATGAGTTCACGCGATGTTAAATCAGAGATCGATAAAAAACAGGAAGTTCTTGATCAGAAGAAATACAGTAACCTGGTTAAAACCGAAAGGGCGGGATTTCAGACTATATCGGAATACTATTACCAGGCATCGCTTCCTGCCGGAAGCCGTAATCCATCTCAGCTTGTGTCGGACTTCGGGGAATTCGACAGCTTTCTGACAAAAAAGATTACGGACCGGTCACTGCAGGGTTACCTTGTTGAATACTGGAAAAAATTCTCACTGCCGTTCTCATGCCTTGTTTTTGTACTTTTTGCATTTCCGGTCGGTCTTTTTACCAAACGCAGCGGCAGATCAGTGGGTTTCGCCGTAGGTCTTCTTGTGGCCGTGGCATACTGGGGACTCCTTTTTGCAGGCCAGACCTTCGGAATACAGAATAACTCCTCAGCAGCACTGGCAATGTGGATGCCCGATATTGTCGTGGCTGCCGGAGCGCTTGTCTCAGCGCTGATCAGGTTCAGGTGGTAAAACAAATGTTTAAGACCCTCGACCGGATGATAATAAAACAGTTTATTCCCACTCTTCTTGTTTCGATTTTGTTTTTTGTCCTGATTCTTGAGATGGTTGATCTCTTTGCCAACCTATGGCGCTATATTAATAATGAAGTCGGTATACTTCAGATGATGACGGTTTTCGTCTATTATGTACCTAAATGCATAACATTTTCACTGCCGATGGCACTTCTTTTTGCAGTGTCGTATACAATCGGGAACTACTATTCGAATAACGAACTAATCGCAGTATTCGGGTCAGGAGTTTCACTGTTCAGGTTTGTACTGCCGCTGCTTGCTGCAGGGCTGCTTATCAGTGCAGGAACTTTCTTTTTTGAAGAGAAAGTCGTTATCAATACATATAAGCTTAAAAACGAATTAACAAACACGCTTTTAAGGCAATCCAAGAGCATGAATAATAACAATCCGACTGTTATTGATCAGAACGGCAGAATAATTTACAGTGCCGATTTTTATAACGACAAGGATATAACGCTTTCAAATATAATTGTAATCCTGAAAGATTCCGACGGCAGCCTGAATCTGACTCTTAATGCAGAGTGGGCCCAATGGAATGAAGAATCTTCAGTCTGGGAATTTCACCGCTGCAGAAAATATACTTTCAACCAGGATACAGGATTTTATGAGATTACCTATGAGGATCTATTTACTGATCCTGTGTTCAACACCGATCCGTTTACATTCAGACGGGTAGTGCGTGATGTGGATGAGATGAAAATCCTGGATGCGCGAAAATGGATCAACTCTCTTAAAAAAGCAGGGCTGCCTTACGCTGAAGCGCTTACAAACTATTATAAAAGATTCTCATTTTCTCTTACACCATTTATTGTCTGTATGCTGTCGGCCGCAATAGGCGGAAGATTCAGGAAGAACATTCTTCTAATGAGCCTGTTAACGAGTCTTATAGTCTCTGTTATATATTATGTAATGCAGTTGGTATTTACCATTCTTGCCAATCTGGGCTATATTTCACCTGCAGCCGGGGCATGGATTCCGTTTCTGTTTTTCTGCGCCGTCGGAGCATTATTGTACAGGGCTGCCCATTCGTAAAGCGTTAAGCTTCAGGAGTTTACTTTGAAATTCAGAATAACTGAAAGAGATTCAGAATCCAGAGCCAGAAACGGCGTACTCGATCTGCCTCACGGCAGCCTTGAAACACCGGTTTTTATGCCGGTCGGTACCAATGCTACGGTAAAGGGTGTTCACCATGAAAGCCTGGATCGTACAGGCTTCAAACTGATCCTCGCAAATACATACCATCTCTATCTAAGACCCGGAATGGAGCTGATAGACGAATTCGGCGGAATCCATAAATTCAGCAACTGGAAACATAACATACTCACGGACAGCGGCGGGTTCCAGGTGTTTTCGCTTGCACCCTTCCGCAAGATTAAGGAAGAGGGTGTATACTTTCGTTCACATATTGACGGCTCTTATCATACGCTGACTCCTGAAAAGGTTGTACAGCTTCAAAAGGCTTTCAGAAGCGACATTATGATGCAGCTTGATGTTTGTACACCTCCTGAGATTACCTATAAAAAAGCCCTTGAAGCGCTTGAACTTACTACACGCTGGGCTGAACGCAGCAGGACTGAATGGCTCAAAGAGACTCCCGGGTACGAAGGGGTTCTGTTCGGGATTGTTCAGGGCAACTTTTACAAAGACCTCAGAAAACGGAGCGCCGAAGAAATAACGGCACTCGATCTTCCCGGTACAGCCATCGGGGGACTGTCGGTCGGCGAGGAATACTCGATGTTCACTGATTTTCTCTCGTATACCGCCGAATTCCTTCCGGCGGAGAAACCGCGATACCTGATGGGAATCGGAACCCCGGAATATATTCTTGATGCCGTAGAAAACGGGATAGATCTGTTCGACTGCGTTCTGCCGACCCGGATAGCCCGCAACAGTACGGTGTTTACACCCGAGGGAACAATTTCACTTAAAAAAGCGAAGCATGCATCTTCACATGAACCAATCGTGGAAGGCTGCGGCTGTCACGCCTGTGCAAACTATTCGAGGGCGTACCTGCGGCACCTTTTCAAGGCGGGCGAGATGCTCGGCCCGATGCTTGCGTCTGAACATAACCTTCATTTTCTGAATAATATGCTTAAAGAGATTCGCGACAGCATCCGCAGCGGAAACTTCGTGCAGTACAAAAAGGATTTTCTTTCCCGGTATAACTCAGCTGCATCAACCGGCAAGGCGGGGCAGAAATGACAGCCGAAAATACCACCAGGTCCACAGTTACAGTCATGATCTGCACCCTGTTCTCGCGGATACTAGGTTTTGTCAGAATTGCGGTTCTGGCAGCAATTTTCGGTGCAGGCGGAGTGGCCGACGTCATTAACCTGACTTTTTCGATTCCCAACAACCTGCGTAAACTTTCCGCCGAAGGCGCGCTTTCATCCGCATTCATTCCGGTACTCTCAAAATCAATTGTAGGCGGTTCCGACCGCAGCGAACCGGTCAAGATTATCCGCAACCTGATTGGTTTTCAGCTGATTGTTATTATTCCGCTCACAGTACTGTGCATCGTATTTTCGGAACCCCTTATTCGGATTGTTCTGGCCGAATTCAATGAACCATGGGAGATTGAACTATCCTCAGGGCTGTTCAGATGGTTTATCAATTATCTTCTGTTTATAAGCATCAGCGCCGTAATAATGGGCGCGCTCAACTCTTCCGGTCATTTTCTTTTTCCGGCAGTCACACCCATTCTGTTTTCAGTTTGCGTAATCAGCTCCATTCTGATACTTCACCGCTTTCTTGGAGCTTATTCCATGGCTGCAGGAGTAATTACGGGAGGAGCCGCCCAGATACTCTTTCAGCTGCGGATCTTCCGAAGATACGGCTTTGATCTTAAACCCGATTTCAATTTCAGAAATGAAAAATTCATACTAATTCTCAAGCAATGGCTGCCTGTACTTGCAACCAGTTCAATTCTGACTGTCACCCAGACAGTTGCGTTCCGGTTTGCTTCCGGTCTTTCGGAAGGAAGTACTTCCGCCCTTACTTATGCGATTGTCTACTGGCAATTCCCATACGGTATATTTTCGGCTTCTATTTCGACTGTTCTGTTTCCGAAAATGGCCAGGCAGATCGGAGTTTCAGATATCGATGGACTAAGGGACACTCTTCAATACGGAATAAGATACCTTGCGGTACTGCTTGTACCGTCTGCGATCTTTCTGAGTATGTTCGGCCATGAATTGATAAGCGTCACAATTCAGCGCGGAATGTTTACTGCCGAAAATACAAGTATGACGTCAAATGTTCTAACAGCATACAGTCTCGGTCTTTTCAGTACCGGTGCCTATAATTTTCTGCAGCGCTATTTCTATTCGGATAACAATTACCGTATACCTTTCATTGTCACAGGAATTGTGGCGGTTACAGATGTGGTATTATCAGTCTGGCTTAAAGAAACAGTACTCGGTGTAACAGGGCTTGCATTAGCCAACTCGGCTGCATTTTCTGTCGGACTTATTGTGCTTCTGATAATCGTACGAAAAAGAGCCGGACGGTTCCACGGGAAGAAAATTCTTGTTACTTTCATAAAATTAGCCGCAGCGATGGGTCCTCTAATTATATTCATGCTGATTCTGGAAAAATTTACAGGCAGCTGGTGGCTTGACGGAAGCAGCTTCAGAAACCTGGTTCTTCTTGCAGGAGGTTTTGCAGGAAGCTGCGCTGTTATACTTCTTATGTACAGAATACTTAAAATCGAGATGCTTGATGATATACTGAGAAGAAGGAGGAAGCGCTGATGAAAGTCCGGCATATCATATTTTTCCTTTTTTTTCTGCTGATCATGCTTTCTTCAGCCGCGGCAGAGGAAAAGGATAAAACCGAAGAACTGCAGACAATAAAAGAAGAACGCCTTGAAACTCTTAAATACGGTATTGATTCTGAAATTATAACACTTCTCGGCAAAATGACAGATGAAGAAGACAAAACCCTTGCTGATACCGTTGCAGAAATTTACGGTGAAACAAGCAATCCGGATATTATGAAGGCAGCCGTTGATTATTTTGTTAAAATGGAATATTCCGGCGCGACTGATACAGCCGCAGTTATTATTCAAAACTGGGAGGATGAAAGCTTTGATTCTCTTTCTTCCGCACTTCGGTACATCTCCGCTTACCCTGATGATACCACCGAAGAGCTGATTCTGCCGCTTACCGATAATGATAATATGACTCTGGCCTCCTCAGCACTAACGGCCCTCGGAAAATGCGGTTCCGAAAAATCAGTTGATCATCTGCTCGATCTGATTGATGACGACGATTACCCCGATGAACTTAAACCTACGATAATCAAAGCGCTCGGTGATATCGGTTCTACGGCATCTCTTGACCTGCTGATTGATATACTCGATGACGTAGATGAAGAAAAATCCTGGCGATGGAATGCCTGCGAAGCGCTCGGAAAAATTGCCGATCCGGAGGCGCTTCCTGCAATTGAAGCCGCACTTCAGGATAAGGATACCTACCTCAGATCCTACGCAGTAAAAGCCCTTGCCGAATTTGAAGGACCCGATGTTGAGGAAACCCTTATTCAGTCGCTGCGCGATTCTTTCTGGCGGGTACGTGTAAGTGCCGCCGAAGCGCTTGGAATACGCAAAAGTTTAAAGGCTGTGGATATTCTCAAGTACAAGGCTGAAAAAGACCCTGAAAACAATGTCAGAATGGCCGCAATTGAAGCACTCGGTGAGATTGCCGACAGCAGTTCTCTTGATTTTCTCAGAGAACTTTACAGCAAAAGCACAACAAAAGCTTCAATACGGACTAAAGCTGCGGAAATTATAATTGAAAAAGACATTGAAGGGTCTGTTGAGACTATTATAGGCGTATTGGCTGCGGAATGGAGTAAAGACAAATCCGATATACTCGGTTACACATGTAAATTCCTCAGCAAGGCCAAAAGCCCGAAACTTGAACCGGTTTTTGAACGTATGCTCGGCTATAACGATGTGGCGGTCAAGATATACGGTATAAGGGGAATTGCCCTGAATAATTTTACGACTTTTAAAGATAAACTCAAAACCATGACAGAAGAGGGCGTAAATAATTCGGTCAGAAGAGAAGCCCTGAGTGCGATCGAAGAGATGTAAATGTTTTGGATTTATCCAGACCTGTTAAAATCGCTTTTTAATAACCGCGCTCGGGAGTTCCGCTGTACTTCGTCATCGATAATAGCTTGTTAACCTTTTCGAGTTCGGAGACCCACTGTCTGAATTCAATATGAAACACATGTCCGTCTCTGTTTATTATGCGGATTCTTCTGTAAAGACATTCGTGAAGCGGTCCCTCAAGGTCCGGAAAATATTCAGTTTCTACTGGAGTGAAAATAAAATCATCACCGGCGCACTCGATATAGGCAATAACGCCGGGGACTTTAAGAAAGAATATTCGGAAAACAGCCGTTCCGCTGCTTCCGACGGAACGCTTGCGGTTGAGACCAAGCCATTTCACATTAGAAATTCCGAGTTTCGAATTCTGACCATAAACATGCATCTGTATCGGTCGGTTCTTTTTTTCGAAGGCTGAGGAGTCCTCTATTTCTGTCGCCATAGCAGCAATCAGGTACTCTTCAGGGGCACGGGTCTTGCCGTTTCTGACTGAGGCCTCATTCTGTTCCTCGTTTACCTCTTTGGTAACTGCAGCCGCAACGGCTTCATTCCGCTGATATTCATGGACTTCCGACAACGAACGGGCAGTAACAGGCGCCCGTTTAATCAGGATGATGATGAGAACGGCTATTAAAACAGCTGCAATAACAGCGATAACCCACCAGCCGGTCAGAAAATCAAGACTGCGGCCCAAACTGCCTTTCTGCCTGTAGTCAAAATTAAGTTTAATCACACGCGGGCTTGTATTGATTCCGCCGACAAGCTTCAGACTGATGTCTATGCTGTGTTCACCGTAAGACAGCCCTTCCGGCAGAACAAGCTCTATATTGAGCTTTCCCGACGCCTTTGGTTCGAGCTTTAGAGCTTTCTTTTCTTTGAGTAAATCGGAATCACCCGAGATTACCGCAGAAAGGCTGAAAAGAATGGGTTCATTTGAACGGTTCGATATTTCCAGCGGAAGTTTAATTGTGCCGTCAGTAACGCCTATATGCTCTGGCACCCTTACCTCAGGAATACCGAGCGCAATTCCGGCCATATCTTTTTCATCGCTGCTGAAAACATTCGGCTTGCTGCCGATTGATTCGGCAACTGTGTCCATAAAGCCGTTTTCAGCCTGTGTGCCGCCTGGCTCAGTGCCCGAACCGGCATTGCCTGTATTGCTGTCTGCAGAACCGGAATCGTAGGTTCCGGCAGCGTTATTGTTCACGGCTTTATCCGACCCGCCCGAAACATTTTCACTGCCTCCGGATGCCGCTGCGGAACCACCGGACGCAGCTATTCCTGCTTCCCCGGAGGAGGCTGAGCCGGTGCTTGCTGATGATGCTGCCGCGCCCGAACTGCCTGCTGATGAAGGCGCTGAACCCTTGGTTCCGGCTGTTCCTGAACCCGTGGTCCCTGAAAGCGCCGTACCGGCCGTGCTGGTACCGGAGGTATTAGTTCCGGCTACTGTCGTTCCGTCTGATGAGGATCTATTGTAAGCAGTCGACGAATTTCCGGTAATGCTGCCTGTGCTGCTTCCGGCTGCTGCGCCGGTAGAGCTGCTGCCTGTATCGAGTTCTACGATCGAGACATCCCAGCCTTCACGGTGTATATCATCCCCGGCTTTCTGCAGTTCACGCTGAATGTAGGTCTTGTCGGATGAAAAATAGGCGCTTCCGGGCGGGGGGTCATGAATTCCGTCTGTCAGTATTATTATCTTCTTTTTATTGCTTAACGGCAGATCGAGGGTGTATTTGTACAGGAACCGCAATGCAAGAACAAGGTCCGTATAGTTACCCATCGGCTGAAGAATTGAAGAATAGGATAGAATCTCGGCAATATCCGCCTTGTTTTTAATTTCTCTTGAAATCTCTACCTCCGGGTAATCAGCAAATGTAATAAGGCTGAATGTATCACCCGGAACGAGATGTTCTGAAATAACCCGCTTCAGCAAAGATTCCTGAATCTGGTCGTAGTAGGGCAGAACACTGACGGAATTATCAAGAAGGACAATCATATCGACCCTGTCGGCCCCGTAAACGGAACCTGACAGCGCAATAATCATCAAAAGTAATATCAATAAACTTTTTTTCATTTTAACCCCGCCATGACAAGCATTAAAATTCAGCGACAGCAAGCTCCTCGATGCTGTAATCATACTGTCTTTCATTGATTGTAAACTTCAGAGTTTCACCCGGTATATGCCCAAGAAGTTCACCGGCAAAAGGCGACTGGTATGAAATAATATTTTTCGCCGGGTCTGATTCCCACGGACCCATAATTGTAAAGGTCTCTGTTTTTCCGCTTATATTGTTTTTAAGCGTGGCCCTGATACCGAAGGTAATCTTGTCGCTTTTCAGGGTGCTGCGGTCAACAACCTGTGCCTTATCAATCTCTTCCTGAAGTCTGCCGACCGATATCTGCAGAAGTTCCTGCCTTTCTTTTCCGGCCTTGTACTCAGCATTTTCACTAAGGTCTCCAAGCTCTATTGCCGCGCCTATCTCTTTCGAGTTCAGCGGAATTTCGACCTCGATAATATGCTTAAGTTCTTTCTGCTTCGCTGTAAGAGCAACGCTCGAAACAAGAAGACCTCTTACGGAAGCCTTTGCCTCATTTTTGGAAGTTTCTTCATCGTAGAACTTGAAGTCAGCGAACCTTGACTTGATCAGCTTTTTCAGAACCTGCTTGAACTTGACATCAAGATCCTTGACATCGGAGATAAGTGTATAAATTCTGTTAACCGAATCCTGATCGCATTCATTTATATACTCTTCTATGTTCCTGTCTTTGATAAGGTAGGTATGTATCTGCTTGTTCAGCCTTCTGTTATCGCTTACGTCACGCTTGTCCGATATCTCTCGGAAGGTGATATCAAGCAGATGTATCATATTAATAAGAATTTTCTCATAACTTACATTATGCTTGTTGCACCATTTTTCGGTAATGTAGTTTTTGACAATCCAGATGAATGTTTCACGGTATTCACGGTACCTGTCCGCAACCGAAATAAACAGCTCTTCAATCTTGTCTTTGTAGCCTGAACCTGCAAGCTCATCTATTATTGCTGTAGTCATTGCTTTCGGAAAGAGCCGTACATAGATTTCGGGCCAATCTTCAAGCTGCTTCAGTGCAATGAGGAACTGTCGTCTAATGTCGGAATTATCAAGGCCTACATAGACAGCTTCAAGATCCTCTATATTCCGGATCATATCAAGAAAATCAAGATTGAAATCAGAAGAATTCAGGAACGGGAACTGATCGACCAATTTCCGTACAACAAAGAAACTTGCAACAACCTGTTCATTTGCAACTGTGTACGATTTCATGAGGTTAGCGAAGTAGGTGAACATCTCATTGAAAAAATCAGACTCGGCATCACAGGTTTTTACGAAATCATCAATGGCCTTGATCTTGTTGAAGAAATTCTTCTCGGCCTTGAATTTGTTATATATCTTCTCTTCTTTCGAAATGGGCTTGTCCCTGACCATAAAAACATCGATTTTATCAGGATGATTACCGAAAACAGGGTCTTCTTTCAGAATATTCCTTGCCTGTGTACTCCAGCCTGACCATTCGCCGGGAGTAAGGATGCCGGGAACAACGGCCGCCTTAATCTGTTTCATATTGGCGGCGTTATCAAACGAACGGATAACAATCTTCAGCGCCCAGGGCACATCGCTTTTAAGCTTGTTCTTGAGTACATCCTTTTTCTTTCGTACCTTCAGAACCGAAATGTGGTCGCTTGCAAGGCTCGTAAGTGCGTTGACAGCCATCTTCAGCGACATCTTGTGTTCGCGTTTTTTTACAAAATCGATGATTATTTCATCGCCGCTTATCTTCCGGATCTTGCCGATTCCCCAGGATTTATGACTTACAAAGCTGCCGACGTCAAATGATATATGCTTTTCAAAATCCGCAATTGCATCATGAACGTTTCTCCAGCTCTGATTGAGGTTGGAAAGCCGTATATACTCTTCGAGCTGGCTGTGAAAACTGAATTTGGCCCTGTATGCTTCGGTGATTTCCTTTCGCGCCCATGCGTTTTTGGAATCATACATAAGGATTTCTTTGAGAATATCAATACAGCGTGTCCAGTTCGCTTCTTTCTTGTAATATGAATATAGGTCTTCAAGCAGCTGGGAAGCTCTTTCATCGCTGATGATAGTGCTGACCTTTCTGTCTACATGGTTGAAAAAATCAACTTCCTCAGGTGAATATTCAATCAGTTTCGCCCAGATTTCCTTGACGCTGCTGAACAGTTTCTTGTTTATAAACCGGTGAATCGCCTTTTTATAGAGTTCTACGGCTTCTTCAATTTCACCGGCTGCCTCGCGCTTTTCGGCAAGAATTTTTACAATCTCGGCTTCTTCATAATCAACCTTGATAAGGCGTTCCCATACCTCGAACTTCTTTTCTTCCTCGTTCTCGTTAGTATAACAGTCGGCAAGGGTCCTCAGCGCGTATTTGTTTTCACCGAATTCAAGGATGCTCTTGCACAGGAATTCAACAATATTCCATTTATGATTATCCGCAAAAATGGTAATCAGCAGAACGAGGTTTGTATCGTCGATTAATTGCCTTCTCAGTCCAAGCATTCCCGAGATATACAGTGCAACTATACTGTTTTTTGTATGTGTAAGATGCTCATCGCAGAGGTCCTTGACCTCAAGCTGAACTTCATCCTCGTATGCCAGTTTGATTAGAGAATCGAGTTCTTTGAAATTATTTATTGAATAATTATTGAGGGTGGCCCTGGTCCATTTTTCCTCATTCAGTATCTCTGTAATTGTTTTTACGCAATCTACGGACATTCTTCACTCCTGCTAGTTAATATACTCCACAAAGATCTCATTATTGAGTCTTTTGATCTTTCGCAATATGTCTTCGATCCTGCCCCGTTCTTCATTTACGCAGACGTAGTGATCGATTAATCTGAAATAACTGTTTAAAAGTCTCGGAACAGTCTCCGGACCGACATCACCTTTACTCTCATCAAGCCTGTTTTCATACGAAAAGATCGACTGTTTAAGCTTGCCGAGTTCGAGCGGTTTAAGCTCCCGCTTAATATTAAAAACACCGTAAATAACCCCGTAAACCGGAAGCCATTCACGTGCGTCATCGCCGGTTATTCCGTTGTCCTTCAACTGCTGAATCAGCCTCTGAATCATCATGGATTCCATAAAAGCGAATTCTATCTTCAGGGGATCAATATAAAAAGCCTCCCTGAAAAAAATCTTGGCAGTTTTCACTTCGTTGATTAGTGCATAGCAGTCGGCCAGTTCTGCGATAACAGCCGGATTCTCCTTCTGCTGACGAAACGTCCTCTCAAGAAAGTTGAGAGCATTTTCATAATCGCCGATGCTCTTGTAGCAGCGGCCGATTCGGAACAGGATACCGGTATCATTGCCACCGGAATCGTAGAACACCTTCTCGTAAGCCTTCAGCGCATTGCCGAAGCACCACTGGCGAATGGTGTTCAGACATTTTTCGTCGTCTCCGCCGAAACTTCTGAAAAACCGGGAAAAATTAATCCATTCTTTTAACAGAAACTCTCCCCTGGCAAAGTGCTCTGTAACGGACTCCAGTTTCGCTTCTTTATCTTTCCAGAAATTTGCACACTTCAGAGCACATATTATTCTTTCATCCTCGAAGTCGATCGAGAGGGCTCTATCCAAAATTCCGGCAGACTCTCCAAATGAGCCCTTACTGAAACAATCATATGCTTCATCAAGGAGAGATGTCTTCATCGCATTATTCATGTGCGTTTTTCATTATAACATGTGGGTATTTTTAGTCAATCATTTGGGTAAATTACATTAGAGCTGGATTAGTCTTTTTGCTGTTTTTTAACCTAATATTGCACCTTTAACTCAATTTTGCTACTCTTTATTCATGATGAAGAAAGCAATTACAATAGCGCCTTCGGTGCTTTCCGCCGATTTTGTAAATATGGAGCAGGGGATCAGGCTCATTGAAAAGGCTGAATGCAAGTGGATCCATCTTGATTTGATGGACGGACAGTTCGTACCGCTGATTACGTTCGGGACGCAGATGGTCAAGTCTATCAGGGGAATAACCGATCTTGTTCTCGATGTGCACCTTATGATTAATTCGCCTGAAAACCAGCTTGATTTCCTTGCCGAAGCCGGTGCGGATTATGTTACCGTACATGTTGAAAACACTGTACATACACACCGTATCCTGAGCCGGATCAAAGAACTCGGTATGAAAGCAGGGATAGCGGTTGTACCGTCTACACCCGTATCAGCTTTGAGCGAGCTTCTCGGTATGGTTGACCTGGTGCTTGTTATGACGGTGAACCCGGGATTCGGAGGCCAGAAACTGATTGCTTCCTGCGTAAACAAGATAAAGCAGCTTTACGACATCAGGGAACGTGAAGGCTATAGTTTTCTTATTTCTGCTGACGGCGGATTCAACCGTGAAACTGCGTCTTCTGTCCGGGATGCCGGAATTGATGTAGCAGTCTGCGGCAGTTCATTCTTTGGAGCGGATGATCCTTCTGCTGAGGTCGTTGTGCTGCAGGGAAAATAATTTCTTTTGTATGACGGAAAGTCAAAAAAACTGTACAAATCGGAATGTATCCTTTATATAATGGGTTAACAGGTCGAAATTTAAGACAGGAGTGTAGACCTTGAAATCTATCGTTAAAAAAACTTTATTGGTAATTATTTTTTCTATCGCTGCCGTTGCCGTTTTCGCGCAGACCGGCAGCGAACTCTTAAATAAAGGTATCGCAAGCTTCGGGAAGGGTGATTACAGCAGCAGTCTGTCGTCTTTCAGGGATGTTGTAATTGACTCCAACCAGAGACAGTTTCATTCCGACGCCTACTTCTGGATCGCAAAATCCTATATTGCTTTGAGGCAGCTTGATAACGCCGAGGAAAACCTCGAGTTCTTTTTAATGAACTACCCTGGGCACAAATACTATGAGGAAGCACTGTACCAGAAAGGCCGGCTTATGTTTCTGCAGAATGATTATGAAAACTGCATTCAGGAAAACAATAATTTTCTCCAAAGCTACCCTGACTCGGTTTATGCCGCCAACGCTTATTTCTGGATCGCCGAATCCCTCTATGAACTCGGCCGCCTTGAAGAAGCTGAGAGTATTTATTCGCATATTGTCTATAAATACCCGTCCAGCTTTAAGGTTGAGGCTTCCAACTACAGACTTTCGCTGATTGAACAGAAATACCGTGAGGAATCCCTCGTCGAGCTTCTTAAATTAACCCACGAAGAATACCTCAAATCAATCGAGGAATTTCAGATTCGCGAAAAAACTTACGAGAACGCTCTTGATTCCTACCAGAAAAAACTGTCATTACTGGATTCGAATGCCGGTAAAGATTCAGGCGGGCAGGCGCTTTCTCTTGAGGTCCTTGACCTGCAGAGTACCGTCAGAAACCGTGAAAATGAAATTATGGCGCTTAAACGCAAAATTGCCGAGCTTGAGTACCGCCTGACTAATGCAGAAACAAAAGCGGCCGAGGCTGAGAAAAAAGCGTCTGAAGCTGCCGCTGCTCCTGAAACGCCCGAGACTGAAACCGTTAAAACGGAACCGGCAGCTTCGAGCACACTCAGTACGGAAGACAAGCTTAAGCTGCTTGAATTGAAATCACGTGCTCTAGACCTGAAGAGTTACTACCTGAAGTATTTGAGTAATGTGGGGAATTAATTTATGAAGAAATATTTTTTAACACTATTAGCTATAATTTTTATAACATTCAATCTTCATTCGCTCGAGCTGAAGGAAGGCCGGATGAAGCTTGTGCTCCATGAGAACAGCGGAAGAATATCCGTGTACTACCAGGACCAGCTGGTCACAGACGACTACACATCGCTTCTTCTTAAGCAGGATCCCCGCACCAGCGGAATCGTCCTCCTTGTAAATAACAAAACTTCCCGACTCGGCGACACCTTCGAATTTGACCAGACCGTATCACAGACCCGTTCAGGGGCTGAATTCAACTGGAAATCCAAAACGCTCGACGTTACTGAAGCCTTTTCATTTGTCACTTCCGTCGGAAACAGCATGGCAGACGGTATAAAAATCGAGATTACAATAAAAAACATTTCCGAAGAAACCCTGTCGATCGGATTGAAATACCTTTTTGATACATGGATGGGTGAAGACAACAAACAGAAAGTTCATTTTTACACCTCTGACGGGACTGAAATCAAGGAAGAGACGGTACTCAAAGGAATCATGCCTGATTACTGGGTATCTTCACCCGGTTATGATTCTGCAGCCGGGCTCCTCATGATGCTCGACAATTCGGTAGTTACGGCTCCGGACAAAGTGATATTCGCAAACTGGAAAAGACTCGATGAAAGCGGCTGGACGCTGAATACGAAGGACGGGCGTAATTTCAACCTGCTGCCGTATTCTATAAATGATTCGGCAGCAGCGCATTATTACGAACCGCTAAGAGTTCCCGCCGGAAGCAGCAGAAAGATTACTCTTGTGCTTGGCAATGTATCAAAATCTGGTTTCAGCGAAACCCAGAAGGACAGCAGTTCTTCCACGCTTGAAGATTTGTATAAACGCGTTTCTACCGACACAACCGCCGGAGGAAATGTCGAGAGTATCGAAAATACTGTCAAAAATGAGCTTACACTGACTGAAGACCTGATTACTCATATCGAACGTCTGCTCGAAAGCGATGAACCCCTTTCAGACAGCGAGCTTGAAGCCCTGAATACGATGATTAACAAGCTCGAGTCTACACAGAAAAAATTTGAAGATTGATAAATGTCTGACAGCCTGAAGGATGCATATACATCATTTACCAGAAAAAAATACTCGGATGTAATAAGAATACTTGAATCACAGGTTTTCAGATTCAGGGATAATTATAATTTCTTTTACCTGCTCGGTATGTCCTGCCTGCACCAGGGCGACTTCGGCGGGGCATTTTCATATCTTCGAAGGGCAGTTGACCTCAGGGAAAACGATGTAAATGTACTTCTTGGGCTTGCTGCGGTATATCTGAAAAGGGGCGACACCGGCAATGCCCTGAAAATTTGGCTTGATATTATTGAAATTGAACCCGGAAACCCCCAGGCGCAGCGCGGCCTTAATTTTCTTAAAAAAATTAATGACCCCGACGATCTTCTTTCGTTTTCAGCCGACGATAAAATATCGAAATTCCTTCCTGTCGATAAAAGTAAAGCGAAGTTATCGCCTGCAGCCGTTTTTCTGCCTGTAATGATTGCCGCAGCCGCAGCTGTTTTCATTATTCCTGTAACCCGCGAGGCAATTTTAAGCATCCTTCCCGACAAAGCCGCACGAAGGCCTGAAGTTACTGAAATTTCTCTCGATGAACGGAAGGATTACCTCAGCCTCGAGGGTGAGTATTCCTACATTCTTACCGAAAAAGAAATTGAACGCAAATTCAGGGATATTCAGGATTACCTCTATGCATACAGGGACAACATGGCACAGAAAGAGATCAATATGCTCCTTCTGTCGAATGCCTCAGAATATGTAAAAGATCGGGCAAGACTGCTCGAAAAATATGTTCAGCCGCCTGAAATCACGGAATTTAAAGACAGTTTCGATTATTCCGATGTAGCATCAGAGCCGCTTCTGTACAGAAACTGCTATGTTCTCTGGAAGGGCAAGACAACCAATGTTGAAGCGACCCCGGAATCAATTCTTTTTGATTTTCTTGTCGGCTACCATGAAGAAAAAACTCTCGACGGGATTGTTCCTGTTGCGTTTAATTTCAATATAAAAATTATTCCAAATCAGTCAATCGAACTCCTGGGCAGAATCCTGCTTACCGACAGCGGCGGTATTACCTTACAAGGGGTTTCTATCCGCCGCCTGCAGTGACTATTGAGCTTCAGCTGTAATTACTATTGCCGCGTCTCCAATATTTGCCTTGACTCATAACCTTCTTGGTGGATATTATTAGTTAGAAATAAAGCGAATACGATATTCCTGAAGCACCGTATAAAAAATACGGTATAGGGAGGGTAAGGAATGTCCAGGCATTCCTGAACAGTTTTCTGCGAAAACTTGTAAGGAGGAATAATAAAAATATTTCCAGATATTTTTATTATTTTGAAGTTATAAAATTACATTTTATAACTTCAACTCTTATACCTGCCTTCCATGGCAGGGAAATTTTAGGAGTGTACAAAAATGGCCAAAAAATCAAATCTGCCCGAAACAAAGGTAATAACCGATACAGCAGAAAAAGACAAAGCACTTGAGGCTGCAAGGCTTCAGATAGAAAAGCAGTTCGGCAAAGGTTCTTTGATGAAACTCGGAACCACTGTTGATCTGAACATTGCGTCGATTCCTTCAGGTTCCATTCTTCTCGATGAAGCACTCGGTGTCGGAGGTTATCCCAAAGGCCGAATTATCGAAATCTACGGTCCTGAATCCTCAGGTAAAACCACTCTTGCTCTTCACGCAATTGCCGAGGCCCAGAAAGCCGGCGGTATTGCTGCCTTTGTCGATGCAGAACACGCGCTTGATCCGTCCTACGCAAAAGCCCTGGGCGTCAACACTGATGAATTGTGGGTTTCTCAGCCTGATACCGGCGAGCAGGCCCTTGAAATTGCAGAATCACTCGTGCGTTCCGGTGCCGTTGATATAGTTGTTATAGATTCAGTCGCAGCGTTAACGCCGCAGGCTGAAATTGAAGGTGATATGGGTGATTCCCATATGGGTCTCCAGGCCAGGCTCATGAGTCAGGCCCTGCGCAAGCTTACCGGAACCATCTCGAAATCCGGCTGCTGTTTGGTCTTCATCAACCAGATAAGAATGAAGATAGGCGTTATGTTCGGCAACCCGGAAACAACAACCGGAGGAAACGCTCTTAAGTTTTATTCTTCTGTCCGTCTCGAAGTCAGAAGAATAGAAACCCTCACCCAGGGAACAGACAACGCTATCGGAAACAGGGTAAGGGTCAAGGTAGTGAAGAACAAGGTTGCACCGCCTTTCAAGAAGGTTGAGCTCGAAATAATGTTCGGCAAGGGTATTTCCATGACCGGAAGCCTGCTCGACGGTGCATTGAAGTATGAGCTTATAGACAAGAGCGGAAGCTGGTATTCCTACGGTGAAGAGCGAATCGGACAGGGGCGTGAAAACGCAAAACTCTATCTTGAAAGCAACCCTGATACCGCTGCGGAGCTCGAAAATAAGCTCAGAGAGATCATGTTCAGCAAATCCGACGAAGCGAATGCAAAAAAAGCCGCAAAGACTGACAGCAGTCTTCCAGTTGTAGGGCAGCCGGATTCCGATTCAGAAGCCGAACCCGGCGATCTTTTCTGATGCAGGAATCAGCCTCCGGTCGACAGCCGGCAGATACTGATTTTTCTGCAATCGAAGTAATTCTCGGGCTGGGAGCCAACGTCGGCGATCCGGCCCGTAATATTCTTGATGCATTTGCCGCGATTGCCGGTGATGTTCTTCAGGAAGCGGTACTTTCATCCTTATACGTAACTGAACCGCAGGATGTTAAGGCCCAGCCGGATTTCATCAACGCCTCATGCCGCGGTTTTTTCAGCGGCAGCGCCTTCGACCTTCTAAAAAAAATAAGCATCATTGAACATTCTTTGGGCCGGAAACGCGCAGCGGAAACCAGGCGCGGGCCCCGAAGCATCGACATAGACATTCTCCTGTTCGGCAGCATGATCATTGAGGCGGGAGCAGAAGTCGACGGAGAAGGGTGCTGGCTCAGGATTCCCCATGAACGGCTTAAACTGCGGAAATTCGCTCTTGTTCCGATGCTCGAACTGAAGCCTGAAGCGGCTGACCCGGTTACCGGAGAGCCGTTCTCCAACTTCGTAAAAAAGCTGGATCAGCAGGGTATCTATAAATACGATATCTGACCTTTGAAAGCGGGCAGCAATATTGCCGTATAAATCTTCTTTTTTTGATGATATTGATGACCTCAAGTTTGACAGGAATTATATTGCAGCCATAATTATAATTCCTGAGGGTATTTACACCTTTGATGCTGTCAGTTATATTGAATCCCATGGAGGAAAAACCCGAGAGCGAACACCAGAATAAATTCAGAATAAATGATTTCGAGGGCCCCCTCGACGTTCTGCTGTTCCTTATCAAAAAATCTGAAATAAATATATACGATATCCCCATTGCCCAGATTACAGAGCAGTATATCGAATTCCTCGGATACGCTGTATCCGTCAATCTCGATAACCTGACGGAATTCTATGTGATGGCATCGACGCTTCTCTATATCAAAAGCAGAATGCTTCTTCCTGTCGAGATCGATATATACGACGAGCTTGAAGATCCGCGCAAAGAGCTGGTAGACCGTCTGATTGAATACCAGAAATTCAAAAAGCTCTCGGATCTTATGACCGAACAGGAAAAAGAATCCGAGTGGCGTATTGAAAGGACCAAAAAACAGCGTACGCTTCCGTTTCCCGAGGATGACAGTCTCTGGGAACAGATTGATATATGGGATCTATTTCAAACCTTTTCAAGCATCATCACCTCGCTGTCGAGCGAACGCGTTATCGACATGTATGAAGAGGTGAGCATCAATGAAAAGGTAGCCCTGATGTATGAATTATTCGAAACGAAGCATGAATTTTATTTTTCGGATCTGATAACCAGGGACAAATCCATGATGGATATTGTCTGCGCATTCCTTGCCGTGCTTGAAAGCGTAAAGCAGAAGCGCATTCTTATCCTTCAGAATAAACTCTTCGGCGATATACTTATCAGACAGCGCGAAGAAGAGCCGGAAAAGGCGGAGGTAACCGATGGAATTGACGAATGAATCCGAACTTATTGAAGCAGTGCTTTTCCTTGAATCCGACCCGGTCGAAATAAACACGCTCGTGAAAATAACCGACCTTCCGAAGGAAGTCGTCGAGCAGGCTCTTGCTGTCCTCGAAAATAAATATCAGCAGCCCGGAAACGGTCTTGAACTGATACAGTTCGCAGGCGGTTATACGCTCTCGCCGAAACAGCGGCTTTGGGACTTTCTCAAGGAGCGCTACGGCCAGAAAAACGACAAGAGACTGTCCCGGGCGGCGATGGAAACTCTTTCCATCATTGCCTATTCACAGCCGATAACCAAGGCTGAAATTGAAAATATCAGGGGAGTTGCTGCCGACAACATGATCAGAATGCTCATGGATCGTTCCCTTATAAAAACTGTCGGTAAAAAGGACGTTCCGGGCAAACCTTCGCAATACGGTACAACACGCGATTTTCTGAAGGTATTCGGTCTCAGCAGTATTTCCGATCTGCCCAAACTCGACGACGTCCAGCAGGTGAGGTTTGAACTCAATGGCTGAAAGAAAAAACGAATCCGATGAAACCGGGCTCAGGCTCCAGGTTTTTCTGGCAAAGGCCGGTATTGGCTCAAGGCGTAAATGCGAGGAATACATCTCCGAAGGCAGGGTAACCGTGGACGGAGAAATTGTTTTCCAGCAGGGCGTTAAAATAACGGACCAGAAGGTCTGTTTTGACCGCAGGCCTGTATACCCGGCCAAAAAAATGGTCTATATAGCGCTTAACAAGCCCGTACGCTATCTTTGCACGTCTTCCGACCCTGAGGGACGTCCGACAGCAATTGAACTCGTCAGGAAGGCCTGGCCGGGGCGTATCTATAATGTGGGACGCCTGGACTATATGTCGTCAGGCCTTGTTTTCTTTACAAATGACGGTGATTTTACAAAGGCTATTTCACATCCGTCGTCCGGCATACTGAAGACTTATACCGTCGAAACACGCGAAGACATACCCCGTGAAATGCTTGAAGAATGGAAAAAGGGCGTCATGGTCGAGGGAGTCAGCTATAAGATTGAATCCTACGAAATCAAGACCATCAAAAAGGTATCGCTCACCCTAAAAGAAGGTAAAAACAGGGAAATCCGCAATCTTTTCCTTTCACGGCGTTTCAAAGTCAAGAAACTTCATCGAACCAGCATTGGAAATATTTCGGTACGCGGACTGAAAAGCGGAGAATACAGGTTCCTGACTGAAACCGAGGTAAAAAAACTTCTTAAATCCGGTGGTAAATAGTATGATTATAGCGCTTGACGGTCCGGCGGGTGTAGGCAAAAGTACGATTGCCGCAGCTATAGCCGAAAAAACCGGGTTCTTTTACCTTAATTCCGGTAATTTCTACCGTGCGGTAACCCTCAATGCCCTCGAAAACGGAGTAAATCCGGAAGATCCTGCTGCAATAATTGAAAACAGCCGCGGTATAGACATCCGCATCATCGGCGGAAGGGTCCATCTGAGCGGTGCCGATGTCGAAGACCGGCTGCACTCCGACAGGGTCGACGGATGGGTCGCCCAGCATTCTGCAATAATTGAAATCAGGAAGATTGTAACGGCCGCTTTGCGTAAAACAGCCGAAAGCCTCGATATAGTTGCCGAGGGCCGTGACATAACCACCGTTGTTTTTCCTGACGCCGAGCTGAAATTTTTTATGGATGCGTCCATAGAAGTAAGGGCACGCCGCCGGTTTGATCAGGGGACCAGCTCCCAGTCCTATAATGAGCTGCTTGAGAGCATCAGAATGCGTGATGAAATCGACAGGAATAAGCCGGTGGGCAGTCTGAAATTAGCTGATGATGCCATTTATTTGGATACATCGGACTTGACCATAGATGAAGTTTGTGAGAAAGTATTAGATAAAATTCGTGAACGAAAAACAGGTTTTTAGGAGATAGTTGCCGATTATGACAGACAAAGATGTTACTGCCGACAATAACAATCTAGCCCTTCAGGAAGAATATCTGAAGAATTTTGAAGACATAGAAGAGGGCGCGCTCATAGAGGGTGATATAATTGAAATTACCCCTGAGCAGGTTTTTATAGATGTAGGCTACAAATCTGAAGGTAAAATCTCCCTTGATGAGTTTGATACTCCCCCGCAGATAGGGGACAAAGTCAGTGTAATACTGATTAAGAAGGAAGGTAGAGGCGGTGCAGTCGTCGTCTCTAAGAAGAAAGCGGATTCAAGGGTATTCTGGAAAAACTTAAAGGAAGCTTCCGAGCAGAAGACACCGGTCGACGGTACAGTATGCAAGGTTATCAAGGGGGGCTTCGAGGTTGATCTGGGTTTTGATGTTAAAGCCTTCAATCCGATTTCAAAGATTGATGTTACAAGGGTGGAAACCCCTGAAGAATATCTGAATCTTAAGTCCAAGTTTATTATTGATAAGTTCAGCACCTCAGCCAAGGCTAGAATAGTTGTTTCGAGAAGACAGTATCTTGAGACTGCCGCTGAAGAAGCAAAGAAGAATTTTTTCGAAAAAACTGAAATCGGCGATAACGTTGAAGGTACCGTAAAAAGCTTCACTTCTTTCGGCGCTTTTATCGACCTCGGCGGTTTTGACGGTCTTCTGCATATCAATGATATGAGCTGGGGACATGTAACAAAGCCGAAAGACTATGTTAAAAAAGGACAGGAAATCAAGCTCAAGGTAATAAAGATCGATCCGGAAGAAAAGAAGATCAATCTTTCACTTAAGCATTTTACCCAGAATCCCTGGAACACATTTGAAAACAGGTACCATATTGACGATGTCGTTAAGGGACATGTAACCAAACTCACTGATTTCGGTGCTTTCATTGAAATTGAAGAGGGAATCGAGGGTCTTGCCCACATTTCCGAACTTTCATGGACAAAAAGAGTAAATCATCCGAAGGAAGTGCTTTCGATCGGTGACGAGGTTGAAGTTAAAATACTCGCTTTCAATCTTGACGAAGGCCGGATTTCACTCGGACTCAAACAGGTTCTTCCGAACCCGTGGGAAAACCTTGATGAGAAATACCCGGTCGGCATGACGCTGAAAAAGGTTATCAAGAAGGTCACCAATTCAGGCGCTTTCATTGAACTTGAAGAAGGAATTGACGCTTTTCTGCATATTGATGATTACTCATGGACCAGAAAAATCAAGAATGCTTCTTCCGTTCTTAAAGAAGGCGAAGAAATTGAGGCCGTCGTTATCGCAATTGAACCAGACACAAAACGTGTAAGGCTCGGTGTTAAGCAGCTTTCAGAAGACCCGTGGGATGCCCTTAAAAAGGCCTATCCAAGGGGAAGCGTCGTCGACGGCGAAGTAACCAACATTACTGATTTCGGTATCTTCGTCAGGGTTCCTGGCGGAATAGAAGGCCTTATCAACAAGTTCAACCTTGCAGAACCCGGCCCGGAGAGATCCGATGAAGATGAACTTCTTAAAAAATTCAATGTCGGCGACAAGGTTAAATGTCTCGTAACTGAAATCAAAGCTGATGCACAGAGGCTTTCACTTTCAATAAGAGAATACCAGAAGAGCCTGCAGCGTCAGGAGCTGTCCAAGTACATACATGACAGCGAAGAGGAAGGAAACTTCACTTTAGGCGATATGCTTAAAGACAAAATAAATCTGGACGACGACGTATAGTCCTCGCGGGACGGAGTTTCCCATGCAGCAGGCATCATCTGCTATTGATGTTGAGCGTCTTCAAACCCTGATTGAGATTAATACTCTTATTAACTCAAATTATACGGATGACAAGGCGCTCCTCACTCATATTCTTGAATCAGCATCAAGACTCACCCATGGTGAGTCTTCTTCTCTTTTACTGGTGAATCACGAAACCAACAGGCTGTACTTCGAGATATCGCTCGGACCGAAAGGTCCGGACGTTCAGAAGTTTTCACTGAAAATGGGTGAGGGGATTGCCGGGTGGGTTGCCAAGCATAATACCGGTCTTATTGTCAATGACGTCGACAAGGACGGCCGGCACCTTAAAAGAATTGATTCAAAAACCGGGTATGCCACTAATTCAATCCTTGCTGCACCGATGCGCATCAAGGACCGCTGTGTGGGTGTCATAGAGATTATAAACCGCCTGGACAAGCAGAATTTCACAAATGATGATCTTCTCTGGCTCGAGCGGTTCGCAGTCCAGGCAGCGCTTGCCATTCAGAATGCAAAATCCTACCAGCAGCTTCGAAACGAGCTCTTTCTGCTCAAAGATAAAATAAATGAAGACAGGGGCTACCATCCGTTTGTCAGCGGAAGCAGATTAATCGATGAGAAGCTGAAACTTGTAGACAAGATTGCCGCGACTGATTCGTCTGTACTGATTCTCGGTGAAAGCGGTGTCGGAAAGGAACTTTTCGCTGAACAGATCCATCTGAAAAGCAAACGGGCTGACGGACCGTTTATAAGGGTTAACTGCGCAGCACTCCCTGAACATCTGCTTGAGAGCGAGCTCTTCGGTCACGTAAAGGGCGCGTTCACAGACGCGACCTCGGACCGCAGGGGCCGCTTTGAACTTGCAAACGGGGGGACTATTTTCCTCGATGAAATCGGAGACATGCCGTATAATCTTCAGAGCAAGCTTCTGCGTGTGCTTCAGCATATGGTATTCGAAAAAGTCGGGGCAAGCGAACCTACGAAGGTGAATGTCAGAATACTCGCCGCGACCAACAAGGACATTGAACAGGCTATTGAGGATGGAAAGTTCCGTAAGGACCTTTATTACCGCCTGAATGTGCTGCCGTTCTTTATTCCGCCGCTGCGTGAACGAATTGAAGATATTCCCGTTCTTGCAGATTTTTTTCTTAAAAAGTTCAACAGGGAGCTTACCAGAACCATCAACGGATTCTCGAACGAAGCCCTTGAAGCCCTTATGAGCTATACCTGGCCCGGAAATGTGCGGGAACTCGAGAATGTTATTGAAAGATCCGCAGTTATCTGCGATGATGAGTTTATCAGACCGCAGCACCTGCTTCTGGTAAACAATCTGAACGAGAGCAACGAATACGACAGCAAAAATCTTAAAGATGCAATCAATACCTTTAAGAAGCATTTTATACGTAAAGCGCTTGACCAGAACAGCTGGAACCAGACCGAGACATCGACAAAACTCGGAATCCAGCGAACATATTTATCCAGGCTTATTAAAGAGCTTGATATTAAAAACTGAACTAAAGGAGTCTTGTGAATATGACAAACAATCGTAAAGAACTTACAGGCAAACAGAAATTCCTGTCGCATCTTTCATCTTTTCTCGAACAGAATAAAACTATCCTTCTGATAATTCTTGCAGCTGTGTTTGCCGTAATTATAGCTATTGCTGTAATCGATTCAATTAAAGAAAAAAACGCCAATAAGGCTGCAGTAGCAATCGAAGAGGTCCAGAGCCTTTTTGATGAATGGTCTCAGCTGGCCGATGATGATGCCGATAAGGCTGCAAAAGAAACCGTTGTTACTGAAGGGCTTGATTCTGTTATCAGTGATTATCCGGCTTCGTATGCGTCCCAGAGAGCATTCTACCTCAAAGGCAATATGAGTTTTATGAAAGAAAACTGGGCAGAAGCTGCAGGCTACTTTAACAGTGCTGCCGCTCAGAATACCGAAAGTTACCTGGCACCGATTTCTCTCATGCTGACAGGGGCCTCATATGAAAACGCGGGAATGTACCAGGAAGCTCTTGATACCTACATTAAGGTATATGCAGCCTATGATAAGGTTTTTCCGGATATTCCGAGGGCAATGCTATCTATTGGTCGTCTTAATGATCAGCTCGGAAATAAGGATGCAGCAATCGAGGCTTACAATAACCTTATTGACAGTTATCCCGGCAACCAGTGGTCATCATTTGCGAGGACCAGAATCATTCAGCTCGATTAAGTTTCTATAATCCATCACCTGCATAACCGCGGGAGGCTGCTGATTTACTTAACAGTAGATTAGTAAACTCCCGCTTTATTTTTCATAATCTTTGCATTTATAAGGATGAAACTTCCGCCATATCAAAAAAAACCCTTTTATTTTCACTTGTTTTAGGTAATAATTAAACGGGAGAATTTTAAATGAGCAGAAAAAAAAATCGTAAAAAGCTTTTTGAAACAAAAAACTTCTGTTTTGTGTTGGCTGCACTTATACTTCTGGTTTTTTATCTTATATCAAATTTTACCGTAATCTTTGATCGTCTTGATGACGGAATGCTGGATACTTTTTTCAAATACAGAACGCAAAGAGACGATAAGGACCTTCAGGTAGGGGTCAGTGTAGAGGAATTCGATCCGAATATTTCACCAGATATTTTAATTGTTGGAATAGATCTTAAATCTCTGGAAAGACTCGGCAGATTTCCTTTTCCAAGATGGCGTTACGCAGATTTTCTCAATTCTCTTGCAAGAATACAGAACCAGAATGAACGTGAAAATTCCATCTTTCTTGACCTTCTGTTCGGAGATTCAATCGATAACCCGACTTACGACGGAATCCTCGTAGACGCCTTTAAAGAAAACGGCAGGGTATTTACCGAGACGTTTCTTGACGAATTTCCGCCTCCCTCTGCAAGTTATGATGAATACTATCAACGACAGCAGCTTCTGTATGATGGATTCGGAGAAGTCCCGTTCAGTAAAGTCTCCGGAGACTGGAAAACCCTTCCTGCTTTTTACGGGATTCAGCCGCCTCTTGCCCCCTATGCTAAAGCAGCAGCCGGTTACGGGCATGCGAATTTCAAGGAAGACCATGACGATATCTACCGGAGACAGCCGCTTATAGGCAAAGTCAGCCAGCTGCTCGATACGATAAATCTTGAGGAACTTACTACCGGATACCCGGTCGACGAAACCAATTTCGAAAGGCTTGTCTGGACTGACAGGTCAGGAATCAAACATAATATCGAATATCCTCTTACGGATGATGAAATTTCAAAGCTCAAATCGAGTATGGAGAAAGACGCTCCGCTGAAAACTGCAGATACCAATAACGACGGAGAACCTGATGAATCTTTTTATATAGTCGAAAAATATAAAGACAGCATGGTTCCTTCCATAACGCTGTCGCTTGCATGCAGTTATCTGAATAAAAGCCTGTCAGATCTTGAAATCGTGATAGGGGAGTACATACTGATCCCGTCTCCGCAAAGATACAACATAGAAACTGATACATGGGAAGATTATTATATAGTTGACTCACCGGCCAAGGCAGACGAGAACGGCAATATTATCGAGGCTGAAAAACGGCATACAGTGGATGAAATCCGTATTCCGATAGATGATGAATGCAAGATGCTGATAAATTTCATGGGATATCCTTCTTTTGCCGCAACAGGCGAAAAACAGACATACCCCGTAAGATCGTTCTCAGGCTATACACTTAATCCTCCAGGCAAAGACAGCAGGTGGCCGCCGACGAAGGCGCTCGGCAACAAGATTGTAATGGTCGGAGCTTTCACACAGGGGATGGCCGCCGACCAGAAACCGACTCCTTACGGGCTTATGTTCGGAGTTGAGGTCCATGCCAATGCGCTTAATACGATATTGATGAATAACTTTCTTGTTACGGCTCCATTCTGGATGGATTTACTAATACTAGCCTTTTTCGTTTTTCTTACTGCCTTTATCTCATCACGCTTTTCAACCGTACCGTCTCTTTTTGTTTCGCTCGTGCTAATGCTGCTGATTTTTATCGGTTCAAGCTATATTTTCGATAATTACAACTACGTAATTTCATTTTTCGAGCCCGCTATTGCAATAATACTGATGTTCCTTCTGGTTATTGCATACCGGGCCATGACAGAAGAGCGCGACAAGCGCAGAATTAAGGGGATGTTCGGTACGTATCTGAGCCCCAAGGTTGTCGAACAGATAATTGATAATCCTCCGGAACTCGGAGGCGTTGACAAAAACCTTTCGGTGTTCTTCTCGGATATCAGGGGATTTACCACATTATCGGAATCTATGCCGCCGCAGGAGCTTGTTCAGCTTCTTAACCAGTACCTTACAGCCATGACCGATATAATCCTTGAGCACGAAGGGACGCTTGATAAGTACGAGGGCGATGCAATCATGTGTTTCTGGGGAGCACCCCTCCCGCAGGAAGATCATGCTCTCAGGGCATGTTCTGCAGCCGTAAAGCAGCTGCAGGCCCTAAAAGAACTGAATAAAACCCTCCCGCCCGAAAAGCAGATAGATATCGGTATAGGTATCAATTCCGGTATTATGACAGTCGGTAACATGGGTTCAACACAGAGAATGGACTATACGCTTATCGGAGACAATGTTAACCTCGGAGCCAGGCTTGAGGGAACGAACAAACAGTATAGGACCAATATTATAATAAGTGAAAATACCTACGGGCTCGTTAAGGACAAAGTTGTTGTTCGTGAGCTTGACAATATCAGGGTTAAAGGTAAGAATAAGCCCGTACTGATTTATGAGCTTATTGATATTGTTTAAACAGATTAAATTTTTTAATACACATAAAAAAACGGGGGACTCTTCGGAGTTCTTCCGTCTTTTTTTACATTGCAAACTGCCTTGGCTGTCCGGCCTTCTTTTACTTATTGTTATTTCAGGCTGCGGCCTGCCGAGTTACGGTTATCTTTACCCGCCGACCGGTGTTGTAGACAGAAGCGATCCTGATGTTGCAGAGAGCACCCTTATTTTTACCAATGCTTATGACAACAGCTCGAGCATATTCAGCGGCTACGAAATATACTATAAAATCTATGACCCTTTGGATGCTGCAACTTCGACAACTGAATATCTGTCTGAAAAGACTACAATATTAAGCTCTGATTTGACCGTAAGCGGCATAGAGAGCAGGGGATTCTCAAGACTGTTTACAACAACCGATTATGCAGGTGTTATTGCGCAGACTAATTTCACCCATAGTGACTTAAGACCTGCATTTCCTATCGAGTCTTCCCTTATCGATCAGGATTTTGATATTCGTCTTAAATTTCTTCAGGAATACTCGGACGGTACAAGTTTTCTTGCTGAAACCTATAATTCATCGCTGTCATTCAGCGAGACTCTATATTTCTACCGATGGGTTAAACCGTCGTCGACCGTCAGCATAAACAATATACCGAAGTTCTTTGATAAAGATGATTTTGATATTAATGATGACGACATGCCGTCTACGATAGATTCAGAGAGCACATCAGAATATCTCTATATTTCTTTCTTCATTTATTCTTTCGGACGTGACACTGATGATATTACGAAAACTATATACAGTACCCCCGTATATTTAGGTACTCTGAAATTCGATTGTAATCTAACAAACTACTGATTATGATAAACTTACAAAGAAGGCATATATGAATTACTATCTTAATCTTCTACTTACATACGTCCTTATCGGTGTTATTTTTTCTTCGCTTTTTTATTTTTTCATCAGGCGCAATGTCCTGAAGAATTATTTTCTTTGTGTTTTATTCGGTATAATAGGTTCATTTTTCGGGGTATTCTTCGGTTCAATTATAGGATTTGACCCGCTTAAATATATTTACTTTTTCAGGGAAGTATTTGTAACCGGAATATTCTGGCCGTCTGTATTCTCGTTCATAGTCCTGCTGCTGTTCAGTAATTCATTCAGACACAATTAATTACGACTAACTTTTCGATTTTGTTAAGAGAGAATATAAAGATTAAAAACGTATCATGCAACAATCATCGTAACTTCCGATAATGTATATTCTGTCTACTTTTAATAGTTTTACATTTATCGTACCAACACACAACTTCGGCAGAATAATTGCCGTACAGGTTTTATCACAACACAATCCGCCCACCGCATTCTACCTTAATATTTCACTTTAATATGTATTATTTTTTATACTTTCATAGACAGACTTTCGATACCCTCTTAAACATTTTCATTAAAAATGCTATGCTTGGAGTATGAATAATAATACACCCTCAGACGGATTTTACAAACTTTACTCAATAATAAAAAAACTTCGGGCTCCTGAAGGCTGCCCGTGGGATCGGAAACAGACTCCCGACAGCATTAAAGAAAATATTATCGAGGAAGCCTACGAATGCGTTGATGCTATAATTGAAAATGACCGGGGCCATATTTGCGAAGAATTGGGCGATCTGTATCTGCTTGCTACCTTCGAAGCTGTTATGTTTGAAGAGTCCGGCAGTTTTACGCTTGATGATGTTTTTAACGAAATATGTTCAAAATTGATCAGAAGACATCCGCATGTATTTGCCGATGCCCAGGCAGAAACCCCCGATGCAGTCATCCACCAATGGGAAGAAATCAAAGATAAAGTTGAAGGCCGCATACACAATGACTCTGTAATGGATTCGGTTGCCGGTCACTTCCCTCCCTTGCTTAAAGCGCTTAAAATCCAGAAAAAGGCAGCAAAGGAAAATTTTGACTGGCAGCAGATAGATGATGTATTGGTAAAACTTCAGGAAGAAATTGATGAATTCAGAGAAGCTGTTAATAATAATAACAGCTCAAACATAGAAGAAGAAATCGGAGATATTCTGTTTACAATAGTCAATATATCCCGATTTTTAAAAATAGATCCGTCAACCGCTCTAACAAAAACAAACAACAAATTTATCAGCCGCTATAAATACATTGAAAAAACTTTAAAGGATTCAGACCGTTCCGTACGGGAAACTGATTTGAACACTCTTGAGGAATTATGGCAGCAGGCAAAAACTGTACAATAAATCATACAACATTAACTTTTTCGTACGAATGAAAATGTTAAGTTTTTCATTCGTACGAATCGAAATAGTTTATTTTTTTTTCAATTAATTCATTTTCTGTTGCACAGAAGGTTCGTTTTCGTAATACTTCAATATAATCAAACGGATATTCTGTTTCAATTTTTTCTTTCATAAACCTGAAAATATTAAGCACCTTTCCCTCTGAAGATCTTACTGCATTTATTTCCAGTTCATCGCCCTCCGGTACTCTTCTTGACCAGGTCACACCAGGTTCAGCGTCCAGATTATCACAAATTCTCTGCATAATTTCATTCTTGTCTTTAAGTACTTTTAAAAGATAGATTCCGCCGTTATACGCAGCCATAAGCGATTTAACCTTTTTGCCGGTTTCGTATGACGCTATTGATTCAATTACTTTCGCCTTGATAATTTTCATTCCTTCTGGCAGAGATTCATTCATCTTTTGAATAAAATCTTTTTCTGCGGATTCTTTATCTGTTCCTTTAACAATTTCAATTTCAATTGAGGCAATCTCGTCTTCAGATTCAACTCCAAGCGTCAAAGGATTGGCGAATTCAAGTTTTGGTTTGGGATTGAATCCCCGGCTGTAAACAAGATCTATTCCGCTTCTTAAAAAGGCCCGTTCAAAAATGTTCATTACGTTAATATGCGACAGATAGACAGCTGTATTCTTTTTTGTAAATGAAAAAAGAATTTTAACATTTTGTTTTTCCACTGTATTTTCAGAACTTATGAAATAATCTTCAAGTCTGATTTTTTTGTCGTTCAATTTAACTGTATCAGTTTTATTGCATGCGCCGCAATTATGTCCGCAGGATACGCTGCAGGCTTCTGTAAGCTCTCCTTCCAGTGATTTTTCGTATTCGGACCCAAGAAACTTCTTACCGACCGAGAGACTGATGCCGTCCCAGGGAAGATCGACTTCAACCGATTTTTCAAGCAGGCATTTTTCGACATCTGCTTCAGATTCAGAGAAAACCTCCCTCCATATCCCTCGATCAATATACTCTTCCCATGCATCGAGCCTGGCACCTTTCTTGAATGCATTTATCAATATTTCGCCGGTTTTTTCGTCACCCCTGCTGATAACCCCTTCAATCAGTGACATAAATGGCGACTGGTACCCTACTTTAAAAAATTTATCAGGAAGAGCCCTTCTTATTTTTGATATTCTTTCAAGCGCCTGGTTTTCATTCAACTGGAATGACCACTGAAATGGTGTGTGCGGTTTTGGAATAAATGTTCCTATATTTACGTTAAGCTGCATCTTTGTTTCTCTGCCTACTTTTCGCAGAAAATCAATAATTGCATCTGTTTCATCTGTCTCTTTAAAAAAAGGAAGACCAATCATAAAATAGAACTTGGCCTTTTTCCAACCCATTTTTTTTGCTTCATGCAGAATTTCTATTATTCGTTCAACCGGAACTTCCTTGTTCAAACCTCGCTGGTGAATAAGGTCCGGCGTTTCAACTGCAAAAGTCAGCCCGCTTTTTCGGACCTTTGATATTTCACTTATAAGCGGCAACGTGAAACTGTTCACCCTCATTGATGGAAATGAAAACGATATACCTTTTGCTGAATACCTGTTGTTTAAAATCGCTATAAGCTCACTGATATTTCCGTAATCGCCGCTGGAAAGTGAAGACAGTGTTATCTCACGATACCCGCAGTTTACGATCAAATCTTCAACTTCTTTCAGGATCGTTTCTATACTTTTTTCACGGTACGGTCTGTAGAAAATGCCGGCATGACAGAACCTGCATCCGTTAGGGCAGCCGCGCATTATTTCAACGACACCGTGATCCTGAACTGCGCTTACGGAAGGAACCAGCAGTTTGCGTTCACGTCGGTAATCGCCGAAGCTGTTCCATACAGCTTTCTTGACCTTAATATCTTTACCGCTGTACCAGAAATATTCCGAACTGCGGATTTCGTCAAGCAGTTCCTGTCTTCCTGCTCCCTCAGCTTTCATTTCGCAAAGTTTTGATACTATACTGGTAAAAGCATCCTCTGCTTCTCCGATAAACACCGCATCTATAAAACTACCAAACGGCACCGGGTTTGTAATCGCAGGTCCCCCTGCTATAATAATCGGATCATTCTCCAGTCTTTCAGTATTCCTCAATGGTATACCGCTCAGTTCTATTACATTCAAAATATTAGTTGCACTGAGCTCATAGCCGACCGTAAAAGATAGAAGATCGCATTTGCTTACAGCTGTTCTGCTTTCAAGAGTAAAAAGAGGAATATTTTTTTCACGAACAAAAATTTCAAAGTCCGGCGCCGGACTGAAAACGCGCTCACATGAAGCCTCGGTCTCGGAATTTATCATTTCATAAAGAATTTTCACCGCCTGGTTTGACATTCCGATCTCGTATAAATCCGGAAAACACAGCGCAATTCTAAAAACAGCATGTTCTTTGGTAATCGAACCGAATTCTCCGCCGGTATAACGGCCTGGCGTATTAACTTTAAGAAGTATTTCTCTTAATTCTTGTTCAGAGATTGAATTATTCATAGTGCTAAAAAATATCCTAGTATTTGTATTTATGCAAGTATATGCTGGAGATAAGCCCGAGACCGGCCATGGTTGTAAGCATCGATGAACCGCCGTATGACACAAGAAGCAGCGGTATTCCGGTAATCGGCATTATTCCTATTGCCATACCGATATTCACTATAAAGTGGAAAAAGAGCATTCCTACTATTCCGCACCCCATATACAAGGCAAAAGGGTCCTTCGATGAAAAAAGTATGTAGAGACTTCTGATTATAATTATCAGAAACAAAAGAAAGACAATCATACAACCGTAGAAACCCCATTCCTCGGCAATTATCGAAAAGATAAAATCGGTTGACTGCTGCGGAAGGTATCTCAGATGACTCTGCGTCCCCATTAGAAAACCTTTGCCGCCCGGACCGCCTGAACCAACAGCTGTTATTGACTGAATTACATTCCAGCCGGCCCCTCGGGGGTCCACCTGAGGGTCAAGAAATATAATCAACCTCTTCAACTGGTAATCTTTAATAAAGTTCGCGGCACCTAATGTAGCACTGAATGAAATCAGAAGTATCAGACAAATAAAACCAACCCAGTAATAATATTTTTTCTTTAAAAATAAATACCCGGCGCCGCTAAGCAGAAACATAAAAGCACACGCGCCTATAACAATCATCAGCAGATTTTTATCCCTGAATACTCTTGCTATTGCGACACTTTTTTCGGTGATTATATAAGTATCCCAGGCGGGAATTATCGAACCGATTATGATTAGCATACCTGCTGACATCAAAAAGAGCAGATACCTTTTTTTAATTCCTGCTATAAAAGCCATAAAAAGATAAATGGGTATATAAACCATGGCGGTTCCCATATCAGGCTGAACCAGCACCAGGAACATTGGGATTGCAGTCTGAATCAGGCTGAGTATAAACCGTACAAAATCGGAATACTTGTTTGCGCTTTCCTCAAAAAAGAATGCAAGCCGGAAGACTATAGCTAATTTCATAAATTCTGAAGGCTGAAAACCGTAACCAAAAAGGTTAATCCAGGAGCGGGCTCCGTTCACAAGATTGCCGAACAGCAGCACAATGACCAGAAGGACTATCCCTCCAAGGTATATGTATAAATTAAATGCTTTTATTCTTTCATAATCAAAAAATGATAATGATATGAGGACACCTATCCCGATGCTGGCCCAGATAATCTGTTTTATATACTCATTATTCTGTAATACTCCGTCAGATGATACAGCGCTAGAATAGATAAAAAGAATTCCTATTACACACAGAAACGCTGACGCAAAAAGCAGGATAAATTCAAATCTGAATATAGATCTTGTTTTCATTCGTTAAGTGCACTCCCGGAAGATTCAGCCGCTGCCCTTGCCTCTGCTTCAGCTTTTTCCTTAAGCCGTTTCTGCAAATCAAGTATATACCAGCGGTTTTTGAATTCATCCATGACTTCCTCATAAGTCTGGTTTGCAAATATACCCTGCAGAATAATATCGGCTGCTTTAGGTGCCCACCATTCCCATTCGTTTACACCCTCAACATCTACGACAATTACAATTCTTTCATCAGGATTGTCAGTTTCATACGGGGCATAAGCAGCAAACAGCGAATCCCACTGGTCCTGCAAACCCATCTGTCCGGTTCCTGTTTTTCCGGCTGCTTCAACAGCCTTTGTCGTGATTACCCATTTAGCAGTTCCGTCTGTTATAACACCCCGCATATACTTCTTTAGAGTTTTAAAGGTGTCCATACTTATATTCGAAGTCTTGTAAATTTCAGGTTCTGCTTCTGACAGTATTTCTCCGGTTGTCTGGTCGAGGACCTGCTTCAGGACGTGAGGTCTGTATGCGACGCCTTCATTGACAACCATTGAAAAAGCAGAAGCAATCTGAAGCGGGGTAACATTCATAGCGCCCTGACCTATTGATACATTCGCCGTGTCACCGCCTACCCATGGAGTATTATAAACCTTCTGCTTCCACTCCGGGGTCGGAACAAGCCCTCTTATTTCACCTGGCAGATCTATACCTGTAGGCTCTCCATACCCGAACCTCATTGCATAATCGGCTATCTTATCTATCCCTAAATAATCTACGCCCATGGTATAGAAAAAAACATTACATGATTCTGCAAGACCTTCAGCAAGCGTCAACGGCCCGTGCCCTGTCAATTTGTGACAGTTGAATGACCTGTCCCCGAGCCTGAAAGACCCGGTACACGTTACAATTGCGTTGGGCGGAAAAGCGTTCTCTTCAAGAACAGCAGTCGTCATTATTACCTTGAATGTTGAAGCCGGGCCGTAGCTTGACTGAATGGCCCGGTTTAAAAAGGGAAACCTCGGATCAAGCGACAGCCTGTTGTAGACCTCTTTGCCCCTGTCCGTATAAAATAGGTTCGGATTATAATACGGATAAGAAACCATTGCGAGGACTTCACCGGTAGACGGCCTCATAACTACTACAGAACCTATACGTTCTCCCAGAGCTTTTTCACACAGCGTCTGTATGTGCCTGTCTATCGTAAGAACAATACTTTTCCCGTTTTCAGGCGGTATTACCTGTTCA
Organism: Spirochaetales bacterium; assembly: GCA_003245835.1. Lineage (GTDB taxonomy): Bacteria > Spirochaetota > Spirochaetia > UBA9216 > UBA9216 > Thalassospirochaeta. The sequence goes on along the minus strand of QKCC01000072.1, from coordinate 11,952 downwards.
TCCTCTTCAATTCTGCGGCCTTTGACGTCAACCATTCTCATTCTGGTACCGTCTTTGCCGCGAAGCAGCATATCATACTGCTTTTCAATTCCGCTTTTCCCGATTGTTGAATTCCGGTCGTACCCTTTGTTATACAGAACCTGTAAATCTTCGCTGGTTATATTTCCTACATAACCTATTATATGTGAAATTGAACCGTCTTCCGAATAACCTCTTATAGGTTTGTTCTGCCAGCTGATTCCCGGAAAATCATCTATGTGTTCAGCAATAAAAACGATATCATCATATTCTACGGCGTCTTTAATCTCTACGGGCTGGAAACTTCCGTTCTGTTCCGGAATCTTCTGATCGAGCTCATTTATCGCTATATTAAAATACTTATTCAGATTGTTTTTTAGTGTCTGTTTTTCTTCGTCATTCAATTCACCCGGAGTAACATATACCGCGAATGAAGGTATATTCATTACCAGGGGATAATCTTTATTAACATCGTAAATTTCACCGCGCTGAGCAATGATTACAGCCTCACGGCTTGCAACTTCTTTCGCACGCTGCTGGTATTCAGAGAAATTCACTATCTGCATACTTGCCAGATATATTGTGTAAATTATAAAAGCTGCTGCAACTATTACCATCACAGCAACTAACCGTGTTTTAGGGACGTTGAATTTTTGCGGCATCAGAAGCCGTCCTTTTCATTCACCCTGTATAATTTAAGAAGTTTCATCAATGCAAATATGAACGGCGATAAAAATGCATTAAGGCCTAATTCTATAAGAAAACTTCTGCCGAAATACATGAACTTTTCCGATCCAAGAAAAATAAGACCGGTAAGGGCTGTAAACCCTTCTTTCAGTATTGTTGCAGAGAGGATGAATATAACGGGGAGCAGAATTGAATCAAGAAACAGTTTCCCTTTGAGTTTACCGAAAATAAATCCTATTATGGTTTTAATCAGTGCGTTGAATCCCAAAGGTCCTGAACTTAAAAAATCCTGCAGTAAACCGGCTATAAAACCAAGAAACTGTCCCCGCATCGCCCCCATACTGTTTGACGAAAAAACTATTACAACCAAGGCCACATCAGGGATTACGCCCCGCACAGCTATCTTCTGAAGAATAGTCGATTGCAGGGCAATAAAAACTCCGGTGATAACAAGACTTAGAATGAAATTTCTCTTTCTCATTCTTCCTCCTGTTTAAGAACAAAGACATATTCAAGCCTGGTGAAATCGACAATAGGCTCAATCTCCAGGTTAAGAGAAGTGTCCCATTCCTTACCTTCTATTGCTGTAACCCGTCCTATGTATATTCCTTTCGGATATATAGAGTTCATTCCCGAAGTAATTACAAAGTTACCGTACTTGATATTCTCACGGGCAATCTTTTTGACATAATCCATTCTCAGTATCGAATCTGAATAACCGCTGCCTGTAATAAGGCCTTCGTAACGGCCTTCCTGCAGTCTTGCAGAGACAAAAGACGATTCATCATAAATAGGTACAATTATAGATGTAAACTGCCCTACCTCTGAAATTTTTCCTACAAGACCGTGGTAACCGTCCTGCAGCGCTATTACAGGCATATCTCGCTCGATTCCGGAACCTTTTCCCTTGTTTATTATAATAGAGTTAAATGTATTTCCCGGATCTTTTCCTATTACCTCTGCCGGAATATTACGAAAGGGGCTTGTTTTTGAAAATCCAAGCTGAGTTCTAAGCTGTTCGTTTTCGTTTCTCAGCTCATCGATATTCCGTTCGATCTCTTCATACTCGCTTATCTTTTCCTGAAGCTGCTCGTATGCAGATTTCAGCTCTCTTAATTCGTTAATTGAATTTACAGTACCGGAAAAAAAGCTGCCTATACCGTTCAGGCCTCTCTGAACTACCGAAAAAACAGTAAACCCAGCCTGCTTAGGGTTTATAAGCTTCCGATCAGTGCTGAAACTTAGAACCACTACCGAAAAAAGCAGCAGTATAATTAGAGTAGTTATTTCTCTGTGTTTTTTGACAATACTGATAAAATCTGACATCAGATTTATCTGTCTAAGCTGTTATATATTGTTCTTCGTGAAAGATCTTTAGTATGTTCATAGTACATTCCGGCACCCTTCGCAACACAAAGAAGAGGGTCTTCCGCAAGAATTACCGGTACCCCTGTTTCCTTGGATATGAGTTTAGGCATCCCCTTAAGCAGTGATCCGCCGCCTGTCATAACTATACCGCGTTCTACAATATCAGCCGCAAGTTCAGGTGGTGTCTGCCCAAGTGTACTCTTTATCTCTTCAATGATTCCATTAATCGGCTCCTGAAGTGCTTCCCTGACTTCGACTGAATCGATTTCGAGCCGCCTCGGCAGCCCGGTAATTGCATCAGTTCCTTTTATTTCCATTTTCTCTATTTTTTTATCAGGTGATGCATTGCCGATCTTGATTTTGAGGTTTTCGGCAGTCTGTTCGCCGACAATCAGATTATGCACATTCCGAACATGTTTAATAATTGCTTCATCGAATTCATCACCGCCGATTCTGATTGCATTTGTAACAACCATACCGCCGAGAGAGATTACGGATATTTCTGTTGTGCCGCCGCCGATATCACATACCATATGACCGGCCGGTTCAAATATCGGCATATTGGCGCCAATAGCTGCAGCAAGAGATTCTTCGATCACCTTTACCTCACGGGCGCCGGCCTTAAGAGCACATTCTTCAACAGCTCTTCTTTCTACCTCGGTAATACAGGTCGGGACACCGATTACCATTCGCGGTTTAACGAACAGTTTGCGCGGTATTACACTTGAGATGAAATACCTGATCATTTTTTCCGTGGTTTCAAGATCGGCAATAACACCGTCACGAAGCGGCCTTATGGCAATAATATCGCCGGGAGTTTTCCAAAGCATTTTCTTTGCTTCCGCGCCGACAGCGACAACCTTTTTTGTGCCACGCTCGACAGCCACAACTGAAGGTTCAGAGATAACAATGCCTTTTCCTCTGACATGCACGAGTGTATTACATGTCCCGAGATCAATACCTATATCTGATGAGAATGCTTCCGAAAATTTTTTAAGTCCCATAATACCCCTCCATTGAGCTCAATTTATCCGTATAGTTTCAGTTTTGCGCCGTAGTGGTAGGGATCTATTTCAAGACATTTCCTCCACTCATACCTTGCTTTTACGCTGTCACCCAATTTATCATAGATATCACCAAGATAATAATGAGCATCGGCAGCCTTATCATTCTTCTCAAGTATATTTCTATATTCCGCTTCAGCTTTGTTATATTCTTCTTTTTCGATCAGAATATTTCCAAGCAGATATCTTGCTTTTTGTTCTACACTGAAGTCAGCAGTTTTTGCCAGTGTTTCCCGCAGATATTCCTCCGACCTGTCCAATGCTCCCTGTTGAAAGTAAGTTTGTGCCAGCACAAGATACAATGTATCGTTCGGGTTTACTTCAAGCGCCTTCAGATAGAATTCTATACTTTCTTCGTATTTTCCAAGTTTTGAATATAAAAGCCCTAAATATTCAAAGGTATCTTCACCAGTATAACCGGCTTCGATGGATTCTTCCAGAAATTTAATAGCCAGATCTGAATAGAATTTGCCTTTCTGGTAATAGCATTTTCCTATTATATAGTTAACTTTACCTTTTATATCCTCATTGCACACAAGCAGTGCACGCCTCAGATTAATTATGGCATCATCAAATAGAGGTATTTTTTCTTCTAATGAGTATTGTGATGCACCGCGATAGAAATATGAAAATCCATTATATATCAGAGCTTTCTGATTCATGGGATCCTGTTTTAATATGTATTCACATTTTTCATTAATTGTCTCGTAGTGCTGGTTCTCCCATAGGGACTCTATGGTCTGAACATCTTCCTGCCTGTTAAAAGTTTCAGCAGGCTTCTCGTTATTTCTGACGATAAGGAAGACTGTAACAGCTCCGGCAGCTGCTAATAGTATAATTAATGCAAATATCAGCGGCTTTCGGTCTTTCTTCTTTCTTCCGCTGAATCTATATCTATCTTCAGGTAGAATCATTTCTCAGCCTTATTAATTCAAAAATAAAGACGGATCTATAAGCCGGGTTCTGTTCATCTGCCTGAGCAGAATCGACAACCATCTATCTACAACTGAAATTGCTTCCAGCCTCCAGCAGTTTACCCGCAGATTGAAACCATGCCGCAAGCGGCCGGATTCGGGACGAACATCCTCTGCTGCTTAACTTTGCTCCTGGTGAGGTTTACCTTGCCTCTTCCGTTACCGGCAGAGCGGTGGGCTCTTACCCCGCCATTTCACCCTTACCGGAGGCTCGCGAAGCGAACCCCTGAAGTTTTCTTTCGAAAACCTCACAGATCAGTTTCCTAATCTGCATGATTATCACCAAAAGGCATAATCAGGCGGTATATTTTCTGCGGCACTTTCTGTCGGAACAGGTTTTCACCTTTTCCGCCCGGGCGTTACCCGGCACCATGTTCTTAGGAGCCCGGACTTTCCTCTAGAGAAAAAGCACAGCTTTTACTCCAGCGGCTATCCGATCCGTCTGATTTATAGTATCACATGAAAGGTTCTTTGCCAATTAAAGGATGGCGGAATTTCAAAACTCAGTGAGTTTTGAAATTCCTTCCAAAGATTTAATATGTAGATTTTTTGCAAATAATTATTCTGAAAAAAATCATCCAATACTGCAAAAAATTATCCTTAGACCGCTCTCAAAAGTAACCAACTTTTAAAAGGGGTTCAATTTAAGAAGATTATTTTTTAGAAATCATCGTCTTCATCATCTTCAAGATCAGCAAGTCCCTCTGCATCATCATCAGTCAGGAACTCGTCATCATATCTTTCGTCAGCATCAGATTCTTCATAGAAAAGAATACGGCTGCAGTATGGGCAGAAGTGTATTTCTTCACCTTTTCGCACTTCATTTACAAACTGTGCCGGCAATACCATATGGCAGCCTGAACATACAGCATTTCTAACAGGAACAATACCGACACCTGATTTGCTTTTTATGATTCTTTCGAATTTAAAGAGAATTTCACTGTCCATGTCAGGTGTTGTAGCCTTCTCCTGCTCTTCAAGATCAGCAAGCATCTGTTTTTTTGACTCACTTTCGTTCTTGTTTTTCTCTTCTTCAGCTGAAAGTTCTTCTTCCTGGGCATTTATAAGCTTTTCATCTCTTTCGAGCATATATTTGAATTCTTCAAGATCTTTTTCTGATTTGATTATATCTTTTCGTAATTCCTGCTCTCTTTCAGTAGCATCCTTGATCTCTTTGTCAAGAATTTCATATTCCCGCTGAGTCTTAATTTCGTCCATCTGCTTCTCAAACTGCTCACGCTGACTTTCAGCTTCGGCAAGCCTGACCCGCAGATTGGCTATTCTCTTTTTAGTGTTATCAACCTTTTCATTCTTTTCGATATATGTCTTCTTAAGGCGATTCAAAAGCTCATTCTTTGTAACCATGGCTTTGGGAATTTCATTAATATCTCTTTCAATTTCATATTTCTTTGAAAGAATATCCTGAAGTTCTTTCAGTTTTTCAAAAATATCCTGTTTCATCTCGGCAACCCCTTTTGTGCAAAATTTAACAGCCGTCTGCTGCAAACCCTATTTATCAGTTGTCTATATAATCTTTAAGTCTTCGGCTTCTTTTCGGATGCCTTAGCCTTCTGAGAGCCTTAGCCTCTATCTGCCTTATTCGTTCTCTTGTGACGTTAAAATATAGACCTACCTCTTCAAGCGTCAATGAATAACCATCTTCAAGACCGAAACGCATTTTCAGAACTTCCTGTTCTCTGGGAGGAAGCGTACAAAGGACATCCTGCAGCTGTTCCTGGAGAAGTTTGAATGCCGTCTGGTTGGCAGGGTTTTCAACATCCTTATCCTCGATAAAGTCTCCGAGCAGTGAGTCTTCTTCCTCGCCTATCGGTGTTTCAAGCGAAATCGGTTCTCTCGCAACATTTTTAACCGACTTAACCCTCAGCACAGACCAGCCCAGCCTTTCTGCAATTTCTTCATCGGAAGGCTCCCGTCCAAGCAGCTGCATAAGCTGCCTTGATTCACGCACTACCTTGTTGATCTGTTCAATCATATGAACCGGGACCCTGATGGTTCTTGCCTGATCCGATATCGAACGCGTGATTGCCTGTCTAATCCACCATGTAGCGTATGTCGAAAATTTGTATCCCTTTCGGTATTCGAATTTTTCTACAGCCTTTATTAGGCCGATATTGCCTTCCTGAACAAGATCGAAAAAGTGAAGGCCTCTGTTCGTATACTTCTTTGCGATACTTACAACGAGTCTGAGGTTGGCCTGAATCAGCCTGTCCTTGGCTTTCTTCATCATTATCTTGCCGCGCTCGATCTCTTCGGATCTTTCAATAATCCTGTCGATGCTTTCTTCAAACTCGACTTCAAGCTGCAGCAGTTTTTTTTCGGCAACCTGGACCTGCCTGATTTTTTCTTTTATCTCTTCGGCATTCAGTCCAAGTTCCTCTTCAATATCACGGCGCTTTGAAGTCTGTGCGAGCCCTCTGCCCAGGTTTCTGAGCTCTCTCATACTATTAACTTTGAGCCGCCGCTCAATTTTCTGCTGTTTCTTCTGATACTTGGTAATCTTCTCAGCAGCTATAGTAAATCTGTCAGAAAAGTAAAGAATCTCGTCCTGATGAATATCAACATCCTTGATCTTTTTCAGCAGAGATTTTCGTTTCTTGACGATTTCTTCTTCGTTTATTACATCGCCGCCCTTTTCAACAATAGATTCTTTAAGATCCATATAATTTTTAAGCAGCGGACGTATATCTTTGAGCCTTTCCCTATAAAACTGGGTGAGTCTTCTTCTTTCTGCAAGAAATTCGGAAATTTCTTTCTTGCTCAGATCAAGTTCCCGCGGATCAACCTTTGAAAATGTTTTAATCATCAGATTATTAAACTCAGGAATAACCATTCCGGAATTTTTTATAACTTCCTTGATAATATTCTCTCCCTCTTCCATAAGCTTGGAGAGTTCCACTTCCTGTTCGGCTGTAAGAAGATTTTCTTTTCCGATTTCTCTGAGATAAAGCCTTATCGGATCATCGATAGATGTTTCTTTTTCGCTGTAGACAATACGCCGCTTCTCATGCGGCATGTCATCCATTTCACCGTCTTCGGAATCATCCTCTTCATCTTCATCATCTTCATCCATGTCGGGATCTTCGAGTTCTTCATCTTCGTCGTCTTCGATCATGTCATCGAGATCTTCGGGCGGACCTGGCTGACTTGAGGTGTCTTCAGTTATGCTGATCTTGTTTTTTTCAAGCAACGCAATTACCTCTTCAATCTTTTCGGAGTTAACCACACTATCCGGTAAAAGATCATTGATCTCATCATATGTTATATTCTTTTTAGTTTTTGCATATTCCAGCAGTTTTGCTACAGCAGGATCGGTCTGCAAATCTGACATTATATACCTGACCTCAGTTTCTTTATTTCATCGTCTATATAGATCTTTTCGGAGAGGAGCTCCGTTTCATTTACCAGAGTATTATTATTAATTGGGATTTCTTTCAATTTTTTAACGATTTCCTCTCTCTTCTTCAACAGACTGTTTTTTTTGATTCTTCTTACAGAATCCTTAATCAGCTCATCACTGTTTATACTATACTCCTCCGACGTAATTTTTTCAGCAATAAGCGACGTTAATTCAGTGTCTTCAAGCCTGTTCAAAACGGAATCAAGGCCTGCTTCATCGTTTCTGAAGCATTCTTCGAGAGCTATATAGATTTTTTTCGCATTGTCATCAATCAGATCATCCATTTCGATTCTGCTTCTGACATACGAAAAATTCTCTCTATTTACAACGACTGCTATCATCAGAAACAGCTCGGAAGATATACTGTTTCTTTGTATCTGAGTCGTTTTTTCAGTTCGATTATATTCATTTGTTTTTTGAGCCCGCGTTATGTCTTTATGGACTGAAGAATAATCAACACCAAGGCGTCCGGCTATTTCATTCAGACAGCCTTCTCTTCTGACTTCTGAGTCAAGACTGCCGATATAATCGCGCATCCTATGGATAACTTCTTCTTTGCCTTCGGGACTGTCAATATCGGATAAATTTATCGCATTTTCCAGAATATAATCAAAACTATTTATAGTAGATTTTAATACTTTATGCAATGCCTTTTCACCCTTATTTAACAGCAAATCCGCGGGGTCCTCTCCTTCATAAAACCGTGCAATCTTTGTCCTGATATTCTTTTTTTCACAGATTATCACGGCTTTCTGAACGGCCTTCTGGCCTGCACTGTCACCGTCGAATGAAATGACGGCCTTATCGGCATACCTTTTCATGACTGTTGCCTGTTCTTCAGTATAAGCTGTTCCGAGCGGTGCAACAGCGTTCTTTACACCTGCCTGGTGGTATGCAATCACGTCCATCTGTCCTTCACAGAGTATAAAATAACCCTTATCGCGTATTGATTTTATTGAATTGCTTAAACCGTACAGATTCCTTTTTTTATGAAAAATTAATGTTTCCGGAGAATTAATATATTTCGGCCCGAAGTCTCTCAGGGTTCTGCCGCTGAAGCCTATTATTTCATTATTATAGTTTGTGAGCGGAAACATAACTCTTCCGGAAAAAAGCGGATAACCCAGCCCTTTTTGTGAAAAAAGACCGCTTTCCTTTAAAAAATCTTCGGAATAGCCCTTTGTTTTCAGAAAATTCAGAATCCAGGTCCGGTCCTCGGGAGCCCATCCTATTTTGAATTCATCCATTATTTCTTCGGTAAGTCCGCGTTTTTTCAGATACTGCCTCGCAATTTCTGCTTCATCCCGGTTTCTCAGAATATACTCAAAACTTCCTGAAACCCGTTTATAAAGCTCTTTAAGCGCGTCCTGCTTTTTCCGGTCTGAAGAATCACTGCCGCTGTAGTTATTATCAAGCTCAACACCTGCTTTTTCAGCAAGATATTTCAGGGCCTCGGAAAAATCCATATTTTCAATTTCCATAATAAAATCAAAAATAGTACCGCCCTTATGACATCCGAAGCAATAGAAAAGATTGCTGTCCGGAGTTACCGAGAATGACGGGGTCTTTTCGTTATGAAACGGACAAAGCCCGGTATATCTTGTTCCGGCCCTTTTCAGCGTCAGATACTTTCCGACAACATCGACTATACTGAGTTTATTATTTATTTCGTCTCTTACGTTCCTGCTCATTTTCCCTTTATATAAAGTTCATATGATCTGTTGTGTTCGGCAAGGTTTTTTGAAAAAAAATGTTTACCTGTTTCAGGATCCTCAAGAAGGAAATACAGATAATCCGTATTTTCAGGGTTAAATGCCGCATTCAGCGCTACAAGTCCGGGGTTGCATATTGGTCCCGGAGGAAGTCCCTTATTAATGTAAGTATTGAACGGCGATTTTATCTCGAGATCCCTGTACAAAAGTTTATCCGGATGCTCACGGCCAAGCTCTTCAGTAATAACATATACCACTGTGGCGCATGAACCCAGGTACATATTCTGCTCTATTCTGTTGTAAAAAACCGAGGCTATTCTTGGAGCCTCATCCGCCTGCCTGTATTCCCTTTCAATTATCGATGCCATAATAATCTTTTGTTTAACTTCATCTTCTGAAAGTTCATTAAAATCAGGAAAAACAGTAGATATAGAATCTTTAAAGGTATCTACCATATACTCAACAGTTTTATCCGCCGGATAATCTTTCGGAAAACTGTAGGTATCAGGAAAAAGCATTCCTTCTGCATTCTGTTCTTTAACGGCAGCAATGAACGCGTCTTTACCGGTAATTCCGTTATTCTGCATGATTCCGGCAATCTCTGTTGATGTGAGGCCCGGAGGAACAGCAACCTTGTAAAGTTCTTCAGCCCCCCTTAAAAGAATATCATGAATCTGAATTGCAGATGCCCCTTGATCAATCCGGTAAAGCCCTGATTTCATCGAACCGCCTGTTTGCCTGAGTCTTACGTAGAACTCAAAGAAGATACTGCTTCTAATCAGCTGCTGTTCGTAAAGATTCTCTGCTATTACATCCGCGGTATCGCCTCTGTTCACCCTGAAAACAGTCTGAACAGGCATACCGGCAGGCGCTTCATTCATTTTTACTGAAAAATATATGAGTCCCGCGGCAGCGATTATAACCGCCGCGAGAACTATGATTAAAAATACTGCAATTTTCTTCAATATTCGGCCCTAAACCTATTTAACAAGTATGAATTCAACCCTTCTGTTTTTCCACCTGTTTTCAAGATCGCTGTGAGGAACAATCGGGCTTCGTCCGCCGATGCCTTCAGTCGTCATTCTTGACTCACCAATACCAAGCTGCTGTAAATATTTCTTTACGGTTTCAGCCCTCGCCTTGGACAATGGAATAAGCTCTTCTGTCTGTTCCTTCTGCGCTTTAACAGGATCAGCCCAGAAAACACTTACGGCATGTCCTTCAATGATTATTTTATAGTTATTATACTTTGCAAGGATTTCCGCCAGTCTGCCGAGAACGTATTCATTCTTGGCCTTTATTTCCGGATCGTCCTTTCTGAGCTCGGCGCTGTCCGGAGCAAACGTTATATTCGCAATCCGAATTTTAAGTTTGTCTCCTTCTTTAACAACAAGCACATCTACCGGAATTATTCCGTATTTTTGCGTAACGTTGCCGTAGATATCTTCAACCTTGAGCCGGTACGGATAGTCTTCAGCCGCGAGCACCAGTTCACCTGACTTGCTGATACCGTCCCAGTAGATTTTTTCCGCAGGGGTGCCCTTACCGCCGAAGCTGGTAAATGCATTTCCCTGTCGATCAACAATATCGAGCGACCAGTCTTTAATCTCATTTGCATCCGTAACGTTCATAGTTATTGCAAGTTCATCATCCACGCCGTCGTTGTCCGGCGAGAACGGCATCGGAGATAAAGAAATCTGTACTTCCGGCGCAGATATATCTACCGTAAATTCTTTGGTTACCGAAACAGGCTTGTTACCCTTCAGGTATGCGACACTGTATTCAGCGTCAAAAACACCCTCGACGACCCTGCCGTCTTCGGTTTTTCCGTCCCAGATTATTTTTTCAGGGAGTACATCACCGCGGAATGTTTTTACGGCAGCTTCACCCTTCTTTCGGATGGTGAGTTTCCATGATTCAACACCGTCTTTTAAGGTTGTCATAGTCGAGAATTCTATCCTGTCGTCAATTCCGTCTGCGTTGGGAGTAAAACCCTTTTTATCAGCAGTTACGAAAACGGTAGTCTGCCTGTTGTCGACTGTAATATTATCTATTTTCTTCTCGGTTTTGTTGCCGGCTTTGTCCTCACTTGATACAGTGTATAAATATTTTCCGTCAGGTACAGTGTTGCCGTTTTCATCAGTTCCGTCCCAGACAAAGTCCTTTGCGGTTCCTTCCCAGACGAATTCCTTGACTGTAACGCCTGCCTGATTCTTAAGCTGGCCTGTTATAAGCTGTTCACGGCTGGTTTTCTGCCTTATAAGGATGGTATCTTTCGAACCGTCTTTATCAGGCGAGAAGAGGGTGTAATCTGCACCGGCTTCAATTTCCGGATATGCGGTGTCGAGGATAAAATCACGGGTTACCGCATTTGATACATCGCCCTTTTCATACACGACCTCTATGCCGGCCCGGTAGGTCCCGTCTTCAGCCTTTCTTCCGGCATCGGTAAAACCGTCCCATACGAACTCGTTCTTTATTTTGCCTTCACTCGCGATCTTCTTTACGATTTTGCCGGAAGCATCGGTGATTACAAGGCTGTACGACTGGATACCTGCAGTTACGTTCAAAACGGGCGTCAGAATCAGGCTGTCTTTTATCTTGTCGCCATTCGGTGAAAATGCTTCCGGTGAAGCTGTAAGAATAACGGGTGTTTCTTCGGTATCGAGAGCAAAATCAATTACAGCAGACTCGCCTTTGTTTCCGGCACG
>QKCC01000007.1 GCA_003245835.1 Spirochaetales bacterium | reverse complement strand
GGATGATCATAAGGGTTATCAAGTTTTTCGCCCGCCATGTAAACATTAAGCGGTCTTCTGTTCCTAAGGCTTTCACGGTACTCCTTACCGGTCATTAATCCCATAATACTCCCCCTGCACTGCTCTGCAGCGCCGCTGCCGTTAACCGGCATAATTTAAAATTTAATTTTAACAAGACTGATTGAATGCTCATCCAGATCGTAGAAATATGAAAGATGTTTGTGAATAAGGTCTATTACAGCATCGGTGTCGCGTTTTTTCAGGCTGTCGATCATTGTAAAATGAAGCTTTATCATGCTCAGGCTCAGATCGCTGTCCACATAGTCCACAAACTGCACAAGCCGCACCTTCTGGTACAGATCTTCCATTATTTTCGCAAGGTTTTCATTCTTTCCGATTTTTGCGAGGCCGAGGTGAAATTCGCATTCGAGACGGATCCAGTTGTACACATCGCCCGCTTCCGCAACCCTGTAGCATTCCTCGGCGATCTTCCGCAGGCCGTCGAATTCCGCGTCGCTTCCGTAGCGTGCCGCAAGCTGCACTGCGAGCGTATCGAGCATAACGCGGGTAAGCCCCAGGTCGGTCTTGCTTTTACGGTCGAATACAATAACCTCGGCGCTGCGGTGGGGAAACAGGGTAACAATCCCCTCTTTCGCGAGCCGCTGCACCGCTTCGGAGACAGGGGTACGGCTTACCCCGAGTTTTTTTGAGAGCACATCAACCGCGAGTTTTCCGCCGCAGGGGATTTCCTGCTTCAGGATCATTTCTGACAGCTGCCTATAGACTTTTTCTCCGAGCATTTGATCTTTAGCCATTTAACCGTCCATATTGCATGCATGTTTCAAAATTGTATGCAATTTATTAATATCTTATACGATATCCGGTGAATGTCAAGCTTTAATGGTGATAATTCTTATAAATATGAAAATCAATAAGACAAGGCTGCATCCAGGCTGCTTTCGATTATGAAAGCGGGGCCCGGAACAGCTATATATGGGGATTGATCAGCCGACTGTTTTCTTCAGGGCTGTTTCGAAGCGGCCGAGACCTTCATCGATTTCTTCTTCGGTGATTATCAGGGGCGGTATCCACCGGATGATGTTTCCGTATGTTCCGCAGCCGAGCATCAGCATATTCTGCTCGTATGCCGCTGCAATTACAGCCTTGGCTGTCGCCGCATCGGGCTGCCCGTCCTTCACAAATTCTGTGGCAATCATACATCCGCGTCCGCGCACATCGCCGATAACCGGGTACTTCTGCTGCAGGCCGCGAAGGCCGTTCATAAGCTGTTCACCCCGGGCAGCTGCGTTACCCGCGAGGTTTTCGTCCTTCATGACCTTGACCGTTGCCGCGGCTGCCGCACAGCCCATCGTGTTGGCACTGTAGGTTCCGCCGTGTGTTCCGGGTCTCCAGTTTTCCTGAAGTTTCCGCTTATACGCTATTCCCGATATAGGCATCCCGGAACCAAGGCCCTTTGCCATCGTCATTATGTCCGGAAGAACATTTTCGTGCTGCACCGCAAAGAACTTTCCGGTACGGCAGAAACCCGACTGAACCTCATCCGCAATCATCATGATTCCGTACTCGTCGCAGATCTCACGAACCTTCTGCATGAATCCGGCAGGCGGGATTACGTAGCCGCCCTCACCTAGAACAGGTTCAATTATTATTGCAGCTGTTTCATTTGGCTGTGACTGCCCAAGCAGCGTCCGCTTCAGCTCTTTAATGGCAAAGTCTGATGTAGTCCGGTCATCCCAGCCGTAATAGAACGAATACGGGTATGGTGCCGTGAATATTCCGCCCGGTAGCGGCTGGTAACCTTCACGGTATACGGTTTTGCTTGTAGTCATCGCCATGGTCAGGTGGGTCCTGCCGTGAAACGAGCCGCTGAAAACAATTACGTTAGGACGTCCGGTCGCATGTTTCGCAAGCTTGACCGCCGCTTCAACAGCTTCAGCGCCGCTTGTACCGAAAAAGAAGGTGTCGAGTCCGGCGGGCATAACCGTCTTTAATTCATTCACGAGGTCAACGACGGGTTCATGGTATACAATGTTGAACTGTCCGAACAGAAGCTTTTCGGACTGCTTTTTTATAGCCTCTACGACAGCCGGGTGACAATGTCCTGTGTTCGTCACCCCTATTCCGCTGGTCATGTCGAGATATTTATTGCCGCTTTTATCGAAAAACCAGCAGCCTGCGGCATGGTCCACCATCAAATTAGTGGAATGAGTCCATACCGATGATATTTCCCTGATATCCTGGGGATTCATGATTCTCTCCTTTTAATTTATGCAAAGAGATTATCACAAACGGGTTTAACACGATTATGTTTTTTCTATATCTTCATACTGATAAAAAGGAAATCCTCAGGACCGGCAGAGTTCAGCAGCCCTGTTTACAGCTGCAACTCCGTCGGACGCGTATTCAGCCCCGATTGATTCGGACCATTCACGGGTCACAACCGCTCCGCCCGCGATAACGCGGCAGCGCAGGCCCTTCTTACGAACCAGCTCGACAACCTCGGGCATACGGATCATCGTTGTAGTCATCAGCGCCGAAAGCCCGATAAGATCGGCATTGTGTTTTTCAGCGGCCTCGACAACAGCCTCTGACGAAACATCCTTGCCCAGATCGATTACATTAAAGCCGTAATTACGAAGCATGAGCACGACAATATTCTTTCCGATGTCATGTATATCGCCCTTCACAGTAGCAAATACTATTGTTCCCTTTTTACGGTCATCGCCCGCCGCCTTAAGTGCAGGTTCGATTACGGTGAAACCTTTCTGCATAGTCTCGGCGCTTGCAATAAGCTGCGGCAGAAAGTATTTTTTGCTGTCGTAAAATTCTCCTACCTTCATTATTGCGGGAATCATAACGCCCTGCAGCAGACCTGACGGCTGGTAACCGGCTTCAAGAGCCTGAACACAGAGCGCTTCGATCTCTTCCCGCCTGCCCTCAATCACAGCCTTTGATATAAGCTGTTCAAGACTCAGATCGGCATCCGCATTCGCCGCTTTACCCTGTGCCGGCACAGCCCCTGTGCTGCCTGCCGGAGTTTCATCGCCGCCGAATTTTTCAATATAGGCGGCCGAGTCCCGGTCACGCCCGGTGAGTACATCCGAAGCAGCCTTGGCGCTCATAAGCAGATCGGTAGACGGATTTGCAATTGCCCAGCTGAGCCCGGCGCCGGCAGCCATCGCGAAAAATGAAGCATTTATCCAGCCGCGCTCGGGAAGCCCGAAAGAGACGTTCGACACACCAAGAACAGTACCGAATCCCTGAGAGGAAGCCCAGGCCACCGTCTTCAGCGTTTCGGCTGCAGCCTGCTGGTTGCTCGAAACGGTCATAACCAACCCGTCGACTATAATGTCTTTGCGGCTGTATCCGTATTCAGAGGCTTCCGCCGCGACTGACTCAATCAGCTCAATCCTGCGTGAAGCTTCCGACGGAAGCTCGTTATCGGCAATCGGCAGAACAACCAGCATTGCCCCGTAACGTGCGGCAACCGGAAGAAGCCTGTCGAGCTTTTCCTTTTCGGCAGAAATTGAATTTATGAGGGCCCTCCCCGGGTAATATCTTATTGCCGCCTCAACAACTTCCGGGCTTGAAGAATCAATTACGAGCGGCAGATGAACAGCCGGAACAACAGCCGAGATAATATCGAGAAGAGTCTGCTTCTCATCAATTCCCGGCATCCCGGCATTGATATCAAGAAGATCGGCGCCTGCCGCCGCCTGCTCACGGGCGAGCTGCTTAACATATGCCATGTTTCCTGCTTTGAGCTCTTCCTGCAGCCGCCTCTTGCCTGTCGGGTTTATTCTTTCGCCGATAACCCGTATTGGACTGTCCCCAGCGGTGGCAAGCATGTCAGTGGCGGAACTTAAAAATGATTTATCAGACACAGTATTCGGGATCGGCTTCATGGACGCCATATTTACGGACAGGGCCTTGATATGATCGGGTCCCGTACCGCAGCAGCCGCCCGCAATATTTACCCCTGCTTCGGCAAAGGCCTCGGCATACCCGCCGAATTCTTCCGCTTCCATCGGGAAAACCGTCCTGCCGTCACGAATCATCGGCATACCCGCATTGGGCTTCGCGATAACCGGGATGTCGACAACAGCGCTGATGCGCTTTATCAGCTGAAGCATCTCGGCCGGACCTGTCGAGCAGTTTATTCCGACAGCGTCGGCACCGAGGCTTTTCAGAATCACAGCCATCGCCTCGGGGCTTGTTCCGTTAAGACTGCGCCCGGACGGATCAAACGTCATTGTAACCATCACAAAATGGTCGGTAAGTTCCTTTACCGCAATCAGAGCGGCCCGGCACTCCTGAATATCAATCTGAGTTTCGATAACAAAGAGGTCGACTCCCCCGTCAAGGAGTCCTTTTACCTGCCTTTTAAAACCTGAAACGGCGTCTTCGAAGCCGAGGTCGCCGAACGGCATGATGAACCGGCCAGAGGGCCCTATGTCGCCGGCAATAAACGGCCTCTTCTTTCCTTCGGCAGCAATCTCGTCTGCAGTCTTAACTGCATTCGAGGCAATCAGCCGGTTGATCTCTTCTACCCGTCCGGCAGCGCCGAATTCGTCGAGTTTCCAGGGGGTCCCCCCGAAGGTGCATGTATACAGCACATCAGAACCGGCCTCGGCATATGAACGGTATATACCCGCGGATACATCAGGGTTTTCGGTTGACCAGATCTCGGGACTTACCCCGGCGGGCATCCCGCGTTTCTGCATTTCAGTTCCGGTTGCGCCGTCAAGAATCAGTATTCTCTCAGAAAGAATTTTGTTTATACGTTTTTTTGCGTCATTCATTGGTTTTCCCCTGTATACCGTAAATTGCCGTTACCGATTTTTCCGGAAGCAGCATGCATGATTCAGTTATGCTGACCCCGAGTTTGTCAAATTCAAGCAGGCGGTGAATTTCAAGCTGGTGCCGGATATTAAAATCACCGTAACCGGCAGAAAACCTTCTTGAACTCAACACCCTGCTCTCACGCAGAAATTCCCGCCCATAGATCTCTGCAAGCCGGTTGAAACCTTCATCGACTATTTCACTCGCCGCCGCGTCGATGATCACAGCTTCAGTCAGTCTGCCTGACGTTTTCAGCTGCTCGAGTTCATCGGTTACCGCGCTCCCTCCGGTAATCCCCATCAGTATCAGCTGTCCGGAACCGGCAAGAAAGTCATCGAGTTTTGAACTGTTCCAGCTGCTCACTATTCCGGTCGATGCAGTCAGGCAGACGGCTTTCAGACTTATCAGATCTGCCGTCCTGTCGATAACATCATCAGTCTGCTGCATAGTTTCAGCCGGAATTTCGCTGGTCCTGCTGTTATATCCGAGCCGTTTGAGGATCCTGTAGCGCGGAACCTTAACCGGCAGATACGAAAATATTCTGACTTCCGACATCCATAGAATATAGCAGTTTTACCCTGTATTGGCACTAGCCCGGTTCAACATTAAAAATCCCCTGCACTGCATCCCGAGCCGACTTTAAGTATACTTAAATTACTTTAAATTTACTGCACTTGAATTTGCTTTTTAAAACATGATAAGGTTTCCAAAATCCACGCAGCATTAAGGGAGGCCTACATTGACAGGCATGCTGATTCTGTTATCAATCTATGTCGTCGTCGGTACCGGTATAGCGGTTTATGCCGGCAGGAACAGAGGGACCGTGAACCACGAGTCGTATTTTATCGGCGGAAGGGGAATGAGCTGGGTCGTCACCGCGCTTACCTACGCGGCAACTACCTATTCATCGTTTATGATGGTAGGATTAGTCGGGCTGTCGTATTCCACGGGGGTCGGCGCGATGATATTCGAGATGACGTACCTTGTGGCAACGATCATCCTCCTTTCGTTATACGGAAATAAAATCAGGAAGCTTAGCGCCGATCACAAAATTGTTTCGCCTATGGAGCTGTTCTCCTTCCGCTTTGGAAAGGCAACGGGAACAGTGGGGGCTCTTGTTTCAGTTGCAGCCCTTGTTCCCTATACCGCGGCACAGGTTATCGGGCTGTCGATCATCTTTCAGAATTTCGGAATCAGTTACGGCACCGGGGTATTGATTGCGGCTGTACTGATATGCATATGGTCCCTCGTAGGGGGACTTCGGGGGGTCGCCCTTACCGATGCGGTTCAGGGACTCTTCATGATAGCGGCCGCCGTAGCAGCTGTAATCTGGGCCGGCGGAAGATTCGGAGGAATAGAAACATCCACCTTCCCGAACAAAGTCTGGACGCCTGTATTCTTCATAAACATGACCCTGCCCTGGGCTTTTTTTGCTCTGACAAATCCCCAGGTAGTGCAGCGGCTTTTCATACTCAAAGACCGTGCAGGCCTGAAGAAGATGATCATCCTCTTTGCGGTTATCGGTGCAGCATACACCCTTATAACAAGTTTCCTCGGTTTCTCGGCAAAATTCGGAACACTGCACGGCAGCTTTGCCGAAATTCAGGGACGCGACAATGTAATCCTCGGGATACTGAAACTGATGGGCAGCGGGCTCGGACTCGCAGTTGCATTAAGCATAGTATTTGCGAGCATCTCGACCTCAAACTCGATTATTCTTACGCTTTCATCAATGGTTACCCGTGATGTCGCCGGAAACACAAAGAACATTTGGTTCGGAAGGGTCTTCATCATCATAATAACAGTTTTTGTAGCGCTTTTTGCATTCCTTAAAACAGCATATATTGTCGAGCTCTCAGTTTCTACATCACGCATACTTATGTGCTTTCTGCCTCTGTTTTTCGACATCTTTCATTTTAAAAAGGGCGGAAAAATCACCGGGCTTCTGACCATAATCGGAGGCGCGGCGGCAGCGATAGTTTTTGGTAAAATGGGTCTGGCATTAAGCTCCGTCTGGACGCTTGCAGCATCTTTCGGCTTCTATTTTCTGGGAGTAATTGCTGACCGCAAAACGGCTCAGAAAGTACCGATAAAAAAGAGCTGAGTTAACCGAAAAATGACCGTCTGGAAAATTACAGACGGTTTTTTTGGTTTCACCCGGATTTTTATTCCCGGCGCGATATAATAATACGATGCCCTTTTACCAATAACAAACCAGCCGCATCCGGAGCCAATAAATAAATGAAAAAGAACTTTGGTTATAAAATATTGAGTGAATACCGGTTTATCCTGCTTGGATGGTACGGACCGGTTCAGCTGGAAGATTTGAAGAAAGGTATGAACAAGCTAACGGCTGATCAGGAGTTTTCAGCTGATTTTAATATTCTTACGGATATCAGCGACTGCACGCTTGAAATACATCCGGAGGAAATCCCCGGATACACGAAATTTCTGATACATGAACTCAGAATAGGGGCTTCCCGAAAGGCGGCGATTCTGACAAGTACTCCGAACGAGGTGGTTCTGTCTATGCTGTATTCCGGCGAAATGCGTGAAGCGAAAATCGATGTGGAAGTATTCAGTACAGTACAGGCTGCCCTTTCCCACATTTCAATGAACAACCCGTCGGAGGATTTCTGGGAAAAACAGTTTTACAAATTCAAGGAAGCAGTTACAGTAGGCTGAGACTACAGCAGCCTGACGTCGACTGCAGCAAAAACCAGTGTGAATCAATATCAATTGTGCTATATTTTTGATGGAGCCAATTATGCCGGGAAAGAAAAAATCAGCCGATAAGGAACTCAAAAGCAGACTTCAGCAGGAGCTGATAGGGCTTGTGCCGGAAATCGAAGAAGAGGGTCTGGTCTTTCTGCTGAAACAGGCAAACACCATAATCCACAACCAGAGGGCATCCTCTCTTAACAAGGATATCAATGAAATTAATCGTAAAAAATCCGGCAAACCAGGCCCCGCAGCTTCTGCAGTCCCCGGCACAGGATCCGGCGGTTTCGAAATAGAGATCGACCGTTCTGACAACGGAAAAACATACTATTTTACAGTAAACGGCAGAAAACACTTCATGGATATCGAAGAAACCCGGAAAATAGCCCAGCTCTGCTACAGACCTGAGACCAAGAGCAAAGCACTTGAATTTCTGTACCAGTACTTTCTGAACGAACGGGACGAGGTTCTGCTTGAACATAAAATAAAATCAAAGACGAGCCCGTTTTTCGAAGAACTGTTCCGGGCTGTAAGAGCTAATTTTTCACTGTAACCTTTTCACATTTCTTGTCAAATTGCTGCCGTCAGGTAAAAACGTTGGACAGCTATTATTTTCTTTATTATAATTAGTTCAAAATGTAGATTTTAAGGATCCCGCATGAAAAAGGTAATAATTGTTGTTTCATTTTTTTATATTGCAGCAGCCGTATCTGCAGAAGACCAACGAATAATCACCGTACTTGATTTTGAAACCAGCGGTGTCTCGAAACAGGAAATGACGCTTTTTGTTGATTACATTTCATCTAATATAAGTGATTATAGTGATTATATTCTTATTGACAGAAGACAGCGTGAGCTGATATTAGCCGAAGCAGAATTTTCAAACAGCGGCTGCGCAGACGAATCATGTGCAATTGAGATCGGCCAGGTCCTGTCGGCAAATCAAATGATAGTCGGCAGTTTAGGAAGTATAGGTTCAAGGTATCTTCTAAATATTAAACTGATTGAAGTGAAAACAGGTAAAACTGTTAACGACGTATCGGATAAATTTAATTCGATAGAAGAGTTAGTAGACGGCGCAGAGGCAGTCGTTGCCGAACTATTATCAACTATGAATGATTCTGCAGCAGAACTCAGTTCCGAAAACCCCGCTGATATAATTGTTCCGTCAGATGATGAAAAAAATAAGGAATCTGCGAGCAACTTCAATGAAGTACTGCCGGTTGAGAAGCAGACCGGTTTTTGGAGAGGCATATACTACACGTACAACGAAACTGATTATAACCGTTCAAAATATAACCTGCTGTCAGATCTTATCCTTCAGGAAATGCCGGCCAACCAGGATGCTATAAAATTGCACAAAGAATTTAATTCTGAGTACAGATCAGGGAATTCTATGCTCTGGGGCGGGCTTATCGGGTATTTTGCCGCTTTTGGAATCGGGACAGCAATAACGCTCACCTCCGATCCAATCAATATGGATTATATGTATTGGGGTGTAGGAATCGGAAGCATAGGGTTTATAATTGAAATGATAGGAGCCGGCAAAATAACAAATTCAATAAACACACTCGACAAACTCATTTTCAAATATAATAACTATGTGCACAGTGTAAATCCGGGTGTAAATAATTGATTTACAATTGTATATCACTGTTTCTCCCCGGATTTACACCCTCACTATCTTCCCGACTGCATCCAGTTCATAACCGCCAAGGCGTTTAAGCTCTGCTGCAAATGCATCCGATTTCAGACAGTCTATAAATGACTTAAGTGCCGGGGTTTCGAGCATATCAGCGCGGACGACAAAGTCGTAGTCTTCACGGCCGACCGGAATAAAATCGAGTCCGTTCACCGCTGCGGCGCTGTATACACCGAGGCCTGTATCTGCTGTACCGGATTTGACCGCCGAAGCAACCGCCATATGTGTGGTCATTTCACGGCCGTAGCCGGTTACTGAATCAGGGTCAATCTCGTTCTGCTGCAGAAGGTAATCAAGCAGAACCCTCGTGCCCGATCCTCGCTGCCTGTTTATGAAGACAGTGCCGTCAGCGGCAATATCCGAAATAGAGCTGATTCCCTTCGGGTTTCCTGGTTTTACAATAAGCCCCTGGGTCCTGCCGACGCCTTTGATGAGCGCAAACTCACTACTGTCAAAATACCTGCCGAACAGGTATTCATTGTAGCGGCCGTCTTTTACATCAAGCAGGTGGACCGGGGCGATGTGGCACTCACCCTTTCTGATTGCAAGCACGCCGCCCATACTTCCCTGGTGGGTCGAAGAAAGCCCGGTGTGCTGTCCGCCGCGGTGCATAAGTTCGGCTACTACATCGAGCAGAAGGTCATGGCTGCCGATGCTGACGAGCCGGTTGCCGATTTCCGAAGAAGGCCTTGTAAGCCTGATGCTGACCTCGGTTCCGGCTTCATAACCCTCCGACTCCTGCGGTATTTCGAGGATTCCGTCAGCCTGGACCAGGCTCATCGTGATTCCGGCGCCGCGGCTGAGCGGACTTACAATCATCCTGCCGCCGACGATACCGCATTTAACACGGACAAATTCCCGGTGTTCGAGCGAGGACGGGACCCTGCGGCTCAGAAAACCGTTTCTGAATTCCTCAGCGCCCGCTCCGATTCCCTGCATCATCTCAATCAGCGGTTTTACAAGCCTGTCGAAAATAACATAGCCTGATACCGGGTAGCCCGGCAGTCCTATCAGCGGTTTGTTTCCGGCGCGGCCGAATATTGCAGGTTTTCCGGGCTTGACTGCAACCCCGTGAAACAGCAGCTCGCCGAAACTCCGTATTGTGTCGGCTGAATAATCTTCAGTACCGGCGGATGAGCCCGCAATCAGGATTACGGCATCGGCCTTTTCGAGAGCACCGGCAAAGGCCTGCTTTATCTTTTCACGGTCATCGATTACCGGTTTAAGCCGGAGCGGCTCAGCCCCGGCGTCCCTGACCATGGCGGCGAACATCCTTGAGTTGGAATCAATTATGCCGCCTTCGGTCATCCCGGAGGGATCTTCAATTATCTCGGTGCCCGTCGGAATGATTGCGACTACCGGCTTCCTGAATACGCGGATTTCGGTTATTCCTCCGGCGGCCATGGCCCCGATATCAACAGGTCTTACCCTCTGAAATGAAGGAATAATAAGTTCACCCGCGGCTATGTCTTCGCCGACATGACGGACATGCTGCCATATTCGTGCCGGCGCTTTTATTACAACTCTGTCATCGTCTGCTTCAAGCAGGTCTTCTACCATAATCACAGCGTTCCAGGGTTCGGTAATTGGGTCACCCGTATCGACATATTTAAAACCGCTTCCGGCTTTGAGCTCGAGATGGTTCCGATCGTCTGCAGACGCCGTTTCTTCGGATATCACTGCGATACCGTCCATCGCCGACGCATTATGGTTGGGGGAAGATAAAACAGCAGTTACCGGTTCGGCTGTAACCCTTCCGAGAGACTCATATACTGCTACGGGTTCTATTCCTGTCAGATCTGCAGTTTTAAAGGTTTCAAACAACAGGCTCCGCGCATCTTCAAATTTCAGGTTATCAAGGTAAACATTTCGATCAATCATAGAGGATAAACCCTTACGGACGAGCCTTTCGACAGGCCCTCTTTATTCAGCGGGATCCTTACTGTCCCGAACGAAGAGGCAAGCATAGTAATCAGACCTGATTCGCCGTGTACAGGCACCGCTTCGTAACCGGTTGAACTCTTTGCAAGCCTGACCATTTGCCACGCCTCCCGCCCGGCAGCTCCGTTAACATTTTCGGAAAGCACGGCTTCAACCCAGCTTTCGACCGGAGGTACTGTTCTGTACATAAGGTGAACCAGGGTCCTGCCGAGTATCCCGAACACTACCAGCGCAGAAACCGGGTGTCCGGGCAGTCCGATAACCGGCTTTCCGCCGGCATTCGCGATTATGGTCGGCTTTCCGGGTTTGAACGCTATGCCGTGACAGAGCACCCCGGGGGCCCCGAGAGAATCTATAACCTGCAGCGAATAGTCCTTTACCCCTACAGAGCTGCCGCCGGACAGCAGGACAATATCACTTTTAGCATAGCATTCGCGCAGGACTTCCGTCAGCAGCTGCTGATCATCCTTCACAACCACCCGCTCAATTATCCGGCACCCGAGGGCTTCCGCGGCCGCAGCGATTGTATATGTATTAATGTCGCGAATCTGTCCCGGTTTTATATCTTCATCAGGTCCGGCAATTTCATCACCGGTGGATATAACCGAAACTGCAGGTTTGACAAAAACTTCAACCTCGGTAAGCCCGATCGATGTAAGTACGCCCAGATCGGCAGGCTTCAGTTTCCTGCCCTGTTCCATCACGGTGCATCCTTCTTCTATATCATCACCGATGTTTATAATGTTCTCATTGACCGCAGTCGGCCTGTAAATTGAAACTTCATCGTCGGTAAGTTTTTCCGAATATTCGATCATTACAACCGAGTCCGCCCCGTCGGGGACCATCCCGCCTGTCGGGACATAAGCAGCTTCGCCGGGCTTCAATTTATAATCGGCAACTGTTCCCATATTGACTTCGCCTGCAAGCATAAGAAAAGCCGGAAGCGTCTCGGAGGCACCTGAAACATCAACAGATCTGACGGCGTAACCGTCTTTTGTAGATCTTCTGAACGAGGGAACGGTAACCGCCGATACCTGGTCGGACGCCAGGAACCGTCCTGCGGCCTCACTGATTATAACTGATTCGGTATTAAGCCTGTAATCACTGAAGTTTTTGATAAGCAGATTTTCAGCAGCTTCTACTGAAATGACATTGAGTAAATCCATGGATTAATATTACACAAAGAACCGCTATGCACAAGTGTAATTATCACACATCGCTGACAGACGCTATATACTTTTCAATATCGAATTTGCGCCTGCAGCCGTTATAATTCATATAGCGTATCTTTCCGAAAACAGCCCGTTCAGGCCAGGCCCTGTCGTGAACTCCGCCGACAGCCCAGGCGCACCCGGCATACCCGTTCGGATCACAGCCGTCAAGCGAATACCGATCATTCAACCGGACGGCGGACCTCATTGCCTCGTCTGCGGAACATGACCATTCAAGGATCTTTTTAGCCCAGTACATACGCATATACCCATGCATGCGGCCTCTATTAATCAGCTGCAGCTGGGCTGCGTTCCAGAGCGGATCATGAGTTCGGGCCAAATCAAATTCTTCGAAACTGTAAAGATACTCCCTCTTGTCGAATCGGTGAATGCTGAGAGATGCCTCCGCCCAAGCCGGAAAACCAGATGCGGAATCATAATGCGGATTATAAAGGCAGAAATTATCTGAAAGTTCCCTGCGGACTATGATTTCATCAAGGAACCCGCCTTTCAGCGGTGCAGAATCAAGCCTCACAGCGGCGGCAAACGCTGCAGTCTGTGCCGAAACATAGCCGTGATGCAGCCACGGAGAAAGCCCGGACTGGGCATCTGCGGCAGGATCATTTCGAAGTCTGTCATAGGCTTCGAGTCCGTCAAAGAGGAATTCTTCCAGCCGCATCATCCCTCCCTTAAACCCCGGGGAAAGATCTTCGACCGGCTCGACAAAACCGTCGGGCTGCACAACTTCTTTTATTTGTTCAAAATCCGCAGCTTCGGATTTGCACGGAATAATATTATTCTGTGCTATTACCTCTTCTACTGAGGGGTACCTGCCCAGGAACCTGGGCAGAAGTTTTTCTATTTTTCGCCTGAGTGTCTGGGCACCATACTCCTGCCTGTCTGATATGAATCGGCAGGGCACGATGTTATGGGCATCAACCTCGATAACAGCGGCATCAAATGCTTCTGCCAGAACCTTAGCCTGCCTGAGGGGCTCCCTCAGCGGATTAAAATCGCAAACGACGGCAGCTGCCTCCAGTTCCTGTGCATACCGGACGACAGCCTCTACTGGTACGGAACTGCAGAACACCCGGAAAGTAATACCAAGTTCCCCGGCCCTCTTTTCAAGCTCCGCTATTCCGCGGGCAGTAAAATCGAAACTCCGGAGGGTTCCGGGACATCGGCCCGGATCAAAGATATATAAGACTTCAATCCGCCGGGAGGTCCTTCCCGCAAGTTCGAGCGCGAAGATAAAACTCCAGTTATCGTCGAACCTGACGTCGCGGCTCATCCAGTATACAACAGGCCCCGAATCCCGGCAGTCATGCCGGTTCAGTTTGTACAGTCTCGACTGATCCGTAAATTCAGTTCTCATCCTTATTAAATTATAGAAAAACTATAAGGTATTGCAACCTCAATTTAGAATTCCTATGATATAGTATCTACGGAGCGAATAATTGACTGACAGTAAAATAAATACCGCCTTTTTACGAATAAAGATTGCCGCGGCCGCAGTGCTGATTCCGCTTGCGCTTTTTACACTCAACCAGTTCATGCTGCAGACCTATAATCTGGCATTCCCGGAACTGTCGGTCCGGCTTAAATACGCCGTCCAGCCGACCATCTACCTTCTTTACATGGCAGCGGCAATAATCATTGTAATCTTTATCAACCGCCAGCTTCGAAGTCTTTACCGTTTTCTCGGCAGTAAAGGTGATGAAGACAGGGCACGTAAATCCACCCTCAAAATTCCATGGATCCTGATCCTTGTCAATTCAGGGCTATGGATTGCCGCAATTACACTTTTCTACGCGCTGCAGGGCTTCAAATCAGAGGGAGGTGTTCCGTATTTCTGGAGTCTGACCACGAACAGCTTCTCAGGCTGCATCAGCGCTATTCTTGCGGCACTCGTTGTCAACAGGATTCTTATTCCTTCAAAGATCCGCCTTCAGATGACTGAAATGCGCAGAGGCGAGGACGACCTCTTCATCAAAATCAAGATTCCCCTTGTATTCATAACCGGGTTTATTTATACCGTGCTGACTCTTATATACGCTGCAAGGTTCTTTACAGTCACAAGCGCCCGCAGCCTGCCGCAGCTTCCGATAGGTTTCGGAACTGCAATGGTTCTGTCTTCCGCGCTCGGCGGACTTCCGATACTGCTGAATATGATTCTTTCCGTTTCTGAAGACAGGATTCAGCGCAGGCTTCTTCTGCAGAAGATGAGAATTCTGACGAGCGGAAGCGGTGACCTCGGAACGAAGGTCAATCTGATCAATTTTGACGAGATAGGTCAGCTGGCTGCAATCATAAACACCTTTATCGAAAAAATAAGAACACTGATTGTAAAGGCCGACAATGCAGGGACCCAGATTGTGCATACATCCAGCGATATCGGGGATCTGCTTTCCGAGCTTGCAGAGACGACAACCACCATGCTTAACGCGATAAATTCAATGGACAACGAGATGAGCGATCAGGAGGATGAAATCGGGAAGGCCAAATCAGCACTTGAAGAATACTTCAACGCGCAGAGTGATCTTTCCGACAACATCAACTCGCAATCCGGTTCTGTAGAACAGACATCGAAAGCGGCTGAATACATCGCCGGCTCTATAAAGGATGAAGTAAGACTTGTAAGGGACGTTGAGCATCAAACCGGAAAATTGATCGGAATAACCGCGAACGGCAGCAGCCATATAGCTGACTTCATCGAATCGATCAGGAATGTTGAGCGGTCTTCGCTGCTTGTTGAAGAAATTCTGGACCAGATGAAAGAATTGAGCGAGCAGATCGATATGCTTGCAATGAACGCAGCTATTGAAGCCGCCCATGCCGGCGATGCAGGCAAAGGCTTTGCTGTAGTTGCCGAAGAGGTAAGAAGGCTCTCCGATAACAACGCGGAACAGTCCGGCGAAATAGCAAACCACATGAGCTCGATGATGACATCCATCAACGATGGAAATGCAAAGACAAAACTTGCCGACACAGCATTCAGAGAGATCAGCAAAAGCGTCGAAGATACAGCCGAGAAATTTCAGACAATAATTCAAGGAACCGACAACGTAGAGAATGCAGTCGGGGAACTGACAACCACAATGAACCACCTTCTGAATATAACCGACAGCCTTAAAAAGATTGCGGCTGCCCAGAAAACGCGGAACGATGACATGAAAAACCACATCGAGAAGGTTTTCGGACGATTCGGCGGACTTAAACTGTCGATGGATGCCCAGCGGAAAAACAGGGATGTCGTCAGCGGCAACCTGGACAGGATGAAAACCATAACCGAAGAGAACCTTTCGGTTGTCCAGGAACTCAATGAAATACTGAAGCAGTTTACGTTATAGGAAATTTTAATGACGGATGATGAACTTAAAAAAATATTCCACAACCTCAAAAACGATCTTACTTCAATGACGGCTCTTCTGAATCTTCATAAATTATACAAGGATTCAATAAGTACCGAAGAACTGCTGAACCGGCTGTACGAACGCCAGATAGTAATCGCGACAGCCTATGAAAAACTTTACCAGGAAGGGGACTACCCGTACCTGAACCTTGTAGTATTTATCAACGAACTGATTGAGCGCGCTCAGAGATCGCTGAGCAACTACTGCAGGGGCCTTCAAATCAGAAAGAATATCGAGAATACCCGGCTGCCTATAAAAACCGCGGCATCTCTCGGGCAGCTGATAGTAGAACTTCTGTCCAATTCCTGCCGTCATGCATTCATCGGGTGCGGTTCGAAACCGGAAGTCGAGTTTCATATAACAACAGGCGACGGAAAACTTGTGCTTGAATATTCTGACAACGGAAGCGGGTTTCCTGAAGATTTTGAACCCGGCAGTGCGCGGACACTCGGGATGCAGTTCATAAAATCCATCTCGAGACAGTACGGCGGAGTTCCGCAGTTTGAAAAAGGCACGGACGGACATGGAATGAGCTGCAGAATTGAAATGAATTTCCAGGCCTGAACGGATTTTTTTGATCACGGCGGGATTCGAACCCACGGCCTCCTCCTCCGGAGGGAGGCGCTCTATCCAGCTGAGCTACGTGACCGGCAAAAAAGATAATCAAACATAACCCTGCATTCGGAAGTTGTCAACAGGTATCGCATATGATCAGTTATTCTCAATTTGACATTAAATACTATTCAGTTAGCATAATCAGTCACTGTAAAAAATAGGTCGGGAGACCTCAAATATTTTTCATGATACCGGCAAGCAAATTACAGATCTGTTATATAAAGGGTTTTATCCGCCAATATACCAAAGGCAATTGACCCTGTCTTCCTGGTATTCCAATTACGTCCGCAATTATCTTGAGCGTGACGTGAGGCAGCTTTTCAACGTGAAAGACCTCAGCACCTTTCAGCGTTTTCTGACACTTTGCGCCGGCAGGATTGGCCAATTAATTAACTACAGCGATATAAGTTCAGAATTGGGGCTTTCACATAACAAAATCAAAGCCTGGTTTTCGGTTCTGGCTGCCGGATACATAATATACTTCCTACCTCCGTAATTCATTAATTTTTCAAAACGCTTTGTCAAAACTCCAAAACTATATTTCTATGATTCCGGGCTTGTGAACAGAATATTTAATGCAGGAAAACGATCGAATCTGTTTTTCCGGCGCAATAAATCGGGACATGAAATCGATGTTATTGTGGATCACGGATTATCCTTCGACGGTATTGAGATTAAAAGTTCAAAAACCTTCAATAAAATCTTTATGAAAAATCTTGATTACCCGGCAGAGCGTGACAGCATGATGAAAGGCGCGGCTGGGGGCCCCTGCAGCGGAGGGAAAATTCGGAGTCTTCGACGCTTTTTCCGCTGATGCAGGGGGCAGCAAGCCACATGCTGTTATTAAATTTGCAGTCATAATCTGAATTAAACGAACGATCTGCCGATATTCAATACATGAGAATTAAATACAATGCACCATTAACGCTTACATTTGCCATAATAGCATCTCTGCTTGTTCTGATTGACCAGGTCAGCGGGGCTCACCTGATTCCGACATATTTTATGGTCCCGGGAAAGGGAATGTTCAACACTTCTGACCCGATTGACTGGATGACCCTTTTTACCCATACACTCGGGCATTCAGGCTGGAACCACCTGCTCAGCAATATGGCCCTGCTGCTGCTTCTCGGTCCGATTCTGGAAGAAAAGTACGGTTCAATTTCGCTTTTCTTCATGATTTTCATCACTGCAATCGTCACCGGACTTCTTAACGCATTTATCTTCCCTACCGCCCTGTTAGGCGCATCGGGGATAGTTTTTATGATGATACTGCTGACCTCATTCACCAATAACCGTAACGGTGATATTCCGTTAAGTTTTATACTGATTCTTGTACTCTACCTTGCAGTCGAAATTATCAATGCTTTCAGCTATGATGATATTTCACAGTTCGCGCATATAATCGGCGGTGTCTGCGGAAGCCTGTTCGGGTTCATGCGGCCCAGAAAACGGGGTTAGACTAAACAGCGCTGTATACTTGAAAATAGCTTTGCCTGCGGTTTATTATATAGATATATTCTTATATAGAGGTAAAGAGTAATGACTTTATATTCAGGTCTGCATAAAACGGTTTTCACGCTGATTTCAGTAATCTACAGGTTGTTTTTCGTACCGACCTCGAAGAAGTACCGTGAAATTATATCTGCCAACAGAGAGCTGTTCGGAGACGGAGAGGATATCAAAGTACTCGATATAGGCTGCGGAACAGGCGCGTTCACCTATGCGCTGACTAAGGAAGGGATGCAGGCAACCGGCACGGACATTTCCGGCGCCATGATGGACAAGGCCAGGCGTGAGGGGCTTACCTGCGTTAAGGCTGATATAAACGAAGGCCTGCCGTTTGAAGACAACAGCTTTGACATAGTCTGCGCCG
The DNA here is from genome assembly GCA_003245835.1 of Spirochaetales bacterium. Lineage (GTDB taxonomy): Bacteria > Spirochaetota > Spirochaetia > UBA9216 > UBA9216 > Thalassospirochaeta. Next base: position 4,272 of record QKCC01000007.1, on the reverse strand, counting down.
CCTACGTCGCTCACGGAATGAAAAAGCGATTCAGAAAAAAACTCTACGAAGAAGCCGGCCGAATAGCAGCTAAACGGGTCATTTTCCATGACTACGGCAAAGGTCTCGCTTTTTTTCCTGTGCTGATAATCGAAATACTCGAAACAATACTCGGCGGCGATTACTTCAATTTCAGAAAAAACGGACTTGGTGAAATGAAGGAACATTATTCGAACGCATGGGAAAAGCCGATAACCCCTTCCGTTTCCTGGTACATCTGCGAACCATGATATGCCCATAATTGAATTATTTGCTTTTATCTGATATTCTGTCGGCATGATAAAGAAACTTGACGAGATAGAAGCACGCTTCGCCGTACTGGAAAAACAGATCAGTGATCCCGAAATAATGAAGGACATGAAAAAATACAAGGAAATCACCCAGGAGCATTCGCATCTTCTGGAAACGGTTACCGAAATTGCCAATTACAAGCGTATAGCAGCCGAGATCGATGATGCGATGCTGATAATCGAAAACGAAAAAGACCACGAGATGAGAGAAATGGCCCACGAAGAACTCAGGGGCCTTGAAGAAAGCCTCGAAGAGAGCGAGCAGAACCTTAAAGCCCTGCTTATTCCCAAAGACCCGATGGACACCAAGAATATCATCATGGAAATACGGGCAGGAACAGGCGGTGATGAAGCTGCTTTGTTTGCCGCAGACCTGTTCAGGATGTATTCAAGGCTTGCTGAGGACCGCAAATGGAAGGTCGAGATTATGTCGAGCAGCGAGATCAACCTCGGCGGTTTTAAGGAAATAGTGTTTTCCATCGGCGGAAAAAGTGTTTACGGCGATCTGAAATATGAAAGCGGCGTTCACCGCGTACAGCGTGTTCCGGCAACCGAGTCCGGCGGCAGGGTCCACACCTCGGCAGTCACAGTCGCGGTTCTTCCCGAGGCGGAGGATACTGATATCGAGATCAAGGCGGAAGACATCAAAGTGGATGTATACCGTTCATCAGGCCCCGGCGGTCAGAGCGTTAACACAACTGACTCGGCGGTCAGAATTACTCACCTTCCGACGGGAGTTGTGGTAACCTGTCAGGATGAAAAGTCCCAGATTAAGAACAAAGCCAAGGCTCTGAGAGTCCTCCGGGCAAGACTTTTTGAAGCCGAGGAAGCCCGTAAAGCAAAAGAACGGGCAGACGCCCGCAAGAGCCAGGTCGGTTCAGGCGACCGCTCTGAACGGATACGGACCTACAACTTTCCGCAGAACAGGCTGACGGATCACAGAATCAACCTGACCCTATACAAACTCGATTTGATCATGGAAGGCAGCCTCGATGAGGTAGTAGAAGCTCTCAAGCTAAGCGACAGGGAAGCCTACCTTAAAGCAAACAAGTAGAAGGCATTGAATGACCTACCGTGAAGCGCTCACGGAAGCAGCCGCCAGGCTGGCTTCGGCCGTGATTCCATTCGGCGACACGCCGCTGCTTGACGCATCAGTGCTTATGGCTTTTGCTGCAGGCATGAGCCGCGAAAAGCTCTTTGCGTCCTACCCGGATGAAATTCCGGGAGGGGTGCTCGGGACCTTCAACAGGCTCATTGAAGAGCGGTGCAGCGGCAGGCCTGTATCGTATATCCGGAAAATAAAGGAATTCTACGGAAGGACGTTCACGGTTAACGATTCTGTTCTTGTCCCGCGGCCCGACACCGAGATTATAGTAGAAAAAGCGCTGCAGCTTGCCGAAGACAGTAGCCTGCGGGTACTCGATCTGTGTACCGGCAGCGGCTGTATTGCGGTAACCCTGAAACTTGAAGCTGCACAGCTCAGTCTTACTGCCTCCGATGTTTCAGAGGCCGCGCTTCAGACTGCCCGGAAAAACGCAGAGGCACTCGGGGCGGATATTGATTATATCTGCAGCAGTCTTTTTGATAAAATTGAAGGTCGCTTCGATATGATAGTTACGAACCCGCCCTACCTTACCACTGCCGAAACCTCATCCATGAAAGACAGCGGCTGGCCGGAACCGTCGCTTGCCCTTGACGGAGGAGTAGACGGCCTTGATCTTATAAGAATTATTATTCAATCTTCACTGGATTATCTGAATGATAACAGCTATCTTTTAATAGAAGCCGGCCCCGAACAGGCCGGAACGATTGCAGAACTTCTGTCTGAAGCAGGATACGCGGATATCGAAATAACCCCGGATCTTGCGGGCAGAAACAGGGTTACCAGCGGAAGGAAAATTGGAACACGCGATTAAAAAGTTTGAAAACAAACTTTCAAAATACAGACCGACCGAAAAAGCCAGAATCATGAAGGCAGTGGAATGGGCCCAGCATAAGCACGGCGATCAGAAGCGTGCAAGCGGGGAACCGTTCTTCATCCACCCATTGAAGGTGGCGGAATTCCTTGTCGACTTCGGAATGGATCCCGAAGCGGTAATAGCTGCGCTGCTGCACGACGTACTCGAAGATACAGGCACCTCCGAAGCCGAGATGAAGAAGATGTTCGGAAGGGATGTTGTCTCATTGGTGGACGGCGTCACAAAGATTTCGATAGTGAAAGCCAAGAGCAAGAGCATTCAGGAAACCGAAACGATGCGTAAGATGCTCATGGCTATGACCAAGGACATCAGGGTAATTCTAATTAAACTTGCGGACAAGCTTCATAACATGCAGACGCTCGAACATCTGCCGCCTGAGAAACGCAAGAAGATCGCGAACGAATGCCTCGAAATCTACGCACCGCTTGCAGGCAGACTCGGGATCTCGGGACTTAAAACCGACCTTGAAGACCTTGCGCTGAAACACCTGAAGCCGGACGTCTACAAGCAGCTTTCGGGAACAATCCACCTGGTTCAGCATGAAAACGTAGCCTACCTCAAGAAGATCGAACGGACTATTCTGAAGTCGGCTGCCGCAGAGAACATCAATATAGAAGTAAGCACCCGGGCAAAGCATATCTATTCCGTTTACCGTAAAATGAAAAAACGGAAAAAAGCCATTGACGAGATCAATGACCTGCTGGGAATCAGGATCCTCTGCAACACTCCGAACGAATGCTATACAATACTGGGCCTGGTTCACCGGCTTTGGCCGCCTATCGAAAACCGGTTCAAGGACTACATTGCAATGCCCAAAGACAACCAGTACCAGAGCCTGCACACAACGGTTATGTGCATGGATGGACGGCGGCTCGAGGTCCAGATTCGGACATATGCAATGCATTATACTGCCGAATACGGAGTAGCCGCACATTGGATATACAAGGACCAGAACCGGGGAGACAAGATGAAGCCGGAAGATTTGGCTATCATAAACAGGCTGAAACGCTGGAATGAGCAGCATATTCCCCAGGTTGAATTCTGGGAAGAAATCAAATCCGAACTTCTGCGCGACTCCATCTATGTTTTCACACCCCAGGGCCATATAATTGAGCTTGCAAAAGATGCAACACCGATTGACTTTGCCTATCATATTCACACCGAGGTAGGAAACCACTGCATCGGGGCAAAGGCGGACGGTTCAATAATTCCTCTGAATACACCGCTGCGTAATACACAGGTCGTAGAAGTGATGACCTCAAGCCGCGGAAAACCGAACCTGAACTGGCTGCGTTTTGCAAAAACTTCAAAAGCCAAGAATAAAATCCGGCAGTGGCTGAATAAAAACAATGAAGATCTCATTATTGAGAAAAACATCATTGCTAAAAACAGGCCTCCGGCAGAGCATAAGCCGGAAGAGAAACCCCGTATTGAAAAACCTTCGGAAGAGTCCGGAGATGTCGTAAAAAGTGTAGTCGATCCCGGCAGGATCGGGTTCAGAATCGGCGATGAAAAGAACATGATGATAAGCCTCGCCCACTGCTGTACACCTGTAACCGGCGACAGCATCATCGGTTATGTCTCGAGGGGGCGCGGAATAATCGTACATAAGAGATCCTGCCCCAACCTTGCACATATTGACGGCTTTGCGGAACGCAGTATCGAAGTTGAATGGGAAGCCGTCTCACCGACAGCGTCGAGGCGTTTTGAGGTAACATCCAAGCGGACTAACGATCTTTTCTCTGAAATTGAAGGCTCCATAAGAAAATACGGCGGGCACCTGATTGAAGGCAAACTTGAAGAAAACGATAAAGGCAACCTGAAGGGAAGCTTCACAATGGAAATGCACCGCAACGTTGAGTATAAGCAGATTTTAAAAAGCATCAGAATGATTCCGTCGGTTCTGAATATAAGACCCCTGTCATGAGGATTTGAATGATTGATTTTTCCAATATAAGAATAGT
>QKCC01000216.1 GCA_003245835.1 Spirochaetales bacterium | reverse complement strand
TCGACGATATCACAGTCGGAGCTTGCCGGGGCAATTCACAACCCTGAAAGATTCATCGGAATGCACTTCATGAACCCGGTTCCGGTAATGAGCCTGATCGAGGTCATAGCGGCGCTTCAAACCGATCAACAGGTTATAAATGACGTTCTTGAAGTGTCTGCAGCTATCGGGAAAACCGCAGTATGCGTGAAGGATTACCCCGGTTTTGTTTTAAACAGGATCCTGATACCTATGATAAACGAAGCGGTCTGCTGCCTTGCGGACGGGCTTGCCGAAGCCGCAGAAATAGATGAAATAATGAAACTCGGAGCAAATCATCCCATAGGCCCGCTCGCGCTGGCAGATCTTGTCGGACTCGATGTGTGCCTGATGATTATGGACGTGCTGTATAACGATTTCGGCGATTCCAAGTACAGGCCGAGCCCGCTGCTCCGGAAAATGGTAGCTGCCGGCCGCCTGGGACGGAAAAGCGGCAGAGGTTTTTACGATTACAAATAATGGAGGAAATAGTATGAATATATGGCCGGTACCCCAGGTTAAAATAGGGGAGAACGCAATATCGGAAATTCCCGCGGCGCTTGATGCTCTCGGTGCAGATAAGGTAATGGTTGTTACCGATGCAGGAATAATAAAAGCCGGAATCTACAGCAAAATAGAGAAGATTCTTAAGGATGCCGGAAAAGAAATAATCCTTATCGATGAAGTTAAACCCGACCCGTCAATGCAGCTTGTCGACAGCATCGCCGAAAAAGCCAGGCACAGCGGCGCCCAGGCTGTAATCGGTCTCGGCGGCGGTTCTTCGATCGATTCGGCAAAGGTAGCTGCTGCACTGGTCGGAAATGGAGGAAGTATTAAAGACTACCTCGGTGTCGGTATTCTTCCGAAACCGGGGCTTCCGATCCTCGCTATTCCGACAACAGCTGGAACAGGATCGGAGGTCACCTACCTGTCGATTCTCTCCGACCTTGAAAACGAAACCAAAAAGGGATTCGGCTCGGCATTCATCATGCCCAAATATGCCTTTCTCGATCCTGCGCTTACGGTAGGACTTCCGCCGCACATCACTGCGCCGACGGGGATGGATGCTCTCTGTCACTGTGTTGAGGCCTATACCTCGGCTAACGCTACCGATTTCAGCGACGCACTGGCTGTAAAGGCTATAAGCCTAATCTCTCAGAATATCCGGACTGCATTTAACAGCGGCAGCGATATAAAGGCGCGCGAGAATATGCTTCTTGGAAGCCTGATGGCCGGAATAGCCTTCGCGAATGCCGGGGTCACGGCTGTCCATGCGTTTGCATACCCGCTGGGCGGAATGTTTCATGTCCCGCACGGAATGGCCAACAGCCTGATGCTGCCGGTTATTATCAAATTCAATGCGCCCGCAATGAAGGACCGCTTCGGTCACGTAGCGGAGCTGATGACCGGCAGGAGCGGGGCCGACTGGCAGGACTGTATTGCCGAGGTTGAGAAACTGTGCTCGGATGTCAAACTGCCGAGGAACCTGAAAGAGATTGATATTCCTGAAAGTGCAATCAAGCCGATGTCGGTCTCGGTAATGGACCAGACCAGGCTGCTGGTGAACAACCCGCGCGAGGTAACACAGCAGGACGCGTTTGATATCTACACAGAGGCCTGGAGCCGATAGGTGAAAGGCCTCCGGCCTGAGAGCCGATAGGTGAAAGGCCTCCGGCTTCAGAGTTTACGGTTTTATACAGCATTATTCTGAAATTCGGTGTAGTTTTTGCCGCAGGAGTGCCTGCGGCGTTTTATTTTTTAACGGTATCCGCCTGAAACAGATAAAAATTTTACGATTAAAGTGGTCCAGTCTTGAAAAATCCACTGAATTATACTAATTTTTACTTACCGCAAGTAATTACCAGCCTGAATTTAATGATATCAATACAGCAGGATTACGATTATAATAATACGGAAAAATGGCTAAAGAATCAGTTTATACCAGTAACATGATAAAACGCATCGTCTCCGTCGCCGCAGAATGGCTTGGGGCTTCGAGGTCTTACTCATCTCCGGTGATCGAGTTCAGGGGGTCGAGGCACAGCGGGCGTTTTTTTATTCTCGTATCTAAGGTTAACGACATTAATCTGCACATACAGGAGATTCTGACCTCTGACGACGGTATAAACAGGGTTTTCCGCAACTGGACTTTCAGAAAAGACGGTGAGTGGCAGGTGTTGAGCCTCGAGAAAGAAGGCCGGCACGTTATTCTTGTTGATCTGATCGATGAGCTTGCCGAACTCAATATAGGAATCGACACTGTATACGAGAAAAGCAATAATTCGAACCTCTATTTTGATGAAGAAATACTCCCGGTCGAGTATAACAGCAGTTATGCCGCATACCTGAAACCGAAAGGCCCTATCCGCAGGTTTTTCAGTGCGCTGTACCACGAGGTTGCTCTTCATCCTTCCGTATTTGTTCCTGTACTCTCCGCTGCTGTTATCATTCTTGCGGTTTTTGTTGCCGGCTATTTTCTGCAGGTTAACCGTATTCAGAATGATCTCGATACGACTATAGATCAGTACCTTCTTCAGATTAAGGGACAGGTTCAGGACCTTGATAAATTCAAAATGGCCGCCGAGGGCGATCTTGAAGTACTAAAAGAGAACCTCGAGAAGGAAAAATCTGACTTCGAATTCAACCGTCATAATGCCTACGTTAACGTGATGAGACTTTCAGAGGAACTGACCAAGTACCTTCCTGCAAGGAAGGAAGCATATAAGCTCATTGCCAATAATATAAAGGATGCAGTCTCATTCGGTGAGATCATCTACGAGATGTCCAATCTGCCATCAGAGGAATACCAGGCAAGGATATACCTTGCTACAGAGGAACAGCGGGTTACACCGCTCAGCAGGTACATCCCCGTATTCGCCGATATGGCCTACCCTGTATCCATCGCCGGGCTTGATAATGACGGCCGGGGCTTCAGGATAACCGACGGGTACATGGAAAAGAGGGAGGATCCGCTGGGTTCCGGGGGGGTCACTCCTCATTACGCGGTTGATATAATCAATGTTGCAAATATCGATTTTATTTCCTACGCCGGAGAAATTATCCGTGAGGGAATGCCTAACGGGGATGTGGTTGCTGCATTCGAGGGGGTAGTAAAAAGGGTTTCCGACAGCGACGATCGCTACGGCTGGACTATCGAGATAGAGCATGCGCTTTCAAAGGAAATTAAAACCCGGTATCCTGATGCCGAAAGCTGGACAACATTCTACGCGCATTTATACGAAGAACCGCCGAAACAGCCGAACGACTGGGTTAACAAGGCTGAAAAAATCGGTCTTATCGGAAATACCGGCAAATCAACCGGACCTCATCTGCATTTTGAGGTCAGAATTTACCGTCCGGGCGGAATGTACTGGGCGGAAGACGGCCAAAGGTATGACAAGGTCAATCCTTTTCCGCCGGACAGAAAGAAATAAACAATAAAGATATTATGAAATACACAGACATTTTTGAACGAAACAAAAAGAACGGAAAAATCAAGATCCAGGTCGCTCTCGACGTATATGATGATTACTACCACGAGTGGGATAACGCCCGCTACAGGAAGCGTGATATCAACCCGGATTTATACAATTTTATTGAAGAATGCTTCGAGCAGATCCCGCTCAAAGAGAAAATCGAGCTTGAATTCGATATCGCGGAGGATACTCCCGATTCCGAACGCGAGAAAACCATTAAGGAAAGCTATTCGAATTACTTTAACTCTGAGCTTCTTGCGCAGGGTGAAGGGCTTAAGTCTACCTGGTTTACAATAGCAAAGAGCATTATTGTCGCAATTGTACTTTTATGGGGCTCTTCAGTCGCCAGTCCGCTGCTTCCGGAAAATACATTTACAGGAATTCTTATTGAAGGGATGCTTATAGGCGGATGGGTTTTCGCATGGGAAGCTATTTACATATCCGCATTCTCGCTAAGGGAAGAGAAGCGGGAATATAAAAAACTGATGCGCATGAAAAATGCCACCGTTGTCTTTACTTACCAATGCAGTTAAGCTGCCTGCCTGTTTCAATTTTCGATTGTATTGATTCGGGAAGGATGTCCCTCGGTGCATGGTTTGAAGAAGCTGCGAAACTGGGCTTTGACGGTGCCGATCTGAGTAACAGGTTTCTCAGAAACCATTCTGCGGAGTTTATAAAAAAGACAGCAAATGAACTCGAAGCGAATAAAATAAAATCTGTTTTAATGTCGGCATATCCTGATTTCACCCAGCCAGAGCCAGAACTGAGAGAAAAAGAGATTATGGGACTCCAGCATGATATTTCTGTGTGTTCAGATTTAGGTATAAAATTTATAAGAATTTTATCAGGGCAGGCCTACCCTGGAATGAATTTGGAAACAGGTTTAGCCAGAGTCCTGGATTGCTTCGAGATAATTGCAGCCTACGGTGAAAGATACAAAGTCCGACCCGTTTTTGAGAATCAGGTCAATCTTGACAGTTGGCAGTTCGGGGATTTCAGCGCTTCAACAGATGTTTTTCTTAAAATATGCAGTCTGATAAAAGACAGAGAGTTGCCGATTGGAATCAATTTTGATACAGGTAATGTGACAGCCCGAGGCGAAGACCCTGTTCGGGTGCTTGGAAAGGTAATTGATATGGTTGAGACTCTGCATATCTCAGATATGTCAGAGATGGGTAAATTTTCTCCTGCATTGATCGGTACTGGTGTAACCCCGAATGAGGAAGTTTTAAGTTTTTTAAAACATGATGGATTTGACGGCTGGATTTGTATCGAAGAAGCAAGTTTTACCGGGTTTACTGGAATAAAAATGGCTCATGACTGCGTAAGAAGAATGTGGAAAGAATCGTAAGATTTTGTTGTAAAAAGTGAAATTCTAACCTTATTAATTGCACAGGAGGACAAATTGAACAGGAAAATAATATTTGGGGCTGATCTTGCGGCTGATCCGTCAGGATTGTATTTCAGAGAGAAAATACAAAGTTTTCTCGCCAGCAGGGGATATGAAATCGAAGATGTCGGAAACACTTCACTTGAGCAGACCGGCGGCTACTATAAAATCGCTGCCGAACTGGCAGGAAGGATTCAGTCAGGAGAATATGAGCAGGGCCTGCTGTTCTGCGGAACAGGCATGGGTATGTCTATAACCGCAAATAAATTCCAGGGTGTATATGCCGCTGTGGTTGAAACCACTTTTGCGGCGAAAATGGCAAAAGCAATCAACAGGGCAAATGTCCTATGCCTTGGATATACTCTTCTGGGTGTAAACAGCGCGATCAATATCATAGATACATGGCTCAATACTGAAATACTTGAAGGGGTTAATGATAACAGGTTAGAGCCGATCCGGAAATCCTTCGCAGAATTTACAGAGGCTGAAAAGCGATGGTTCGGTAATATTTAAAATCGTGAACAGGTGTTTATCTTATTAAAATAACTTCCGGTATCAATAAGCATCAGCAAAGTAAATCGTTCATGATTTAGCTGAATTTTCATATTAAAATAATTATTTACAAAGTATTTCTTATAAAAAAACTTGACAGCTGGTAATTTTGGGCTTAGAGTGGATCTTACGGTACCGGTTACGTAACCGGTACCGTAACCGATTACGCGGTGTTTGAACCGTAAATTACTTAGGAGGAAAGAATGAAGAAAATTATTCTTCTGTTAGTGCTGTCAACAGCGGTATTGTTTACTGCTTGGGCTTCAGGGCAGCAGGATGCTGGGCAGGGGGCAGTTAACCTGAAATTCAATTTTGTTAAATCAAGTAGTGACCCGGAGTATAAGTGGTACGACGCATACTTTAAGGAGATCAGTGAAAAGTCCGGTGGTACAATCACTTACGACCTGTACCCTTCAGAAGCAATAGGGCCTACTCCTGATGTTCTCGAGATGGCTTCTCAGGGTGAACCGGTTGTAGTTGACTGCGACCTGTCATATCTTGCAAACTATGTTCCTGACTTCGCCGCCGGCATGGCTCCTTACCTGATTCAGACACCGGACCAGATTGAGAAGTTCTGGAAGTCGGATGTCGGACAGAGGTTGAGTGCGCAGCTCGAAGAGAAAGGTCTGCATATTATCGACCTTCATTATTTCGGAACCAGAAATCTTATTGTAAATACAGAAGTTCACTCCCGTGCAGATATAGGAAAACTTAAAATCCGTTGTGCACCAACCAAGGGCTGGAATGAGGTTGTTCGTGTACTCGGCGGTAATGCAACCAACACAGCCTGGAGTGAAGTTTATCAGGCCCTGTCTCAGGGTGTTGCGGACGGTGCAGAGTCGCCTTATGCTCTTCTTTACTCAGCCAAACTTTATGAGCCCTGTAAATACATAATCAAAACCGAGCACCTGGTGGCTTCAACAGCGATCGTTATGAGTGCAGAAGTTTATAAAAACCTGCCTCAGCAAGCCAAGGATGCTCTGGATACTGTAGGTTCGGCTTATCCCAAAAAGGCTATTGAACTTGCACTCGGCGTCGAACAGGATTACATCAATAAACTTCTGGATGCCGGAGTTAAAATAATCGACATCGATAAAACAGAGTTCATTCAGGCTGCACAGGATACACCGAAGCAGTTCCCGGAGTGGACTCCCGGAATCTATGAAGAAATCAAAGCAGCATTAGCAAAATAATATAGTTTGTGTTCAGTCGGGAAGTCTGAAAGGTTCATTGAACCCGGACTTCCCGAATATTAAATCAAAGAAGGCGGATACGGGAATTGGAAAAGATTGATAAGTTTCTTAAGAAACTGGAATTTATAGTAGGAGGAACTGCTTTTACAGCTATGGTTCTATTAATAGTTGTGAATGTATTTTCCCGTTATCTCTTCAGTAAATCTTTTGCCTGGACAGAAGAGGTGGCGTATTTATTATTCAGCTGGACTGTATTTTTCGGAGCTTGTCTCCTTTACAGTGAACAGGGTTTGATTGCAATTGATGCGGTTGTGAACCGGCTGGCGCCTAAAAACCACAGAAGAGTACAAATCTTCACGTATGCTTTGGTATTCATAACAAATATCTGCCTTGTTGTATGGGGTATACAGTTTTCTATAAAGGCCTGGTCCCGACCAACCGGAATACTGCATATTCCATTTTTCTTTATTGATATATCGATTCCTCTTGCATGTATGATTCTTGCATATTACTCGGGCAAGTTTTTAATTATGACGATTCGGAATCAAGAAATCGAGGAAGCAGCCCTCGAAGATCGGGCTTGATTTAATTCTCGTCGCTAATACAGGCACATTCACTATATAAGGAGTGTTTTTAAGTGGAATTCTGGACTATTTTTCCGATTGTAATATTATTCGTGCTTTTCTTTTTAAAGGTACCTGTTGCATATTCAATGCTGATTTCTTCAGCAGTATATTTTCTGTTCGGACCCAACGCAATGGACATTACGCTGATCGTACAGAAAATGGTTGCAGCCATGTCTTCTTTCGTTTATTTGGCAATTCCATTCTTTGTTGCGGCAGGGGTAATCTTTAATTACGCAGGAATTACACGAAGGCTGATGAATCTTGCCGATATGCTGGTTGGCCACATGACCGGCGGACTCGGCCATGTAAATATAGTACTCAGTACTCTGATGGGTGGGCTGTCGGGTTCTGCAAATGCGGATGCCGCGATGGAGACAAAAATGCTGGTACCGGAAATGGAGCGTCTAGGGTACAGCAAACCATTCTCATGCGTTGTCACAGCAGCATCTTCATGTATAACCCCGATCATTCCCCCTGGAATCATACTAATTCTTTATTCATCGGTATCAGATGTATCAATTGCCAAGATGTTCTACGCCGGATATCTTCCGGGTTTGGTAATGATGGCTGCCCTGCTGCTTTTGACTTCAATCATATCAAAGAAGCGGCATTATAAACCTTCACGTGTTGAACGCGTTACGGTAATCGATTTTGCACGTGCCTTAAAAGATGCAATCTGGGCATTGCTTGTTCCGTTTGGTATTGTTCTCGGGCTTCGTTTTGGTATGTTCACACCTACTGAGGCCGGAGCTATATGCATTGTTTATTCAATTATTATTGGTGTTTTCTTCTATAAAGAATTAAAGATACACCATATCAAGCCTATCATAAAGGAATCTGTTGAAGCCACTGCCGGTGTTATGTTCATACTTGCAGGTGCCAAGGCGTTTTCAGCCTTCCTGACATGGGAACGCCTTCCAATGATATTGTCGGAGTTCATAATTTCAAATATATCTTCCCAATGGATGTTTATGCTGATAGTAAACATTCTGCTCATTGTTGTCGGCTGTTTCTTTGACGGCGGCGCAGCAATGATTCTGCTCGGGCCCCTGCTGGTTCCTGCAGCCGCGGCTATGGGTGTCAACCTTGTGCATTTCGGTATTATTATCTGTATCAACCTCACTATAGCAGGTATTACACCTCCGTTCGGCAGCCAGATGTTTGTTACTACATCAATTGCCGGGGTGAAAATTGAAGATTATGCGAAAGAATCTCTTCCGTACATCGGAGTTCTGATTCTGATTATGCTTGTAATGGCTTATGTTCCGAACATCATCATGTTTATTCCCAACCTGCTGTCATAGAAGAGGACGGAAGATACAAGTATGGCAAAGATGAAGGCGATTGTTGTAGAGAGTCCGGGAATATACGGGAAAAAGGTTGTAGAAAAGCCGTCAATAAAAAATCCGGATGATGTACTGATCCGGGTAATGGCGGTCGGTATCTGCGGTTCGGATATACACCTGCTGCACGGCGGTAATGCAGCCGCAACATACCCGCGCATTCCAGGTCATGAAATCGCAGCCTGTGTCGAAGAGGTCGGCTCCGCGGTAGGCAGCCTGAAATCCGGAGACCGGGTGATAGTTGAACCTATTCAATACTGCGGCAAATGCCATGCGTGCAGGCGGGGACGCCACAATGTATGCCGTGAACTCAGGGTCACCAGCGTGCATGTCGACGGCGGGTTTTGCGAGTACATGGTGTGCAAAGCGGACCGGCTTCACCTGCTGCCTCATGATATTCCGTACGAACTTGCCGCAGCAATCGAGCCGTGTACAATAGGTGCCCAGGCTAACGCACGGGCAGGCACACTTCCCGGAGATTTTGTGTTGATACACGGGGCGGGTCCCATAGGCATCAGCGTGCTGGATGCCGCAAAACGGATAGGCGCAGCCGTTATTGTATCTGAGGTAAGTGAAAATAGGTTAAAATTCGCTCAGGGGTTCGGCGCCGATTATATCATCAATCCAGCCGGGGAAGATTATAAGAATCGGGTTATGGAAATTACGAACGGGTCAGGTCCGAATGTTATCTTTGATGCCGCCGGAATTCCTGCCTTACTGCCTGATTCAATCGAGCTCGCGGCAACCGCAGGAACAATTGTTCCGATGTCGTTTGCGGCTACCCCGGTGTCAATCAACTGTATGCCGATCAACATGAAGGAATTGACTATCTGCGGGACAAGGCATCAGTATCAGATGTTTCCCAAAGTGATTGCTGACCTTGGGAACCGAATGGAAATGCTGAAGAAATATGTTTCGCACAGCTTTCAGCTCGAAGAATATGAAAAAGCTTTTGAACTTTTCTACGATAAGGCAAGTGACGCCTGTAAAATTGTCATTAAATTTTAACAGGCGGAGAAGGAGCATCGAATGAACAGGTATTTGAATTTTGAAGGTAAAATTGCAGCTGTGACCGGCGGGGGCGGTGTTTTATGCGCCGGGTTTGCAAAGGGTCTGGCTCAAAATGGTTTTAAAGTGGCTTTGCTGGATATTGACCGTAGCTCAGCGCAGGAAGTTGCTGACGAGATTACTTCGGAAGGGGGCACTGCAATTGCACTTCAGTGTGATGTTCTGGATAAAGACAGTGTCGTAAAAGCCGCGGATGCAGTGAAGGCGGAATTTGGAACAGTTCATACTCTATTAAATGGTGCCGGCGGAAACAACATGCGAGGCAACACAACCGAATACCTGACTCCCGACCTCCTAAAGGATCCTGACCTTGACCCGCTGAATATATTTAATCTGACAACTGAGGGTTTTCAGTTTGTTCTTAATCTTAATTTTATGGGGACATTTATTCCCACCCAGGTTTTTTTACCACAGCTGATAGAGAATCAGGAGCAGGCATCAATTATAAATATTGCATCGATGTCATCTTTCCGACCGATGACACAGGTTCCTGCTTATTCCGCTGCGAAGGCGGCTGTTGCAAATCTGACACAGTTTCTTGCGGTTCACCTGGCGCCTGTCGGAGTACGCGCGAATGCTATTGCTCCGGGGTACTTTATGACAAAGATGAACCATGCGCTGCTTATGGATAAAGAAACTGGCGATTATACACCGAGGGCGCAGCGCGCAATAAATCATACACCCTACAAAAGGTTCGGAGTCCCTGATGAACTGCTTGGTTCACTGTTGTTTCTGTGCGATCCGGCAATGTCCAGTTTTGTGACCGGGGTGGTACTGCCTGTAGACGGCGGTTTCCTGGCATACTCAGGTGTATAAATCGTAAGGAGCTATTTATGTTTATAAATGCACCCTCGCTTGCATATTGTGATTTTCTGACTATGAAGGAACAAACGGATGCAATTGTTGCAGGCGGTGCTTCATGGTTTCATATTGATATAATGGACGGTAACTACCTTCCTAATATGCTGCTGACCCCAAAGATAGTAGGTGAACTGAAAACGGCCTATCCGCAGATGGTTGCCGATGTGCATCTGATGGTCACAAACCCGGGGGACTATATAGAACCGATGAAAAAAGCCGGGGCGGACAATCTAAGTTTCCATTGTGATGCAACCCGCTTTTCCAAACGCCTGCTGATGGCCATCCGCGAAGCCGGGATGAACTCCGGTGTTGTAATCAACCCCAGTCAGAATGTTGAGGTTATCAAACCTTTTATTATGTATTGTGATTTGGTTGTAATTATGGCGGTTGAACCTGGCTTTGTGGGGCAGCCTTTTTTAAGCGATACATACGAACGAATCGCGAAACTTAATGAACTCAGAAAGGCATACAATGCGGATTTCAAAATAATTGTAGACGGGGGCATCGATATTCAGAAGGCAGTCTACTGCGCAAAGAACGGGGCTGACGGCTGTACTACCGGAGCATTTGCGGTATTTCAGCAGGATGACGGTCTTAAGCAGGCCTGCCACCGTTTTCAGAAATCGGTAGAGGAAGGTGTATCAGGAATTTAAGCAGCGGAAAGAAATATTTTACCGTTCAGACTGGTCTGCGTTCTTTCAGGTATTTTATTTGTAAAGTTTGCATGTTTATGACGAATTTTCCAGAAGGATAGAGTAAGGAGTGAAAATAGATGTAAGATGTGAACGATTTAGATTCTGGTGTATAGATGGTGCAGGACGATTAACAACAGGATAAAATTCTGTGTAAATTATATTTAAGGATGGATTATGGTTTATCAAGCTAAAGACAGGAAGAAATATACAATTGCTGATATCGCAAAAGAGCTGGGAGTTTCTAAAACTACTGTTTCAAGAGCACTCAATAATAAAAGCGATATTCTCCCTGAAACCCGGGAGAGAATTCTTGAAACCTGTAAAAAGTACAATTACCAGCCGAGCGCGCTGGCAAAGGGTATGTCCATCCAAAAAAATAATACTATAGGTGTGTTTATTCCGCATGATATTGATTATGTGTTTATGAACCCATTCTATGAGGAGATTATCCGGGGTATTTTTAAGGAAGCTGATAAGCTCGGATACTATATTCTGCTATTATACTGCCGTTCAGATAATTACCTGGATGTTATATATCAGGACAGGGTAGACGGACTTCTTGTAATCAGTCCTGGGCTAAATCATCGGGATATAATTGAGAAAATCGAAGAAACTCGTATTCCCTACGTTTTAACTTCACGGATGCCGGAAGTTGATAAGGTCCCGCATGTCTGTGTTAACAATTACAAAGGGGCAATGATTGCAACAGAACACCTCATCAGTCTCGGGCACAGAAAAATATGTTTCATCAACGGACCGGACATTCTGTCGAGCAGTGCAGACAGGTACAGAGGCTATACAGATGCCTTGAAAAAGAACGGTATTCAGGTGGATCCGTTATTGATAGCGGAGGGCGCCAATAATATTGATAGCGGTTACCTGATAATGAAAGAGATGGTGAATAAAATCAAACCTACCGCAGTATTCGTAGCCGGGGATTTTATGGCTTTCGGCGTAATGAATGCAGTGCAGGAAATGGGATTACGTATTCCGGAAGATATTTCTGTCGTAGGTTTTGATGATATTGCGATGGCGAAGGTTATGAATCCTCCGCTTACTACAATTAATCAGTCTACACTTAAAAAAGGACAGACTGGTGTTGATATCCTGGTAGATATCATTAACGGCAAACAGGTCTCGTTGAGTACAGAACTTGATGTGCAGCTTGTCGTCAGAAAAACTACCTCTAAGGTCAATAATTGGTACGAATAGAATGGAGAATGAAATGAAGATTGTTAAGATGACAGCCTTTAATGAAATGAGTATACAGGAAGAGCCAATTCCTGAACTAAAAGAAGGTGAGGCTTTAATAAAGGTTAAGTATGTCGGAGTCTGCGGTTCCGATGTGCATATTTTTGAAGGAAAACATCCGACTGCGAAACCGCCGATGGTGCTAGGTCATGAATTTTACGGTGAACTTGCGGATATAAAAAGCACCAACGTCACCGGTTTCAGTATCGGCGACAGGGTTTCCGGGCATCCGCTGAATTCCTGCGGTTACTGCGAACACTGTATGAGCGGTCATGAAAACCTCTGCAAAAATGTTTCGATTTACGGGGTACATAAGGACGGCTGTTACGCTGAATATGTGAAAATCAAAGCAGAAAGACTTGTAAAGCTCAATAAGGAAGCTGACCCGGAGGTGACGGCGCTGCTTGAACCGCTCGCTGTAGCCGTTCATGACATCAGACGAAGCGGACTACAAGCCGGTGAGGATATATTTATAATCGGCGCAGGAACAATAGGGTTAATGCTTGCTGTAATGGCGGAATATAACGGTGCAGGTAAAATTATTCTTACAGATGTCGATGAAAAGCGGATAGCATTCGGTCGGGAAATGGGATACACGGTTCTCAATGCCCTCGACCCTGATTACGATGCCAAAGTCTCTGCTCTTTCCGGAGGAAAAGGCTTTAAAAGGGTTTTTGAAGTATCCGGAACTCAGGCCGGCTGGGACAATATGACCAAAGCTTGCGGCTCAGGCGGAACGATTGTTTTGATCGGTATTCCGAACCAGGGATTCAAGGTGGACGTAGTTTCGGTAGTTTTAAGAGAAATAGAACTCAAGGGTGTCCGGATTCATCCGTACAATCACTTCCGAGCGGCTGCTGAAATATTAAATCAGGGAAAAATTAACAATAAACTTAAAAAACTGGTAAGCAGGGTTTATCCGGTGGAGAATGTATCTCAAGCATTTAAAGACATTCACAATGACAAGACCATTGTGAAGGCTCTGATTCAGTTTTCGTAGGTAGGGGGAAAATAAATGACATCAAAAGAAAGAGTATTACTCGCGTTTGATCATAAGGAAGCGGATCGAGTCCCGATGGGTGAAATGCACATTATGCCTCATGCTTCAAGCGAAATATTGGGCAGAGATGCGATTACCGGGGAAGGATCGATGTATATGAAAGCCGCCGAGCTTGTCTCACAGGGTCGCCGTGATGAATTTGTCGAAAGATTCGCCCAGGATACTGTAGATGTGGTTAAAAAGATCGGCCATGATCTTTTCACTACGGAACTTGATCCACCTGTAGACGAGGTAATGAAGATTACCGAAATATCAGCTGACGGCTGGAAAGAAGTCGATCAGGCTACTGGTCACTGGCGGAAATTTACCTATGAGCAGGACCGACAGATTGTTATGGAAATTGACTCTTTTGAAAAGCAGGGCGGAACCAAAGCCATTGAAGAGCATATAACGTATCTTGAAAAAACTGCCGGTAAAATTCACGAAAGCTGTTTTGATTCTACAAGACTGGCCCGCAAAAAGGGAGAAGACCTGTTCCATATGGCAAAGATTCCTAACTTCATCCCGTCCGGACGCAGCTGGTATACAGAATTTATGGCGCTTGCTCTAATGGAACCTGAGCTCAATAAGAGGCTTATTGCAGCCTATACTGCTGTGGGCCTTGAAGCTGCCAA
The DNA here is from genome assembly GCA_003245835.1 of Spirochaetales bacterium. Taxonomy (GTDB): domain Bacteria; phylum Spirochaetota; class Spirochaetia; order UBA9216; family UBA9216; genus Thalassospirochaeta. Next base: position 8,479 of record QKCC01000216.1, on the reverse strand, counting down.
AGGCTATGTGGAATGCGGCGTCGACGGAGTACTTATTGCAGTAGACTGGGCAATGAATTCAGGTCCTATAATGCCTCCGTACTATATCGAAGAGTTCATGGTTCCCCAGGTTAATGCTATAGCTGATTACTGTCATGCGAACGGGGTAAAAGTAATGAAGCACAGCGATGGAAATATTATGCCGATTGCGGATATGTTTTTCGGAATGAATATTGACGCCTTTCAGAGCTGTGAACCCTATGCTGGTATGAAGCTTGCTGAGGTCAAGAATTTGTACGGCGACAAGATAACAATCATGGGTAATGTTGACTGTGGCCGGACACTTCCTTTTGGAACAAGAGATGAGGTCATAGCAGAGACTAAGCAATGCATCAAAGACGGCGCTGCCGGCGGCGGTTACATCCTTTCGAGTTCCAACACCATCATGTATCCCATTCCTGTGGATTCGCTTATGGCTATGATTGAGACTGTTAATAAATTCGGTCAGTACCCGATATCTTTTTAACCAGTCACGTGCTGTTGAAAGAGAGGGGGCAGAATGCTCTCTCTCTTTTTTGAAGCAGCGGGAGTCAGTGCTGGGATTGAGTGATGAAAGTTCGTGGAACAGGGCCGCTTCTGCGTGAATCGGCTTTGCAGGCGTTCCGGTTCATAAGCAGGACGGTCCGGCATTTTTCGGACCGGGATAGGAAGCCTCTGAATACCGGGGCTGCCCGGCAGGTTTTTTATTGTTTTATCTGCTCAGTACTGCAACCGTCTCTATGTGCCAGGTCTGGGGGAACATGTCCAGCGGCTGAAGCGACTCAATTTTATACCCGGATTCGGTCAGCACAACAAGATCGCGAACAAGGTCCGGCGGTGAGCACGAGATATAGATGATCAGCGGTATATTAAGCCTTGCGAGCCTTTCAGCCTGGTCTTTCAGCCCCCGACGCGGCGGATCGAGAATAAGGCAGTCGGCATGAGCTGCAAAGTCAGCAATCTTCTTCCATGAATGCGCCACATCTGCTTCAAAGAATTTTATCCGGCAGCTGCTGCCCTCAGATGTCAGCTTTTCCGCAGCGATGCGGCCCCGCTCGACAGCTGTACGGCAGCTGTCCCAGCCGGTTATGACTTCCGCTGTGTCAGCGAACTGAAGGCTGAGGTTACCGTCCCCGCAGTAAAGGTCCAGGATTTTTGCCTTTCCCGGCTTAACCCTGTTTTTTCCGAGCCTTGTGCGGACCTCTCGTGCTATATGTTCAACAAGGCGGTCATTCACCCCGGGATTGACCTGCACAAAATCGGCCCCCGGATCTTTTTCTGAAAAGCGGTAGAACGGTTTTACTGTGCCGTCCCGATCAAGAAACAGATCGACACCCCTGAGGCCTTCTTTATTGATTTCAACCTTCAGCAGGCTTTTGTTTATTTTTTCATCGAGAAGCATGCAGCGCTCTATCGCGATCATATTACGGCTTGCGGCCCGGTAGAAGCCTGCGGCGGTCCGCCCGTCATCTGTCAGTCCTATTTTAAACCGTGCTGTGCGGCGGTAATTATACTGCTGCGGTGATTTGATTACAGGAAGAATTTTTCCAGTCTCGGCGCCGAGCCTGTTTTTAGCCAGGGCTGAATGCAGACTCTGTACTTTTGCTTCAACCTGTTTTTCGTATGTAATATTCTGCCAGTCACAGCCGCCGCACTGCCCAAAATACGGACACGGCGGTTCCTTCCGGTCCGGGGACGGTTCAATGATCCTGACTATTTCAGCTTCCCTGTAGCGCTTTTCTGTTTTGGTTATTTGAATTTCCAGCAGATCTCCGGGGACGCTGAAAGGAACAAAGTAGACAATACCTTCGTGCCGTCCTACGCCTGCGCCGCCGTGAGACAGCGAGTCAATCCTGATCTCGATTGTTTCCATATGGAAGAATATACCGAGTTCCGTTCCGAAGAACAAGACAGCCGCGAGGTTCGGAAATGATTGTTGATGTAATTAAAATTAGAGAATAGAATAAATCATAGAATAAAAAAAGTTATCAGGAGTGTTATATGCGGCAGAACTACATCGGGGCAATTGATCAGGGCACAACCAGTACAAGATTCATAATTTTTGACAAATCAGGAAGCGAGGTTTCCTCGGCGCAGATTGAGCACAGGCAGATATTTCCGAAACCGGGATGGGTCGAACATGACCCGCTTGAGATATGGGCCAATACAGAAAAAGTGATCCGAAAGGTTCTTTCGCAGAGCGGGGTCAGCGGCAGCGAGCTTGCTGCTGTCGGGATTACAAATCAGCGTGAGACAACCGTAGCCTGGGACGGGAACACCGGAAAACCCCTTCACAATGCGATCGTCTGGCAGGATACCCGGACCGCTGATATTACCGCTGCGCTCGCAGCCGAAGGCGGGGCGGACCGCTTCCGTGAGCAGACGGGGCTTCCGCTTGCAACCTATTTTTCCGGTACCAAAATGAAGTGGCTGCTCCGGAATTCAGCCGAAACGGCAAAGGCCGCAGCTGAAGGGCGGGCGCTTTTCGGTACAGTCGATGGCTGGCTTGCCTGGAACCTTACCGGCGGAGTGAACGGCGGGGTTCATATTACCGACGTAACCAATGCCAGCCGGACTATGCTGATGGACCTTGAAACTTTAAACTGGGATGATGAGCTTCTTGGTCACTTCGGCGTGCCGCGTAAAGTCCTGCCCGATATTGTATCTTCAATTCCTGCCGAACCCTACGGCTTTACACAAAAGGAAGGTGCCTTCGGGGCGGCCGTCCCTGTCTGCGGAATCCTCGGTGATCAGCAGGCGGCGATCTTCGGTCAGGCTTGCTTTGATCCCGGTACAACCAAAAATACCTATGGAACCGGCTGTTTTATGCTCGCCAACACCGGAACAAAACCCGTCCGATCGAATTACGGTATGCTCACAACTCTTCTGTATAAGGTGGGAAGTCAGCCGGCTGTATATGCGCTCGAGGGTTCAATAGCAGTAGCCGGTTCGCTTGTGCAGTGGTTAAGGGATAATTTAGGGCTGATAAGCAGCTCATCCGAAATCGAGAAACTCGCGCTCGGGGCTGCGGACAACGGCGGGGTGTACTTTGTACCGGCTTTTTCAGGATTATTTGCGCCGCGCTGGAGGCCGGATGCCCGCGGAGTCATAACCGGGTTGACCGGCTACGCTGATAAATCACATATAGCACGGGCAGTGCTTGAATCCACTGCTTTTCAGACGCGCGAAATATTCGATGCGATGCAGCTGGATGCCGGAATCAGCATACCTTCGCTGAAAGTTGACGGCGGAATGACCGCAAACAGTCTGCTCATGCAGTTCCAGGCTGATATGCTCGGTGTTCCCGTTGTCCGCCCGGTGGTTACCGAGACTACTGCTCTCGGGGCGGCATATGCGGCCGGACTGTCCTCGGGGTTCTGGGCCGGCTTTGATGATCTGAAGCACCATTGGGCTGAAGATCGAAGGTGGACCCCTTTAATGGATGAAGCACAGCGGGAAGAACAATACAGGCTGTGGAACATGGCTGTTGAACGCTCGCTGAACTGGAAGGAGTAGCATATGCCCTTTCTGTCATTTTTTCATCACTTTTCAATCGGATACTACCTTAATATTATCTTTTACCTCATTGTCTTCGCGATAACGCTGAGAATTCTTCTTGATAACAGAAATCCGACATGGTCGCTCGCCATGCTGCTTGTAATATATTTTCTGCCGGTGATCGGGATTCCGATCTACCTGCTTGGCGGAGTTAACTGGAAAAAGCGAAAGATTGTAAAGCATATCCCTGAGAGGATTTTTAAATCAAATCTGAGTGACCTGATCGAGAAGCAGCAGAAATTTCTCAGCGCAATCCCTTCCGAGTACGAAAATGACGCGGTCAAGAATGTACGGATGCTGCTGAACAGCAGCGGTGCAATCATGACTATGAACAATCACCTGAGCGTTTACGATAGCGGCGAACACCTGTTCAATGATCTTCTGGCAGATCTCGAATCCGCCCGAAAATCAATCCATATGGAATATTTCATCTGGAAGTCGGATTCGCTTGGTGAACGGATTTTTGAAATCCTGAAGCAGAAGGTCGGGCAAGGCGTTGAAGTACGAATTCTATTCGACGGGGTGGGCTGCTTCCGGATGATGAGCAGGGACTATAAACGCAGGCTCCGCAGCGCAGGTATACAGATGCGCTATTTTCTTGATCCGCTCAACCCGCTCAGCGGCTGGCTCCTGAACTACTGCAACCACAGGAAGATTGCAGTAATTGACGGTATTAAGGCGTATACGGGCGGGATGAATATCGGAAGCGAGTATATTGACGGCGGAGCACGCTTTGAGAGCTGGCGGGACACGCATCTGAAGCTCACGGGTGATACCGTAAGTCTTCTGCAGGCGGTATTTCTTGCTGACTGGGAAAACAGCGGCGGAAAGGTGAAATCCGAACGTGATTACATAAGCCTGCCGACTGAAACGCATGGTGAACTTGCAATCCAGATTGTGACCAGCGGCCCGGACTCGGACTGGCACAGCCTGAAAGATCTGTATTTCAATATGATTTCGAATGCGAACGAAGAAATCCTTATTGCAAGTCCCTATTTTATCATAGACGAGTCATTGGAAGAGGCCATGATCACCGCTGCTCTTTCGGGTGTCAGGGTGAAGGTTATTATGGCGGGAACGCCGCCGGACAAATGGGTGCCGTTCTGGGTGGCACAGACCTATTACGAAAGACTGATAGAGTCCGGGGTTGAGTTTTACCAGTACCAGAATGGTTTTTACCATAGTAAATACCTTATCGCCGATGGAAAAACAGCAACTGCGGGCACGTGCAATATGGATATGCGCAGTCTGCACCTTCATTATGAAATTAATGCGGTTGTTTACGATGCCGAGAAGGCAAGAATCCTGAAGAATATATTTGAGGAAGATCTGAACTGCTGCCGAAAGGTTACGATGGAAGAATGTGAAAATCTGAGTTTTATAAAGAAGCTCAGGAATTCCATTTTCCGGATTATTGCCCCGCTGTTATAAAAAGCCCTGCCGGAACTTATCCCGGCAGGGTAAAACAAGGAAGAGATATCGAATGCCTGAAATCATGCGTCCGGGTTCGGAATCATGAAATCCCGTATGACGCTCAATAAATCCGTGTATCCTGCGATAAATCCCCTGAGCGTTCGCTGCACAGCTCCATAGTGCTCGAACTCTTCAGGCTTCATTCCGTCTGCATCATAGCCTCTGACGAAGTCCGGGAATTTTTTCCTGAGTTCAGCTATAATCGCAGGATCCACGGGATTATCCATTCTCGGCTTTACTTCAACATCCGAAGAATTGAACCTTTTCTGCCATTCGTACGGTATAGTCAGCACAACATCTCCACCTATAAACTCGCTCCACTGAAGGTGGTTCCGGTAAGCCGCTGAAAGAAGCCTGGTTTTGTATCCGCGTTCGTTGTAAATCCTATATGCGTTTTTGAAAACAGCTACACCGGCCCAGTCGATAGCGCCCGGAGTTACTGCAATGTTTTCCTTTTTCTGAATAACCTTGAGCCAGTCATCCATTCTGCCTACCATTATGGTACAGACAGGGGTCATCGTTGAGGTGTCTTTGCCTTCGGCTTCTCTGCGTTTAAGGCCGCGTTCAACGGCTTCTGCTACGGCAAGGGCCTGCGGAACTGTGAAGCTGACTGTAGCGTTTATATTGACTCCCGCGGCGGTAGCCTCCTCGATTGCCTTCACGCCAGCGGCTGTTACCGGCATTTTGACCATCATATTTTCAGCGAGTGTGTTGAAGTGTATTGCCTGCTCCGACATTTTTTTCCAGTTACGGTAGTCCTGCGCATTTGTTTGAATGCTTATCCGTCCTTTCATTCCGCTGGATTTATCAAATACCGGTTTCAGAAGTGCAGCGCCCTTGACTGCCATTTCTTCATTGAGTTTCCAGGCTATGTCAATTTCGGACGCTTCAGGCATCTCTTTGACCAGTTCAGCTATTCGGGTTTTCCAAAGATGCATCTCTTTTTTCAGCACATTTCCTACTATTACAGGGTTCGTAGTAGCACCTGTTGCTCCGTTTTCAATAGCATAATTTAATTCCTCTATCGAGCATGAATCGTTCCATACATCGGTAGCAGTGGTTTCAACTGTTTCATATAAAGGACTCTTATAACCCATATACGTCTCCTTTTGTTGATTGTAATATAAGTATATGCAGAATATCAGAATATGTCAATGTCAGACAATATGATAAAAGAAATAGTTTTAAAAAAAGGTGAAATCAGCAAATTAATGTAGTATCATTAATGTAAATCTATTTAAGGAGAATTTTTATGAAACGAATTACCTTGTTGGTAGCAGCACTTGTCCTGCTGGTACTCACGTCAGGTTTCGCTCAGGAGTCGACATGGACGAATCCGAATGATATTCTGTTCGGGACCTTCGTGCAGGTTCCCAGATCTATGATGAGCGCTGTAACAAACGGAGTGTACTACGACGAAATTGACACCATCATTCTTTCACCCGGTGAGCTGTCGAATTACACCGGTTACTCTATTTTTACAGCATACGGAAACTATGAGTACGATTATCTTGGCGGAACAGCGTATGTAAACCAGTTTTTAAATCCTTTTACTGATACTACCGTTATTGACGGAACAACCATGGGTGTTTATAAGCTGGGTGCAACCGGTGAACTTTTCGGTTTCAGGGGAGGGGTGCTCGGCTCATTCGTATTTGCACAGGATGATAATCTCAATATAGCAGGCGGAGAATCCAATTATACTGATTACTCCGCTACTACTGTAGATGCAGTCGGCACTGTCGGTACTGCAGACTATTCCTGGATAAGCAGTGAGGATTATACCGATTACACTGCTCAGTCCACCTACTACGGCGGCGCCGGTGTAGATTTGGGTATCCTCGGAGCCTCAATTTACGGATTTGTTAACAGCAGCACAAGAGCGCTGGGCGGTGGATACATGTACACCTACACCTCAAATGCTGCAACCGAAACTGCATATGTTACACCTGCTGATGCTGTCACATCAAAAACTGTTTACTACGGAAACGGCGAAGACGGCGCAGTCAAGTGGGAACCCTATACGTCATCCGCAGACTGGCTTCTCGGTGTAAGGGGTCATATTCCCTTCGCAATCGGTGATTTTTCAATGCCTATCAAGGCTGATGTCGCTGTCGGCAGCCAGGCTCAGACCGTTGCCGGCGTATATAATCCGGCGATGACTACATCCTATACTGCCAATAATTTGACAGGTATCACTGATGCAACAAAAACAAATACAATAACACAGGTTGTCGGACAGGCAATGTCTACTGCCGGATGGGACGCTCAAGCTGCTGCGGGTATTCTTGCGGCGGAAGCCACCTACAATCAGGCCGCCTTCAGGACGCTCGCAACAAATACAGCTTTAGCAGGAACTGCTTATGCGCTGGATCCTGCTAACTTCAAGAATTCGGATTTTATAGCAGGACTTGACGCACTGATCGACCCCGAAATTATCGTAGCCGATATTTTCTCGGTTAGAACAAGGGGACAGCTCGGATATATGCTAAATCTGGTTTCCCAGAATAATGCCGGTATCAAGAGCGTTACATATAACGAGTCAATCGATGCTTCAGCCGATAAATCAGTTTATACCTATTCAGAATCTGTAACCGCACCAACCTCAACAATGTATAATGTTATTGATTTGGAATTCGGAGGCGTCATGGACCTGCATAATGCTGCAGGCACATTGAGTGTTTCAAGCGGTGTATTCTACCATCCGACTATGATGTTTGGAGGGACTACTTCCGATAATATGGTAACAACTACTAATGTAAGCTGGATTGATCAGTCGCTGGTTAATGAAGTTACCGCAAGTACAGACACCATCGGTCCCGGTAATTTTGAAGGCAGCCGGACGGATGTAACAACAACAACCTGGGCTGACGGTAAAGTATCGGACATGTCGTCTGTTACGAACAACTTTTATATACCTACTTCAACAAAGATTGTTATGGCAGAAGGTGCAGTGGAGCTTGTGGGCGGCTACCTGTTACAGCATTCTACGACAACTACCACAACTAAAAACTACACATCAACAACCACAAGTGAAACAACAGCACTTGCAACTTCAGACGGAACAAGTATTCTTCCGGCTGCCGCTACCGCCTCAGCCGCAACCACAACAAACCCAACTAGTGATGTCACAAAAACAAGTTCTGCATGGGCAGGCCAGATGAGCTGGATGCTCAGATGGAACGCTATGGAAGGTTTGACAGTCGATTTTTATGGTGCTTCAATAATGAATGCTTTGAACTTTTCTGTTTTCGGAGATGATGGTACCAATACTGGTTTCAACCCATGGACTTTTGTCGACAATCTCGGCATCAGCGTTACAATAAGCGGAAAATAATTATTGTAATTGATTGTTTAATCTACCGGGGAGCAGTTTACGGCTGCTCCCTTTTTTTATTTTCCCGCTTGCACACCGGACTATTTCTACATA
>QKCC01000290.1 GCA_003245835.1 Spirochaetales bacterium | reverse complement strand
CTGCCTTTGTAACCAAGTTCGTCAAGCAGACTCTCGAACCATCTTTCGAATGCATCACCAGCCGGAGAGATCCTCATCTCACTGCTCAAACCAGGTTCACCCGGAATGTCCGCGGCTATAACCCTGAAGCGGCTGCTCCACTCCTTAACGTCGCCCATCCATGCAGCAGAATTGCTCAAAGTTCCATGAAGAAGGAACAGCGGTTCGGCATTAGTGTCACCGCACTCGATTATATGTGTATCACCGATAAATCTTCTTGTATTAGGGACCGGCCATTTTGCCAGGACCTCCTCATATCGCCTCCGTACTTCTTCTTTTCCGGCATCAGTCCTGAAGACCGATAACCCCGTTTTTTCTTTTGTCATTTTAAACTCCTGAATTTTTGCTTTGCCCGGCCCTGTTAACCATTTTCTGAAATCAGAGGCTCAAGTATTTTCATCATCGCGCTGATAAACGCCGGTTTTCCATAAAGGATAAACCTTGCCGTTCCGCTCTCCGGCTGGTAGACAAAGTCATAACGCGATTCTCCCCAGGAAGGGTCCTTTCCGTTAAGAACAGCAATCAGCGTGTTCGAGATTCTCGAAACCTCACGGTCCGCTGCTTTACGCAGTTCAATGACTGCCGATACTGCGATGCGTTCTTCTACCGGGCTGTCAGCCTTCACGGGATAGCCTCCTTTTGTAGTACCGTCAGCAGCCGGAGCAAGCTCCGCGTGTGAATATTCCTTAAGATCATCCACATGAATCTTCCATGCGCGGCCTATCTTGTTCGCTTTAATCTTTCCTTCCCTGATAAACCGCTGAATGGTTTTCTGATGAAGCCCGAGTATCTCTGAAACCTCGGTAACTGAATATAGTGTTTTCATGGTATGACCCTCCTTGTTTCCTTAAGTTTCCTCTATATTCCCGTAATCTCGCATAAATAATCTTTAATACTCCTTATTATTCCCTATTAATACCTTTATGTCAATAATTAAAGGCTTTAATTAGTCCAAAATCACCTGGTTTTTAAATGTTTCATTTTATAAGGACCCGAGCCGATCATTGAGAGCAGAGAAAGGTTTATCATGAAAAACACAGAAATGAGAAAGATTCCGCAGATGGACAGCATCATCAACGATCCAAGACTGGAACAGTGGGCGGGTAAAATCAGCCGAAAACTTGTTACGGCAGCAGTCCGAAGCGCAGTAGAGCACAGCAGGAAATCTATTATGGACGGCGGAATCTACGATGAAAGCGAACTGTATGCCAACATCGAAAAACTCTGCGGCAGGCTTTACGGAAAAAGGATTCGACCCGTGATAAATGGAACCGGGGTGCTGCTGCATACCAATATGGGCCGATCTCCGATAATGAAAGAAGCCTGGGATGACTGCGAAGCCGTCAATACCGGGTATTCCAGTCTCGAACTCTCTCTGAAGACGGGTAAACGCGGAAAGCGGAACGGACTTATACCTTTTTTCATAAACATACTGACCGGCGCGGAAGGCTGCGCAGTAGTAAACAATAACGCCGCTGCTGTTTACCTTACACTCAATACATTTGCGGCAGGCAAAGAGGTCATTGTCTCAAGGGGTGAACAGGTACAGATAGGCGGAGGTTTCCGGGTCCCCGAAATCCTGGCCCTTTCAGGAGCCCGCCTTGTAGAAGTTGGTACAACCAATATCACAACCGTTCAGGATTATCTTGATGCCGTAACAGAAAACACAGCAATGGTATTAAAGGTTCACCGCTCAAATTTTGCTGTCAGGGGATTTGTTTCCGAGCCCGCCATCGCTGAGCTTTCGGCTGCACTCCCCCGCGGCGTCATACTTGCGGTTGACCAGGGGTCCGGGGTATTGAATGAAAAACTTCCCGGAGAGGAGCAGGCGGCGCTGCAGATCAGGGACGGAGCGGACCTTATCACATTTTCCGGCGATAAAGTACTCGGGGGGCCGCAGGCCGGTATAATTGCCGGAAAGAAGAACCTGATAGCCGCTATCGATAAAAATCCGCTTATCCGAACCATGCGCCCCGGAAAAACCATATACTCGCTGCTTGAATCCACCCTGCTGTACCGGCTTAACAGTACCGGCGGTATTTCGCGGCATGCGGCGACTGTAGAACTTGCGGAGGACGCAAGAGCCAAATGCAGGAAAATCAAGCGGGGACTCTCTGCCGACAAGGGGAATATAATCGAAGACAGAATCTGCATAGGCGGAGGGAGCACTCCGGACCAGTATTTTGATTCATGGTCGCTCGAGATTATATCTGAAAAAAGAAGCGCGGAAAGTATTCTAGGCCTGCTCAGGGAAGCATCACCGCCGGTAATTGCAAAAATTAAAGACAACAGTGTTTTAATCAATCCGGCGGTTTTTACCGAAGAAGAACAAAAGCATGTACGAAACGTGTTATCAGAGATCGACGGGAAACTTTAAGTGTATATCATCGGCACTGCAGGTCATGTTGATCACGGAAAAACACTTCTTATAAAGGCACTCACAGGCATCGATACCGACCGTCTTCCTGAAGAAAAGAAACGAGGGCTGACAATTGATCTCGGCTTCGCCCACTTCAAAGGATCCGGAGGCACCGAGATAGGTGTTGTTGATGTACCAGGACACGAAAAATTCATCCGCAACATGGTAGCAGGTGCCTGGGGAATTGATCTCGCGCTTCTTGTAATCGCTGCGGACGACGGCTGGATGTTCCAGACCGAGAACCATCTCAAAGTCCTGACCGCAATGGGCATCAGCAGAATAATCCCGGTTATAACAAAATCGGATGCCTCCGGTCTTGAAAAGGCTGCCGAGGTTGAAGAGGATGCCTGCCTGCGGCTGCTTGAATACACAGGCAATGAGCATCCGTCAATCATCGTCTCCGCTTTGACCGGATCCAATATTCCGGAACTTAAAAAGCTGATACTCTCCGAACTGGAGTTAATCCCCGAACCTTCAGCTGGTAAGCCGCTCATGTTTGTCGACAGGGCATTCAGCATCAAGGGGTCAGGCCTTGTTGTAACGGGAAGCCTGCGCGAAGGCGCTGTCAAAAAAAATGACAGTCTTATTCTTTACCCCGCCGAGAAAGAAATTCGAATCAGAGCAATACAAAGCTATGACACGGAAACCGAAACCGCCGTCCCGGCATGCAGGGCTGCGTTCAATATAAGCGGCGCGGACGACTCTATTGTAAAACGCGGATGCTGTATAACTGAAAAGGAATCAGGTTTTTCGGCGGAGACAGAATTCGTGATTGAACTCGACAGCCCCCCCGACAAGATACGAAACCATTCAGAGGTTGAGTTCGCCTCAGGCACAGCTCATTGCCCCGGAACGATTCATTTTCTGAAATCCGAAAATAACAAAGAAGGAGCCCCGAGGGCGAGAGCGGTACTTACTGAAGCCTTGACGCTGCGGTATGGACAGCCGGTCGTGATTATCCGCAAGGGCGGAAGCATGATTACCGGCAGCGGCAAAGTAATATGGAAAGGCCCGACCTCAAAAACTGAAAGGCAGAAAATAGCCTCGGCGGAGGACTCCGGACAAAAGGCCCTTGCCCTGACGGTAAAAGGCTTTGTACAGAACGGGGATAACTGGGAATTCTCAGCAGAAATGAAAAAAACAGCCGCTGAGCAGATCATAAGATTCGCGAAAGAGGCTGGAGGTATAAGGTTTGAGGAATTATCCGGCAAGCTGAATCTTCCCGGCGGCGCGCTCAGGCAGTTAATGAGTGAACTCGGAAATGCCGGAAAAATAACCGAGAAAAACGGAACCCTCTTTGCCGCGGGCTCAGGTGAAGCTGAACTTCCGGCAAAAGCCAGGCAGATTCTTGCCGAGATGGAGAAAGCAGGCAGTACTGGTCTGGATTTGAATACCGCCGGAATACCGGGAGCCCGGAGTGAACTACGGACCCTTGTAAGGGCCGGACTCGCGGTCCCGCTTACCGAAAGTCTCTTCCTTACTGAAAAAGCCTTTTCGAAGCTCTGCGGCAGCATCCTCGGAGGACTGAACAGCGGAGATACATTTGATATTTCACATGCGAAAGAAACGACGGGTCTGTCTAGAAAGTATATAATTCCGCTCCTGAATAAAATGGAGGAACGGAAGCTGGTAGCGCGTGATGAGAATCTGCGCAGGGTAATTTAAAAATTCAAATTGCATAGGCTGAATCCCTATGCGAATTTCTTCCTGATCAGTATTCCAACACCAAACACCAGCATAACAATCAGCAGCGCATAATAAGCCTGATCGATTCCGACGCTCCGGCCGATTGTTCCGATTATCATCGGAAACACCGCCCCGCTTAACGACATCATCGAGAAAAGGACTGCTGTTGCCGCCCCGGACCGCTGCGGGTACAGTGAAGTTCCCATCGCCATCATCGACGGAAATGAAGGACCGATTCCCAGGCCGTATAACAGGCAGAGAAATAGCTTCAGTTGAAAAATATCGATGTTCAGAAACAAAACAAGCGACACCGCGGCAACGGCAAGCCCCGCAGCAGGCAGCATCCAGACACCCGATGATTCCGGACGTCTTGAATTAAGCAGTCGTCCCGAGACAACCCCGATAAGATAACAGCCTACGGCGAAGCCGGAATACTCGGCAGCCGTTCCCGTGCTGCTGATAAAGTACTCAGCAAGCCAGTATGAAAAACCAAGGTCAAATCCGACGCAGATAAAGATCATCAGACCCGCAAAAACAATCCGCTTGTCTTTATACAGCCCGAAAACAGCGAAACGACTCTCACCCGACGCTGCAGGTTCCGGGAGCCGTGAAGACGCAACTATAATCAATAGCACAAGTACTGCTGCCGATACAATAAGAAAGGCGGCCCGCCATTCAAACCCGGCCACACAGACTGAAGAAATCAGCAGGGGGGCAATAAAGCTGCCTGCCGCCGCGAACATCGTCGACAGCGATAGGTACTTCCTCCGCCGGTCAGGGTAGACCTGCAGCATAATACTCTGCCCGACCGCACCGATGGGACTTCCGAACAGGCTCATGAAAAATACAGTGAGCAGAATCAGAAAAAATGAATGAGAATTGGCAAAAACTACAAGGCCTGCCGACAATGCGGCCAGAAACAGCATCCAGAACACCCTTCGCCGTTTATAATCCGACACCCAGCCGCCGAGAAAAGTCCCGATGAACGAACTGAATGAAAGAACGGTGAAGATAAGCCCTGCCTGGCTGTAATTAATCGAGAACTCGCGGATTATGAACGGGACAGAAGGTCCCATCAGACCTATAACAAGGACCCATAAACCGTTGGCCGAAAAAGCCGTCCACGGCATGCCTGAAGTTTTCATAAATCAAATGTAGTCCATAGCCTGGTCGACTGTCCAGCCTTCATGAACAAGTCCGCACATTGCTTCGACCATAGCCTTAGGGTTTCCGTGCGCCCAGATGTTCCGGCCTATTGCAATACCTGACCCGCCTGCCTGTATTGAATAATAAACGTCGTTGAATACATCACGAACCGAATCGCTTTTTGCTCCTCCGAGGATCACAACCGGAACCATGCAGCCCTCGATAACTTCGGCGAAAGTATCAGGCGCACCGGTATAGTAAGTCTTCACCATATCAGCACCGATCTCGGCTGCCGCACGTGAAGCTAATTTTACCCCGGCAGGATCAGTCGACTTCAGATCTTTCCCCTTAGCCATAGCCTCGATCATCAGAGGAAGACCCCATTCTTCGCATGAGTCAGCTACAAAAGAGGCCTGCTGTGTAAATTCACCTTCCCGCTCATGCCCGAATTTTACTGTCACCGCAGCGCCTACCGAACCGATCCTGAGGGCAGTTTCGACGGTTGTTATCATCTCTTCCTCGAACTTTCCGCCGAGGACGGTGAAACCGCCTGTGAGCCTCAGAATAATCCCGAGTTTTCTGTCGAAAGCCCCCTCAGCGGCCCTGATAAATCCCCTTGTCGTAAGGACCGCATCGGCTCCGCCGTCAACACAGGCCTGAATCAGCTCAGCCGGCTTGTTGATGCCGCTCATAGGACCGGCAATACCGCCGTGATCAATGGCAACGATTACCGATTTTCCAGTATCCTTCCTGAATATGCTGTTCATTCTGACTGTTTTTCCAGTGTTCATTTACTCTCCTGTTATTTCCTGAAAGCGCTCAGCCCGCTGAAAACACCTTTCAGGCTGCTGTAGCTGCTTCTGTATATCTCAAATAATTCCGAATATGTCCGGTGCCGCGCAGGGTCGGGTTCGTAGACACGCTTTATCCTTACAATCCTGTCGGCAGATTCCGAAAGTTCGTCTGTGTCGCCGAGCGAACGCAGCGCGAGCACAAGGTTCCCCAGAAGTTCGGATTCCGTCGACTCGGGAACAAGCAGC
>QKCC01000246.1 GCA_003245835.1 Spirochaetales bacterium | reverse complement strand
TTACATCGGTTCAACGCTCGACAGGTGTTATTCAATCCTGAGTGAGCAGCTGCGCCGCGGTTTGTGCTTTGCCTGTAATTCAGGTTCAGCCTGCAGTATTTGTGAAACAAGGGCCGAGACTGCTGCGCGTGAGCTTCTCAAAAAACTGCCGTACATCAGGCATATGCTCTCAACAGACGCCCAGGCGGCCTACGAAGGCGATCCTGCGGCAAAGAGCATAGGCGAGGCAATATTCTGTTACCCGAGCATAAGGGCTCTGACCAATCACAGGATAGCGCATGAACTGTATAAATTGGGCGTTCCGATTGTTCCGAGGATGATAAGCGAGATGGCTCATTCCGAAGCCGGAATTGATATCCATCCCGGTGCAAACATCGGCGAATTCTTTTTTATAGATCACGGTACCGGAACAGTTATCGGCGAGACCTCGGTTATTGGCAAAAATGTGACTGTCTACCAGGGGGTTACGCTCGGGGCGAGGAGCTTTCCGAAAGACGAGAACGGAAACCCGATTAAGGATATTCCCAGGCACCCTGTTGTCGAAGACGGCGTAATCATTTACGCGGGGGCAACTATTTTAGGCCGTGTGACTATCGGACGCAACGCGGTTATAGGCGGCAATGTGTGGCTTACACGCGATGTCGCTCCGGATGAAAAAGTCATTCAGCGGAGGGCGGATTAGCCGGAATAAAAAAAAGGACCTGCAGTCAATCCTGCGGGTCCTTTTTTTTATTAAGCTGTTAAATCAGTTTACCTGTGAAACAGTCAGTATGTTCTTGTCGTGATCATAGAATTTGAGCATCCTCATACCCTGTTCGGAAAACTCTACAATATCGCCGTGAAGGGTGACTTCTTCCGCCACAAGGTGGGCTTTGAACGCATCGATATCATCTACACCGAAAGTAAGGAACTCGTTAACCGGGTAGGTTCCTTCCTTTTTCCACTGGTTGATCGCAATGTACGCGTTCGTAACGCCTGGCACTGCCATCTCTATCCATCCCTCAGATTCAAACGCCTTTTTAAAACCAAGGATGTTTTCATAAAAACTGAGAGTTTTCTTTATATCTCTGGACCAAATGTATGAAATAGCGTGTTTGTAATTAAAATTCATTTTATTCTCCTGCTGTTTTCTACTGGTGATCGTAGATTACATTTAAAACATTGTCAATTTTCATAAGATAATTATTTAGTTTTTTTAGCTGTTCCGCTGACAGCGGCGCGGTTTCGCTCAGATTCCGAAGCTTACTGATAATTTCAAAAACAGCATCGAATCCCTTTCCGAGCGAAAGATCATTATCGAGCTGTTCTCCGAATGCTGCAGGTATTCTTTCTATGAGAACCTCCGCATCCGGGCTGCCTGATGCTCCGCTTTTAATCGCAGCAAGGCAGTCTCTGAACCCGTTAAGCTTCTGCCCGGCGCCGGCGAATGCCTCAGCGGTATAGTTGAGTTTTTTTCTATAGTGCGTATAGGTTAAAAAGAACCTGAGCGACTTCCAGTCTGACCGTGTTTTGGCAATGTCTTCAGGGTAAATGATGTTGCCGCGGCTTTTTGACATTGATTTGCCTTCGACAACAAGATGTTCTCCATGCATATAATAATTCGCATAGGTTTTTCCGGTGTAGGCTTCCATGATTGCAATATTGTAGTCATGGTGCCGGTAGATATTGTCGATGCCGCCGCAGTTTATATCTACATAATCACCAAGACTCATCGTCACAATTGCCGGATCCTGGATATTCCATGACGGTCTTCCTCTGCCTATTGCGGTGTCCCAGAACGGATGATCGGGATCATGCTGGTGATTATGCCAGAGGATGAAATCTCCAAGGTTCCACCTGTTGCCGTTGTAGGTGTCCTTTTTGAACCTTCTTCTGGTTTTGGGCCAGTTACCCATGTCGAGCTTGAAAAGTTTGCCGAAATCGGAAATTTTCAGAGGGTCAAAAAAATAATCTCCCTCGTATTCATAGGCTATTTCCCGTTTAACGAGTTCCTGAATTATGTCCACCGATTTTTCTATACTTTCCGTGGCTGGAATCAGATACTCCGGCATAATAAATCCGAAGCCGTCCAAACCTTCGCGGAATACCGCCAGAACGTCATCGGTAAGGGCTTTTACGTTGGTTTTTTTACGCTTGGCTTCTGATATTGCCTTGTCTTCGATATCAGTAAGATTCATGGCGCGTACAACACTGTAATCTTTATAGCGAAGATACCGCACAAGCAGATCCTCATATAGAAAAGTCCGGTAATTACCGATATGCGCCCGCTGATAAATCGATGGGCCGCAGGTAAAAATTTTTACATCTTTTCCATCCCTCGGGATGAAATTTTCTACCTTTTTTGACATAGTGTTATATAGTTTCAGCAAAATTACCTCTCCGGTGCATGAAGATGCAGAAATTTTTAATAGTGTGATGTTCTTCTGAAAAAGAACATCCTGTTTAGAATATATAAACAGCAGATAAAAAAGTCGATAAAAAAAGGGTTGAAAAGAGCCGATGACTCCGGTCGCTTTTTTTTGAATATTGGATTATATTATAAACATGAGCAGAATAGACGTACTTAAGAATCACTATGAACCGCGGATTGAAAAATATGAAGAAAATTCGAAGGTTCTTGACTGGGAAAGTTCCGAAGCACAGTTCATGCGGTTCCGGGCACTTACTGATAATGTTAAAACCGAAAATAAATCGATACTCGACATAGGCTGCGGATGCGGAGACCTGTACGGTTTTCTTGAAAGTCTGAAAACGGGCGCGTCATATACAGGGGTCGATATACTAGAGAAGATGATTGCCCGTGCCGGGAAAGAATACCCTGAAGCAGGTTTTTTCTGCGCCGATATATTCGATCCCGGGTTTGACGCCGTCGGGGTCTTCGGGGGACGGCGTTTCGATATAACCTATACTTCCGGAATATTCAATCTTAACGCCGGAAATAACGAAGCCTTTCTGAAGGCTGCAGTACCGGTTCTTGCCGGACTTGCGGATGAAACATTCGTATTCAATCTTCTTGACCCGGCATCACCAGACAGGGATGAGCGGTATTTCTATTATGAACCCGCAGCTGCGTCAGAACTTGCGGAACCGTTCGCCTCTGAGATAAAAATTATCAGGGGATACCTGTCCAACGATTATACTGTAATCTGCTCAAAAAAATAGGCGGCGTTTTCTGCGCTGCAGCAGATTATTGAGGAGGGCCAATGAAAAAGTTCAGGATTGCATTGATTCAGTCTTCTGTAACGGATTCGAAGCAGAAGAACCTTGAAAACGCCGAAAAACTTGTCAGGCAGGCTGCAGATTCAGGCGCCGACATTGCCGTGCTTCCCGAGATGTTTATCTGCCCGTATGACAACAGCTGTTTTCCGGAATTCGCGGAGCCGGCGGACGGCCCTTCGGTTGAGCGCCTTTCAGAGCTTGCCCGGCAGACAGGTGTTTATTTTATTGCCGGGACCGTTCCCGAAATCGAAAATGACGGCAGAATCTTCAATACTTCATTCAGCTTTGATTCCTCAGGCCGCCTGATCGGCCGGCACAGAAAGGTGCATCTTTTTGATATTGATATAAAGAACGGTGTCAGCTTCAGGGAATCGGATACGCTCAGTGCCGGCGATAGCGCGACGATAATTGAAACCCCATGGGGGAAGATAGGCGTTGCAATCTGTTTCGACATAAGGTTTGCCGAACTTTTCCGCTTCATGGCGCTCGAAGGCGCGCATACCGTTGTGGTGCCGGCTGCGTTCAATATGACGACCGGTCCGGCTCACTGGGAACTGACTTTCAGAATGCGGGCTGTAGACAACCAGATTTATACGGCAGGATGCGCCCCGGCAAGATCCGAATCAGCCGGTTACGTTTCGTGGGCAAATACCATGATCTCAGATCCCTGGGGCCGGGTGGCTGCAAAGCTCGATACGGAAGAAGCTGTACTGATTCACGAAATAGATCCCGGTTATGCATTCGAAATAAGGGAACAGCTTCCTATCCTTTCAGGGTACAGGAAAGAAGGGTACCGCCTGCAGTCTCAGCCCTGAAGATTCTCCAGTTCGGGTGAACGCTTTTGAGCGGCACGCCTGTAGACGGACAGCAGTGTATTTTTTTCGTTCGGCCCGATTTTCCGGTATTCACCGTCGAGGCTGTCAGCCGGAATAAGCCTGTGAATCTTAAGTTCGGCAAGAGACGGCGCCGGCTCGCGTGTGTAGTAGATTACATAATCATGCAGATCGTCAATATTCTCGATGAATTCAAGGTATTCATTCGTTCCGAGGTCGTAAATATCGCCTTTTTCAGCCATAGCCGCTCCTGAATTGTGATACATGAGAATAACTGTAATCCACATTATTATTCAAGAACTGAATTCTTATTGTAGTTTACAAATTATTATTTTATAATTCGCGAATGATTCCTGAAGATGTGCAGAAATTTCTTGATAACAATAAACTTGAAGCAGTCCAATTCGAAGAAGGCAGTACCCCTACCGCCGAAACAGCAGCAGATAAACTCGGAGTTACCGTTGGTCAGATTGCAAAGTCAATTCTGCTTAAGGGAAAGAACGGCGGATTCTATCTGATTGTATGTGCCGGCGATAAAAGGATTGATACAAAAAAGGCAAAGCTGCTGACAGGAACAAAGACAAGAATGGCTACGGCGGATGAACTGTTTGAAACTCTCGGCTTCAGACCGGGCGAGGTTTGTCCATTCCGGGAATCTGAAGTTCCATACTTTATCGATAACAGTCTTTCGGTATATGAAACCGTATACCCTGCAGCCGGGACAGATTCTTCCGGAGTGCCTGTAGCGTATGACAGGCTGATTGAAATTACCGGTGCCGGATTATGCGACGTAACCGGCTGATAATCTTCATCGTTATTACATCTGCCGTTCTGACATCATGCAACGGCAGTTTCGGAACTCTGATTCCTGATTTCAGCCTTTACGACAATCTTTTACTGAACAAGGTAAGAATCGATGTTTCATACATGAGCAGTTCCGGTTCCGAAGAGCTGTTCCGAAGCCTTGCAGAAGAATTCAGCAGCAGCAACACCTATGGTATAGAGGTCGGGTTTACAGATTCGGCGGACCCTGACATGGTGATTACCGGGCCGTCGAATGCTGCTGAAATGCTCAGAACCAATCAAAGTATAGAACTGTCGCCGTTCATATCCAATTCCGGATGGGGTTTTGACGACGGGCGAAGCATGTTTTATCCTGCCGCAAGAAAGCAGACACAATACTGGGATTTAGCACGAAAGGTTACATCAATTCCTGTTTCTCTGAATGCATCCGTGGTGCTTGTAAATACGGACCTTTTAAAGGCCGCCGGCCATGAGCGGTTTCCTGCAAACTGGTATGTGTTCAGGCATATGCTTAAAAACCTTTCCGCCGTCTACAGCACTGCAATGGGTATCCCGGGCGGTGCCTTTCCGTTTTATTCATTTATTTCGGCGCGCGGCGGCTCGATTCTCAAAGTTTTTGGTTTTTCATATGATTTTTTTAATCCCGCGGTAAACCGTACGCTCAGGTACATCAGGAATACGGTTGAAAAGGGCATAATCTCGGTTGAACAGACTGAATACTCGGTTCAGACGGGTTTTGCTTTCGGTAAGATTCCGGCTGTTCTTGTTTCTACCGAAGGCATACCGCCCTATAAAAAACTGATTTCGATGACTTTGCCGGGAATGAACTGGCAGCCGGTTCTGCTGCCGACCAAAAGGCCGGGGACAGGCACTCTGGTTAACTGCATACAGGCTGCCGCTATTATGAACACCTCGCCCGAAAAGCAGCTCGCTTCATGGCTTTTTATAAAATGGCTTACAGAGGATCAGCAGCAGCGTGAAATCGCCCGTGTTACATTTTCAATCCCTGCAAACAGATCCGCTGTGCAGGGTATTTTGAATGAAAGACCCGCATCATTTGTGCCGCAGTGGCTCGATGCTGTCAGCTTGATCGATTCCGGCCGGATGGATCCTCTGCCGGCGCTTTATGATTTTGATCAAGTTTCGGAACTTTTTACAGAGACAGCTGATCGTATACTTGAAGGCGGCTGGGTCTGGCTTGAAACCTTCAGACTCGACAGGGCTGTCGGCAGGGACAGAACGCAGCCTGAAAAAACGGAGAATAACTGAAGATGAAAAAAACAATTATGGTGTCCAACAGTTGGCGTCCCGAAGCCAGTGCGGAATGCGGAAAATGCGGAGCAGTGGTGGATTACGCATGGGGGGACTATTCATTCAGGTACTATGAACAGAAGGATAAATCCGATATCTGTGTAATCTGCAAATCATGCGCAGCCCGGATGACCAAAGAAGACAAAAAGATAAGGGTTGTTAACCGGTCGCCGCTGATGGATATGATAAATCTGCGTAATTCAGGATGGAAATCCCAGCCGTCTCCGGGACAGTTCTC
>QKCC01000141.1 GCA_003245835.1 Spirochaetales bacterium | reverse complement strand
TTTTTCAACGCATGGGGACTTTTACCGGGTACGATTTCATTGGCGTGGATGCTGATTCCAATTCTTGGAACCGTCGGACAGCCGCAGGTTCTGACAAGAATGTATGCGCTTAAAGATCCGCGCGACATGCCTAAGCTTGGTCTTACAGCGGGTATTTCTCACATGATAGTAGGTTTTTTCGCCATTGTAGTTGCGTATGGTGCAATCTTCCTTGTTGCTACAGGCAAGATCGCACCGCTTGCAAGCGGCGACAAGGCAATATTTGCCTTTGCCGATTATGTCGGTATATATGCTCAGATTTTTATCTACGCGGCAATACTTGCAGCCGCAATGTCCTCGGCAAGTATGTTTCTGTCAATTTCCGCAAATATTATTTCGCGTGATCTTCCAAGCGCCTTCGGGAAAAAGATCGCTTCTGAAAAGCAGGTAACGGTTTCCAGAATAACAATGTTTGTTCTTGGAATAATTGCGATTATCTTTTCGCTTACGAGCAGCGACATGGTAGCCATACTGGGAACATTCGGATGGGGAACCCTTATGTCGGGAACATTTCCTCCGTTCATCATTGGGCTGCTCTGGGGCAGGGCTACCGGAAAGGGTGTTGCTTCCGGACTCATTGTCGGTCTTATTCTGAATCTTCTTTCTTTAACAGGATTTAAATGGCCCGGAGCCCTTCCATGGTATTGTAACGTTATAATGATCTCTGTAGTAATAACTGTAATTGTTTCGCTTGTGACCAAAGAAGAAACAACGCCGCAGGTGAAGGCTGTAATAGAGCTATAGACTGTTTTAAAAAGGAGAAAGGTATGAAGATAGTTGCAGTATCAGGCAGTCCGCGAAAAGAAAGTAATACTGAGTTTTATCTGAAAACTGTGCTTAAAGAACTTGAATCAAAGGGTGCCGAAACAAAGTTCATCAGTTTACGGGATAAGGCAATAAAAGGCTGCTGTGCCTGCTACAGCTGTGTTGAGGCAAAGAAATGCGTTGTGAACGACGACTTTCAGGAAATATTCGGCGAATTGATGACTGCAGACGGTATCCTGCTGGGATCGCCTTCGTATCATTCTTCTATCACTCCGGAACTGAAAGCCCTGCTTGACAGGGCTGGATTTTCCGGACGCTGGTATGCAAATGAAATGAAAAAAAGCGGTGAAGCTTACAGCTGGAGCGGCAACGCTTTTTCAGGAAAGGTCGTAGCACCGGTAACCGTTGCAAGAAGGGCGGGGCAGAATTTTGCATTTGCCCAGCTGCTTTTATGGGCTACATGCAACGACTGCGTTATACCGGGCTCATCGTACTGGAATGTGGGTGTGGCAGGAAAGGGCGGCGCTGTGAATGCCAGGGATGATGAAGAGGGCATAACAATCATGAAGCAGCTTGCATCAAATATGTACAGAGTTATAAATGCTCTTTCGAAATAACCGGGAGGAATAAATGTTTAATAACGGCTGGATTGGTAATTATTCATATTTCAGGGCCCGCATAAATCCTGAGTCTGAAGCTGTTTACGAAATAGATACTGGAAAACATTTTACATATCAGGAACTTGATCAGCGCGCAGACAAGCTTGCAGAATATTTGAAGAAAACTGCAGGCGTCTCAAAAGGGGACCGTGTCGCCTTTATATCAAGAAACCGGGTTGAAATGATCGACGCTTATTATGCTACCGGAAAGGCCGCGGCAATACTTGTACCCTACAATGCAAGGCTTTCAGTTGATGAGCTGGCTCAGCTGATTAACAGGGAAACACCCGTTGTTCTTTTTTATGAAGAAGTTTTTTCTTCTATTGTAAAAGAGCTAAAAGCAAGGGTTTCCGTTTCAAAATATGTAATACTTGATGATAACGGTTCTGAAGCGGATACGGCAGATGACAGATATTCAGGCATAATGAATAAGCAGAATGTGAAGCCGGTATGGAATGCTGAATCAGAACTTGAAGATATTCACCTGATCATACATACCGGCGGGACTACCGGGCTGCCGAAGGGCGGTATGATATCTCACCGGTCGATGCTTTTTAATTCCATGAATGAAATATGTACCTGGGGTATTTCTCATGTTGACAGCTCGCATATCCTGCTGCCCCTGTTTCATACCGGCGGCTGGAACCTGCTGACGCTTCCGATACTGCATGCCGGAGGAAGAATCATTCTGAACAGGACATTTGATCCGTCGATTGCGCTGAAAATAATTGATGATGAGAAGACTACCTTTGTTTTCGGTGCGGCAACAATTTTCAGAATGATGTCGGAGGTCCCTGCATTTGATTCAGCTGATTTTTCATCGGTTAAATGGGTTATGGCCGGAGCCGCACCTACCCCCAAAAACATTATGCAGAAATTCTGGGACAAGGGTGTCAGATTTGTGCTGGGTTACGGAATGACGGAAGCCGGACCGAACAACCTGACAGCACCGGCCGAGTTTATGTCTGAAAAGCAGATGAAGGACAAGTATGCGTCGGTCGGTCGTCCGATGTATTTTTCAGTAGCAAAAATAGTAGACGACAACGGCAATGAGCTCGGTGTAAACGAGCCGGGAGAGCTTATCTGGAGCGGTCCGCAGATTTTCTCGGGTTACTGGGGCAATCCGGAGGCAAGCAGTGAAACACTCAGAGACGGCTGGGTCTATACGGGTGATGTCGCCGTCAGGGATGAAGACGGATATTACTATATTGTAGGCCGTAAAAAGAATATGTATATAAGCGGCGGTGAAAACGTTTTTCCGCCGGAGGTGGAATCGGCCCTGTACCAGGTAAACGGGATACATGAGGTCTGCGTTATAGGTGTTCCTGATGAAAAATGGGGCGAGGTCGGCAAGGCTGTTGTATCGCTCAAACCTGGGGTCTCGGTGACAAAAGAAGAGATTATTACCGGGCTTAAATCCAGGCTGGCATCATACAAGATTCCCAAATATATAGCTTTTGTAAGCGAAGTCCCCAAGAATAATGTAGGCAAAATAGTAGCGGCTAAGGTAACCGAGCTTTACGGAAAGCCGGCAGATGAGGATCTTATAAATGGCGCAGGTTAATATTGGAATAAAGAATATCGGGTTCTATTTCCCGAAAGAGATACACGACAGTCAGTGGATTAGCGATGCTTCCGGCATACCTGAAGAAATCATCAGAACCAAGTTCGGAATAAGCAAGGTCCACAAGGCCCTGTCGGAAGAAACAGTCAGGTACATGGGGTCCAGGGCAGCCGAAAAAGCCCTCGACGGAATGGATCCGAAGGAGCTTGATCTCGTAGTTTACTGCGGAAGCGAATACAAGGACTACTACCTGTATAACTGCGCCGCCGGTATTCAGCATGAAATAGGTGCAGTAAATGCAAATGCTTTTGAAATTCATTCACTGTGCAGTGCAGGCGCGTGGTCATTGAAAGTACTCAAGGGTATGATGCAGTCGGACCCCCTGCTTCGAAATGTGCTTCTGGTTTCATCATCAAAGGAGACGGAGCTTCTTGATTATGCAAACGAACGTTCCCGTTTTATGTTTAATTTCGGCGACGGAGCTGCTGCTGTTCTTCTGCAGCGGAACCTGAATCAGAATATCATACTCGAGACGCATATGATAACCGACGGCCGGTTCGCTGAGGATGTTTCGGTGCCGGTTATCGGCTGTGTAAATTATGACAAGGCCGCCCGGGAGGGTCTGGCTTCGAGATACATCCTCGATGTTCCCAATGTTGAGGGCATGAAGGACAGACTGAACCCGATTACCTTTGCCAATTTTATAAAGGTGATTGAGACTGCAGCGGAGCGGAGCGGATACGGCAGAAATGATATTAATTATCTTGCCGGAATTTTTATGAAGCGATCTATTCTGCTCGATATTCTTGAAAACTTTAATCTTGAAGAAACGAACTCATTTCTGCTTGCCGACTATGGTCACTGCCAGTCCGCGGACGCGTTTATTGCCCTGTCAAAAGGGGTTGAGACGGGCAGGGTGAAAGACGGAGATCTTGCAGTGCTGTTCGGTGCAGGTACGGGCTATACCTGGGCTGCGACAGCAGTGAAATGGGGTAAATTTTAAAGGAGAAATAATGAAACTTACAAATGATGTTCTTGTTGTTGCCGGCGAAATGCGTTACGGCACCCGGCAGGCAGCTAAGTAGACCATGAAAGCAGGAGACAAAGCCTCTTTCAGCAAAACTGTAACAGAGACGGATGTTGTTCTATACGCAGGAATTACCGGAGATTTTAACCCTGCGCATATAAATGACGTCGAGGCTAAAAAAGGAGTGTTCGGCGCACGCGTAGCTCACGGCATGTTAAGCGCCGGATTTATTTCCACTGTTCTGGGAACAATCCTTCCCGGTCCCGGTACAATATACCTGGGACAGGAACTTCGTTTTACAAAACCGGTATTTATCGGTGATACTGTAACCGCTTCGGTTACAGTACTGGAAATCAATTCTGAGAAGAACCGGATGAAACTGGAAACAATTGTTACAAACCAGAATGGTGAAGCAGTAATAACCGGTACTGCAACCGTGATGCCCCCTGAGGCGTGAGTTCTTATACGACGATTTCCGGGTTCAGATTAAAAAAACTGATTCAAACACACAACCAGTATGCAGCTTGATTTTCGGCGGACCCGGAAATCAAGCAGTAAAAACTTAATCACCATTCATCTGAAACGTTTAAATCCCCGCATCCCTTTTGACAGGCACCATTGAAAACTGCATAATCAGAAACAGATCCCTGGAAGGAAATACAAATTTTGAATGATTTTTTGCCCATAAGTAAAGAAGATGTGAAAGAAAGAGGCTGGGAGCAGCTCGATTTTATTATTATCACAGGGGATGCCTATGTGGATCATCCTTCTTTCGGCGCAGCCGTTATCGGCAGGGTTCTTGAGAGCCGCGGCTACAAAGCAGGAATATTGGCCCAGCCCGACTGGAGGAATGTTAAAGCTTTCAAAGCGCTGGGAAGGCCCAGGCTGGGATTCCTGATCACTTCTGGAAGTATAGATTCGATGGTGAACCATTATACCGCAGCCAGAAAGAAGAGAAAAAATGATTCATACTCTCCGGGCGGCAGGGATGGCTGCCGGCCTGACAGAGCTGTCATTGTATATTCTCAAAGGGCCAGGGAAGCCTACAGCCGGGTGCCGATTATACTTGGCGGCATTGAGGCAAGCCTGCGCCGTCTTGCGCATTATGATTACTGGTCGGATAAAATAAGAAGGTCAATATTGCTGGATTCCCGGGCTGATTTGATAGTATATGGAATGGGTGAATCCCAGATAGCTGAAATTGCGCAGGCTCTGGACGCAGGCACTCCGGTTGGCGATTTGACAAATATCATTGGGACTGTATACAAAACCGCGGATGCGGGACTTCTTCCGGAACATGTGCTGCTTCCGGGTTATGATGAAATCCTGGAATCCAAGAAAAAATTTGCCCGAAGCTTCATGACCCAGTACCGGAACATGGATTCCATCAACGGCAGGATTTTAGTAGAACCCTACCAGGATTATTATGTTGTGCAGAACCCGCCGGCTGCGCCCTTGCCGCAGCCTGAACTTGATGCTGTATATGAGCTGCCCTTCATGCGGACTTACCACCAGTCGTATGAAGAATTTGGAGGAATCCCTGCAATTACGGAAGTTAAGTTCAGCCTTATCAGCAATCGGGGATGCTTCGGCGGCTGCAGCTTCTGTGCCCTGACCTTCCACCAGGGGCGGGTTATCCAGTCAAGAAGTCACCAGTCTTTGATAACTGAGGCTGAGAAGATAACCCTTGAACCGGATTTTAAAGGATATATCCATGATGTCGGCGGACCGACCGCAAATTTTCAGAATGTCGCCTGTGAAAAGCAGGTTAAATACGGAGTCTGCAGCGACAGGCAATGCCTGTACCCGGATGCCTGTAAGAATCTGAAGATCGATCACAATGATTACCTCCAGCTGATGCGTAAAATAAGGGAGATCCCGAATATAAAGAAAGTTTTTATCAGGTCAGGTATTCGTTTCGATTACCTGATTTATGACCATAACGATGAGTTTTTTAAAGAGCTGTGTGAATATCATGTGAGCGGACAGCTGAAGGTGGCTCCTGAACATGTTTCAGACGAAGTACTCCGGAAGATGGGCAAACCCTCCAGGCAGGTATACGAAAAGTTTGCTCGAAAATTTTACAAAATAAACGAAGAACTGGGGTTAAAACAGTTTCTGGTTCCGTATTTAATGTCCAGTCATCCCGGTTCGAGACTGAAAGACGCTGTTGAGCTTGCCGAATACCTGAGAGATAAGGGGTATGTGCCCGAACAGGTACAGGATTTTTACCCTACGCCGGGAACCCTGTCCGCCTGTATGTATCATACCGAGCTGGATCCCAGGACCATGGAAAAAGTATATGTCCCGAAGGATCCGCATGAGAAGGCTATGCAGAGAGCATTGATCCAGTACAGAAATCCGAAAAACTATGATCTGGTATTTGAGGCGTTGACTCTGTCAAAAAGAACAGATCTTATCGGCTTTGACAGCAAATGCCTGATTCGTCCCCGCCGGCCGGGGAAAACCCAGGATAATAAAAGAGATAATAAAGGATCTTATTTCAAAAACGGTCCGGGGAAAAGAAAAGGAAAACGGACCGGCAGATAACGGCTGCTCAGGAATTTGTATAAAATGGCAGAAAGAGGGTCGGTGTTTTGACGGTTGGTGTTGAAGCTTTTTTCAATCCTTACCAGCACTGCCGGTAAACTGGTTTAATTCAGCACCGAGCTTTTTTCGAAGTGTAACACGGTCAATATCAAGCTCTTTGGCTGTACGCGAGATGTTATGGTCATTTTGTTCCCATGTTCTGATGATTATTTCCTGTTCTAATTCCTTCAGGGTTTTCGATCTTTTATCGGCTTCACTCAGTTCCAGAGTTCTGAACTTTTTTCCAGCCAGTTCTTTTGGATTATTAAGCTCGTCAAGAAGTTCTCCAAGAATGATGTCTTTATTCTGCTTCAGTGATGCAAGTACGCTGACCTTTTCTGCAAAATTGCGAAGCTGTCTGATGTTGCCGGGCCAGGAAAATTCCCTGATACCCTGAAGCAGTTCCGGAGTCGGCTGGAATTCATCCATTGAATATTTTCTGCTGAATTGTTTTATGTAAAAGTTAAATAAAGGGAGGATATCTTCTCTTCTGTTTCTTAACGGAGCGATTTCAATATCGAGTATATTAAGCCTGTAATAGAGATCCTTTCTGAAATTTCCGTTTTCAGTTTCTGCAAAAAGATCTTTATTGCAGGCTGCGATGATTCGAATATCAACATCAAACACCATGTTGTCTCCAATTCGCATGACCTGTTTTTCCTGTAGAACTCTGAGGAGCCTGGCCTGTACGGTGCTGCTCATATCGTTTATTTCATCAAGAAAAATGGTTCCCTTATGTGCCATCTCGAAAAAGCCGGCCTTTCCTCCCTTTTTGGCTCCGGTAAAAGCACCCTCAACATAGCCGAATAACTCACTCTCCAACAGGCTGTCCGGAAGTGCAGCACAGTTAACTGCTACGAACGGTCCGTTCTTCCTCAATGATGCATTGTGTATACTCTGTGCGAAAACTTCCTTTCCTGATCCTGTTTCTCCAAGCAGCAGAATTGTTGAGTCGGTTCTGCTGTAGCAAATCGCTTTTTCTATTGAGTTCGTATAGCTCTGGCTTTTTGCAATGATGGAATTAAAATTGTAATCTGCAACCAGGCCTTTTCTGATTAATTGCTGGCGTATTATCCCTTCTATATTTTTTATGTGTGCCGAGCTTTGTATGAAGACAAGCGTGGCTGCATGAACCTCTGCAGTATAAATCGGCAGTATTTCAAGAAAATAATCAGTTCCGTTCAGGTTGATCAGCTGATTTCCCGCTTTATTTAGGAAGCTTTTCGAGAAGGCTTCAGGTATCAGACCAACTGAAATATACTCGCCGATTATTTGTCTTCTGTTAACATTCAGGATTTCTTCAGCTTTGGAATTAAGCATTTCTATCCTGTTATCAGCGGAAAGATAAATTACTCCCTGTGTAGTGTGCTCTATAATCGAACCGAGCCGTTTATTTGTAAGTATTTCCCGCTGCATGTGTTTATAAAAACTGACGGCTGATTCGACAGCACTAATAATTGATTCAGGTCCTGATTTGACAATATAGCCTTCAATTCCATTTTCATGTGCTGTATTAACGGATATTGTATCACCGACGATGATTTTAGCACCCTCCAATCCGGCAGTGACGATTTTTTCCTTAATATCGGTCTGACTGTCAATCTGGTAAAAGATTGGCGAAATCCCCAGGATGCTGGAGATGCTTTTTGCTCCGCTGATTATGTTTGGGTAACCTATAACTGCAATCTTATTTTCTGTCAGAATATGGGGATAAATGGTTCTGAGAAGATCATATCCGGATACTTCTATTTCAAAAACAGGTACGGAGAGATTGCTTTTAAGAAGGTTAGCTGTTCCGCCCCGGCTGATTACAATATCAATGCTGTTGTTTTCGATCTCTCTTAATGCTACCTGTAACCCTGTATGGAGATCGCCATGTGCAATCTGTATTTCGTAAGGCAGGTCAGAAAGGGTATTTTTACATGTCTCAACAAGTTCAATATATGGTGCAACTATTAAAATTCTCATTCGCCAGAATAACATGGAAAAACAGTAAGCGGTGAAAAAATATGATTGAATGATTAGAAATTCACCATGTGGTTCATTTGTATTGATGCAGGAAAAAACTGCACCGATATAAAACGTTATAACATAAGAAGATAAAAAATCCCGCGAATGTGGTTCTGTTGGCATGCAAATAGCTTTATATAGAGCAAATGCGAAGATACAAAAGACTTATTATTGCTGACGATTTAACTGGTGCAAATGATTCCGGAATTCACTTTTTATCCATCGATAAGTCAGTCGGTGTAGTAACAGATTCCGAGGGGCATGTGCCTGAAAAGATTGAAGATACACTTGTAATCAACACCGATTCACGGATGCTGCCTCCGGAAGAGGCGTATTCAAAACTTCTCAGAACGATTGAGCAGTACGCTTTAGATAATGAAGTTGAGATCTTTAAAAAAATAGACTCGACACTCAGGGGAAATGTCGGTGCTGAGATTGATGCGCTCATCGATGGTAAAGGTTTTGATTTAGTATGTGTAGCTCCTGCTTCCCCAAGAAACGGCCGTAAAGTAGTTTCAGGTTTATGCTATATAAATGATGTTCTTCTGGAAGATTCCGAAATAGCCCTGGATCCTTTTACTCCGGTCAAAAAATCTGCTGTGAAAGAAATACTTTCTTCACAGACCGAAAGAAAGATTGGGAATCTGATGATAGAGCAGATTAGAAGCGGCAGTGCCGGATTAAAGCTTGAGCTTGACAGGTTCCTGGAAGATAATGTTAAAATCGTGATCGCCGATTCAGAAACAATCGATGATCTGTACAGAATACAGCGTGCATTTTCAAACTCCGCTAAAAGGGTTCTTTTCGTCGGAGCAGCAGGGCTCTACCATGCCATGTTCGAGAAGGAACAGAATGGTTCCGAACATGAATTTATAGAATTGAACGATGATTACAGGTTTTTATTTGTTATAGGCAGTCTGATGGATACAACTTTAAAGCAGATTGACTGGATAAATCGCTTAAATCCTGTCAGTACCACCATACTTTCTTCTTCCGGGGCGATCAATACGCCCGATGACGAAATAAAATCAGTTGCAGACAGCCTGAAAAAATCATTTGAATCACATAATAGAGTAATGCTTAAGACAGAGAACAAGGTTATCGGTAGTAATTCCATTGAAGATTCCGGAAGGATTGGCTTTGTTGCCGGAGAATCGGTAAAAAAGGTTCTTGAAGAAAATGAGATAGATGTCTTTCTTCTTTCTGGCGGAGATACTGCACTGCATGTTCTGCGTCAGCTGAAGATTAATTACCTCAGGTTGGTTGATGAAGTATTACCGGGCATACCGGTATGCATCGCTGTGCTTCCTGATTCAGAAAAAGAAATCGTGATTATTACAAAGGCAGGTTCTTACGGGGACGAGGATGCTTTTGAGAAAATCTTCACTTATTTAACAGGTAAAATACGGAGACAGAATGATGAGTAACGAATTTAATCTTACAGTTGCCGGCAGAACAATATCCGGTATTAACTCAGCTCTTGAAATTGGAAATATGCTCAAAGAGTATGGAAAGAATAGAATATTCTTTATTATGGATGCGGGTATAGTGAATTCCGGAATCGGGGATAAGCTGACTGGAAAACTGAAGGCTGCCGGCATTAAAGTGGAGCAGTATTCTGAAATTCCCAGAGAACCCGGGGTTCCTGATGTTGATCTTGTTGCTGCGAAAGCAAAAGCTTATCAGCCCGATGCGGTAGTGGCTGTCGGTGGCGGTTCAGTTCTTGATATAGGCAAGCTGCTTTCAGTCCTGATTAAAACAGAAAAGACTGTGCTGGAACTTCTTGACGGAACACCTGTTCCTGAACATTCTGTATTTACAGTTCTGATTCCGACTACGGCGGGAACAGGTTCCGAGTCAACACGTAATGCAATTATCGCAATCCCGGACAGGGGAACAAAGGCTGCGGTAGTAAATGAAAAGCTCCTTCCTGATCTGGTCTTTCTGGATCCGGAATTAACCAGATCATTGCCTCCGGGGATTACCGCTACAACCGGGATGGATGCTCTTTGTCATGCTATTGAGTGCTATATTTCAAAAAAAGCAAACGACCTGAATGATATTCTGGCTCTTGATGCCATAAAGCGTATTGCTCTGAATTTGAGGAAGGCGTTCAACAACGGGGATGATGTTGAAGCCCGGTGGAATATGCTTATTGCATCAAATTTTGCCGGAATGTGCATCGCTTTATCGGGGACAAATGCTGTACACGCAATGTCTTACCCTCTCGGAACAGTTTTCCATATTCCGCATGGTCAGGCAAATGCAATGCTGCTTCCATCTGTTATGGAGTTTAATTTAAAAGCGGATCCGGCAAAAACTATGGCTGTGGCTGAATGTTTCGGTTTCGACAAGGATAGTACGGAATATTCTGCGGAAGATTATCTTTCAAAGGAACTTCATCAGCTTCTCAATGATCTTGAGATTATTACCTCACTTTCTGTTTTCAATGTTACCGAAGAGGATATTCCGTCGCTGATTGAAAGTGCTTACCAGAACAGAAGGCTGATGGACAACAATTTAATTAATCTGACAAAAGAGCAGATAGGGTCGATTTATACAAAATTACTGGGGGAGAAATGAATAAAACAGTTAAACCTATTCTTGGAATCAGCGTAGGAGACCCGGCGGGGATTGGTCCCGAGATTACGGCAAAGGCTTTAAATGAAAAGCACATCTACGATATCTGCCGTCCGCTCGTTGTTTGTGATAAAGCGGTTTTTGATGAGGCTGTAAAGTTTTCAGGCTTGTCATTAAAAACCAGGAGCGTTTCCAGCCCCGCTGAAGGACTGTATGAATTCGGAACAGTTGATGTACTTGATATGTCTAATGTTGATATAGATAAACTCGAATATAAGAAGGTTTCAGCAATGTGCGGAAAGGCTTCGTATGAGTACATCGAAAAGGTCATAGAGCTTGCAATGGCAGGTGAGATCGATGCAACAATAACCGGTCCTATAAATAAGGAAGCTATTAATTCTGCAGGAATTCATGAAGCGGGACACACTGAAATTTATGCAAAAAAGACCGGCACGAAAGATTATGCAATGATGCTTGCGGAAGGGAATTTCAGGGTGGTTCATGTTTCAACCCATGTGTCCCTTCAGGAGGCTATAAACAGAACCAAAAAAGAGCGGATTCTGAAGGTAATTAATCTTGCTGATGATGCATTAAGAAAAATGGAAATTGCAAATCCGCGTATTGCTGTTGCGGGGCTGAACCCTCATGCCGGTGAAAACGGGATGTTCGGACGCGAAGAAATCGATGAGATTATCCCCGCTATTGAAGAAGCCAGGCTCGCAGGCAAAAATGTTGAGGGTCCGATCCCTCCCGATACTGTTTTTTCGAAGATGAAGGGTGGGCAATATGACATCGTGGTTGTGATGTATCATGATCAGGGTCATATTCCGACAAAACTGGCCGGTTTTAATTACGATCAGAAGACAAATACCTGGCTCTCGATGTCCGGCGTGAATATTACGCTCGGTCTTCCTATAATCCGTTCCTCGGTTGATCATGGTACAGCTTTTGGAAAGGCCGGTGAGGGAAGGGCCAATCCTGAGAGTATGATCCAGGCTATAGAAATGGGTATCAGGCTGGTATAGTGGTTATTATGAAGAAAATATATCCGTATTCAGCAGTTATTACTGCTTATAAAAATGATGAAACAGTAGACCTTGAGAATACAAGGGTACAGATGAGAAGGCAGATAAAAAACGGAAATAATCTGCTTGTCTGCGGAACCAACGGTGATTTTGCAAGTCTTCTGACCGATGAGAAAAAAGCAATCATATCGGCGGCGGTCGGGGAGGCCGCGGGAAAGGTCAGGGTAATTGCCAATGCTGGAGCCCCGTCAACTTTTCAAACCTTGAACCTTGTAAACCAGTTTATTGATTTTGGAGTGAATGCCGTTGCTGTAATAAACCCGTATTTTATTGACTGCACCCAGGAAGGTCTGTACACCCATTACAGCAGCATTGCTGATAAATCAAAAATTCCGGTTTATATCTACGATATACCGGCCAGAACCCAGAACGGGATACTGCCCGATACTGTAAAAAAACTCTCAAAGCATGAAAATATAGCCGGAATAAAAGACAGCAGCGGGAAGCTTGAACATCTTGATGCATATTGTGAACTTGCGTCTGATTCTTTTGAGGTTCTTGCCGGTGCTGATTCGCAGATCCTTTATGGTCTGAAGAAGGGTTCTTCCGGTTGTGTTTCCGGACTTTCAAATATTGTTCCGGAATGGGTGAACAGGATATGTACTCTGTTTGAAAGCGGCCGGACTGATGATGCAGAAATTCTTCAGGAAAAACTGAATGAATTCAGAACAAGACTATATGCACTTGGATTTGGTCCTGCTTTGGTGAAAAGAGCCGTATATGTCAGGAATCCGGCAGTTGGAAACAATCGGTCTCCTTCACTCGTGCCGGATGCAGAACTGGATAATAAGCTGTTGGATTTACTTGACGAATTCGGGATCGAGTACAAGGAATAAATAAAGGGTATTTTTATGGATACGATTCTTTTATCACATGCGATGTATAAGCCGGGAATGGATGTTCTTGAAGGTAAAGCTGACATCATTATTCCGGATAATGGTAATAGTGATGAAATTCTCTCTGAACTTCAGAAAGCGGATGCCTTCATTCTTAGAATAGGTAGGATTGATCGGAAGGCTATTGAAAGCTGTCCGAAGCTCAGAGTAATTACAAGGCCGGGTGTAGGTGTCGATTCAGTCGATGTTGATGCTGCTACGAAGCATGGAATTCCTGTAGTAATTTGTCCGGCTGTAAATGCAAGGGCAGTTGCCGAACACAGCCTGTCACTGCTGTTTACTCTCAGCAAAAATCTTGTAGAAAGCGATTTGGAAACCAGAAAGGGCAATTTCAATATCAGAAATAAATATGCAAGCACTGAAATTCTGGGGAAGACACTCACGATTTTGGGTTTTGGAAATATCGGAAAAGAGCTTGCTGCAATGTGTTTTGCCCTCGGCATGAAGATATGTATCTATGATCCGTTTGTCAAAAAGGAACAGGTGGAAGAATTCGGTTACCGCTATTTTTCCGGTATGACTGATGCTGTTTCTGCGGGTGATTTTGTATCTATCCATATTCCGTCCACACCCCGGACTGTCGGTATGGTTAACGATACATTCCTGTCTGCCATGAAACAGGACGCATTTCTGATTAATTGTTCCAGGGGCGACCTTGTCATTGAAAAGGATTTGGTCGAAGCACTTGCAGCGGGGAAGATTGCCGGAGCCGGTCTTGATGTTCTTGTCGACGAACCGATGCCTGCTGAACACCCGCTGATGAAGATGTCCAATGTGGTAATAACTCCGCATATGGCAGCACAGACCCGTGAAACAACAAGCCGTACGGTTGTGCTGGCTGCCGAAAGTACGCTTAAAGTCCTTGCAGGTGAGAAAATCCCGAATGTCTGTAACCCTGAGGTTTATGAGCATGAGAGATGGAAAAGTCTGTAGCAGACTTAAACAGGAAAATTAACAGTACGATCAAATTATGTTATTGAGCGGAAAGATTGCAATCGTAACAGGGGCAAGCCGGGGTATAGGATGGGCAATAGCGCGGCTTTATGCAGAGAATGGTGCAAAGGTAATTGTAAACGGGTCAAACTCTGAGACAATCAAAGCAGCAGCAAAAGAAATTGCAAAACAGACCGGCGGAATATGTCTGCCGCTTGCCGGAGATATCTCTAAAAAAGAAACCGCTGAAGAGCTTCTGAGGTTTTCGCTTTCGGAGTTCGGACGAGCCGACATTCTTGTAAATAATGCCGGTACTATAACCAGAACCTCTACACTGGATATGACAATTGATGACTGGGATAGGGTTCTGGATGTGAATTTAAAGAGTTCTTTGTATACCTGCAGGACATTCATTCCCGTGATGCTCGAGAACAGGTCAGGAGCTATTATCAATATATCATCTGGTGCCGGCAAGAAGCCTCATCCTAATGCTGCCGTCAGTTACGATGTTTCCAAGGCCGGAATAATAGCACTTACCAGGCATCTTGCCCTTGAGTATGGGGGGGCTGGAATCAGGACAAATGCCATCTGCCCAGGGCCTGTTTCGAGCGAAATGTCGGATCAATGGAGTGATGAATACCGGAAGAAGGTAATAAGTACAATACCGCTCGGCCACATGGGAACGCCTGAGGATGTGGCGGGAGCCGCGTTGTTTCTGGCTTCAGATCTTGCCGGGTTTGTCCTTGGAGAGTCAATTAACGTTAACGGCGGAACCCTGATGGATTAATTCGCCGGAGTTATTCGTTTTTTGTGGTGAGAATTTATTATGGGTGATGATTAATTCACCATATCATGAAATGCAGATGCAGGGTAAGAATTCAGAGTGGTTTGAATAATTGCTTACTGCACAAATAAATAATTGTTTTTGATTATATTGCTTTAATGGTTGGCACATATTATGCAATAAAGAAGCAAGAATTGAATATGCAGATATAGCGGATAGAACTGCCGCTGGTTGAAAGTAAAAGCAAGGAAGAATAGTTATGGAAATCAAGGGAATCATTACACCAATACTCACCCCCATGTACGAGGATGAATCAATCAACTACGATGAACTGAAAAACCAGATAAACAGGCTGATAGATGCAGGGGTTCACGGATTATTTTTCTTTGGTACTAACGGCGAAAGCTACATTCTGAGCCGGGAAGAAAAGAAAAAAGTGCTGGAAGTCGGAATCGAGACAGTAAACCGCAGAGTTCCGGTTTATGCAGGCAGCGGATGTGTCGGGACACGTGAGACAATAGAGATGAGCTGCCTGGCTGCAGATATCGGGGCTGATGTGCTGTCTATTATCTCTCCGTGGTTTGCAGCGATTAGTCAGGCAGAGCTTTTGGAACATTACAAGACTGTAGCTAAAAAGGTCAGTACTCCTATTGTTCTGTATAATATCCCCGGCCGGACAGGCGTCAATATGGAACCCTCTACTGTTGCGAAACTTGCAGATATAGATAATATTGTGGGTGCAAAAGACAGCAGCGGAAATTTTCTGAATATGCTTCAATATATCGAACTGACAAAAGAGAAGGATTTTTCAATTCTAAGCGGAAATGATTCTCTTATACTTTGGTGCCTGCTCGCGGGCGGCGCAGGCGGCATTGCCGGATGCTCAAATGTCTATCCAAAGAATATTGTCGGGATCTATGAAAATTTCGTAGCCGGTGATATGGACAAAGCAAAAGAATGTCAGTATAAAATTCAGGACCTCCGTGCTGTATTTAAACATGGTAATCCCAACACAATTATAAAAAAAGCAACTCAGTTACTCGGATATCCTGTCGGTGATTGCCGTGCGCCATTTAACGGGCTTGTTGAACAGGGTGTAGCCGAACTCAAGGCAGTTCTTGATCACTACAAAGCGATAGGAATGGAATGATGCCGCTTTCGAAAGGTTCGGATGGAACGCTTGTAGTTTTACAGGTGAATACTGCATTTAGGAGCAAGATGAATGGGTATAAAAATTAACAAGGGAATATTCAGTGGTGCCATTTTTACTGTCTTTGGCCTGGGCTACCTGATTGCTTCAGCATATATTCCCACACTGACATTATTGAAGACGCTGGGAGCCGATTTTATGCCCAGAATTTATGGATTTATTATGCTGTTTCTGGGTATTGCTCAATTGTCGATAGAATTCAAAAAAGCGATCTCACAACAGGCTGCTGATAATCCGGACAGCCGTACAGCAGTAAAAAGAATGCAGAAAGAAGACAAGCTGAATATACTTTACACTTTCCTTGCGATATTTCTCTACGTAGTATTGATGAAATATCTGGGCTTCATTCTTTCGTCAGTGTTTTACTTCATCGCTCAGGCAATAATTCTCACTCCTGCCGGTGTGAAAAAGAAATACGTTTTATTCACTCTGATAGGCGTCACCGCCTCGTTATTTGCCTTTTTTCTTTTCAGGAATGTGTTTCATATCAATCTGCCGACCGGCCGCATATTTTAGGAGGAAGTTGTGGAGAATTTTATCATTGGAATTCAAACGGTTATAAATATACCCTCATTGCTGTTTATTTTAATGGGGGTTGTCATAGGAATTATCTTCGGGGCAATTCCCGGGCTGAGTGCAACAATGGCGATCGCTCTGTTCCTGCCGGTTACCTACGGTTTGTCGCCCCAATTATCGGTGATCCTTCTGGTTGCTCTCTATGTCGGGGGTATCTCCGGCGGGTTGATCTCAGCGATTCTTACCCATATTCCAGGGACGCCTTCATCGATTGCTACCTGTTTTGACGGGTTCCCTCTCACGCAGAAAGGGCAGGGTGCAAAAGCACTTGGTGTCGGAATCGTATTTTCTTTTCTTGGAACTATTTTCAGCGGTATTGTCCTGATGTTTCTATCGCCTGCGCTTGCCAAGGTTGCAATTAAATTCGGTGCTTATGAGTATTTCGCTCTTGGTATATTCTCTTTGACAATGATCAGCGGTTTGGCCGGTAAATCTGTTATCAAGGGCGTGGCATCTGCGCTGTTCGGCTGTATTTTTGCATCGGTTGGTATGGACCAAATCAGTGCTGTTCCCCGTTTTACATTCGGAATACAATCACTGAAAATGGGATTTAATATTCTGCCTGTGATGATCGGAATGTTCGCGGTATCTGAAATCCTGAAGGCAGCGGAAGTGTCAAGACAGGCTGTAAAGACTGATCCCATCAATGTAGATATCAAATCCATCAAAGGTTTCGGATTCTCACTCAAAGAATTTATATCCCAGATTAAGAATATGCTTTATGCCTCAGCCATCGGGACAGGTATAGGTATTTTACCGGGAATCGGCGGCGGAATCGCCAATGTTTTCGCTTATTCAGCGGTGAAAAAAAGATCGAAGTACCCGGAAAAATTCGGAACCGGAATTATTGACGGGGTTGTTGCCTCTGAAGCTTCAAACAATGCCGCAATCGGAGGAGCTCTGGTTCCGCTGCTTACTCTGGGAATACCCGGAGACACTGTCACGGCTATGCTTCTTGGAGGACTCACGCTTCATGGAATAGCTCCGGGACCTCTGATGTTCACCCAGAATGTCGATGTGGTATATGGAATTTTTATTGCCCTGATGGTCGCTTCATTTTTTATGCTGATTGTGGAATTTTACGGACTCAGGATTTTTACCCAGATTTTGAACGTTCCCAAAAACCTGCTGCTGCCGGCTATATTCGTTTTTTGTGTAGTTGGAGCGTATGGGGTAAATAACCAGCTTTTCGATGTTATTTCAGTCCTGATTTTCGGAGGATTGGGGTATCTGTTTTACAGACTGGAAATCCCTTCTGCGCCTTTTATCCTCGGTTTTATTATTGGTCCAATAGTTGAAATTAACCTCAGAAGAGGACTTATGTTCTCACAGGGAAGTTATCTGGCTTTTGTGACATCGCCTATTGCCGCAGTTTTTCTGTGTGCTTCTATATTATCCTTGTTTTTTACAATTCGTAAAAATATAAAATCATAAGAAACAATTAGGAGGTTTTCTATGAAGAAATTGGTATTTGCTTTTATGTGTCTTGTCTTGAGTGTTTCATTTGCAACTGCAAACGGGCAGCAGGATACCAGCGGTACTTCCACAACAGCGAGCTGGCCGGAGAAGGCTATTCAGATTGTTGTACCATTTAACGCGGGCGGAGATACGGACTTTCATGCCAGAACTTATGCCAAGTATTTGAAGGACATTCTTGGACAGAATGTAACTGTTGTGAATGTGGCAGGTGCAAACGGAAGTGCAGGAACCATCATGGTTAGAGATTCAGAACCCGATGGATATACAGCTTTGTTTTTCCATGACAGCATGCTGATGAACAAAGTTGTTGGTGTAACGGATTTTGCACAGGAAGCGCTCGCTCCCGCCAGCATTGGAGTTTTTGATCACACTTATATCCTTGCAGTGAATGCCAAGAGCCCCTATAAGACTTTGGATGATCTTATTGCTGCCGCTAAACAGAACCCGGGCAATATCAAGTATGCATCATCAATCGGCGGCTACACCTATTACGTAGGATGTCTGCTTGAGCGTGAAGCTGGTGTATCTTTCAACAAGGTTGATGCCGGAGGCGGCTCTGAAAGAAATGCTGCTCTGCTGGCTCAGAAAATCGAGACAAATGTTAACCCCTATGGTGTTATGAAGCCCTATATTGACAGCGGTGATTTCAGAGTTCTGGCTGTATTCTCAGAGAACAGAAGCAAGTTGTTCCCGACTGTCCCCACAGCAAAAGAACAGGGTTATAATGTTGTAGGAAGCCGTGCATATTTCCTGTCATTCCCGAAGGGCACAGATCCGGCAATTATCGAAAAAATGGCTGATGCTATGAAGCAGGTTTCTGAGAATCCTGATTATGCTGCTGATATCGAAAAAGCCTATTGTGTTGAACCCGGATATGCCGGAACAGCTGCTACCGTAGAGTATCTTGATAAGACACTTGCATCTTTCGAAGCAGACAAAGACTTTATCCTTGGTAACTAGGAATCTACGGAAAAAATCAGCCGTCTCGTCGACGGAATGAGTTTACAAAATAGATTCAATGATAGAGATACTGCCGATCTTGAAGAAGTCGGCAGTTTTTTTATATTTTCATTGAAGCGTGTGCATTATTTGTTCATCCCAATTACTCGAATGTCAGTTGGTTGGCTTACTTTTAAGGAGGCTTCAACGGCGGGGGGCTGCATATTCAGAGCAGGCAAATCCGTAACTGGACAGATTTGACCGCAGCCTGGGCGAAGGCGCTGCCGTAATGCAGGATGAAGAAATATATAAAAAAGACACAATATCTTCCGGGTGGCAATAAAGTTAAAAATATTCATTTTAACTGAAAATTATGATATTCTCATTACTATTGTGAACCTGTCCCGGATTAGCTTTATACAGATCAATTATTTTATGGCTGTCGCGAGGCATCTAAGCTTTACCGAAGCCGCGAAAAGTCTGTACACCTCACAGCCTACAATCAGCCGTCAGATTTCTCTTCTTGAACAGCAGATAGGCGTCCAGCTCTTCGAACGAACAAAACGCTCGGTGGTTTTGACACCCGCCGGTTCTTTGCTTGTGCGTGAACTCAGTGAGATTAATGAAAAAGTGGTCCAGGTACTTGAGAAAACCCGGAATATTAATCTGGAGCAGGATGGTAACCTGAATATAGGATTTCTGGAGGCTATGGATTCCGAAAGCGTATGCGGAAAGGTTATTACTGAATTTTTGGGTAAATATCCTAAGATAGGGCTTTCTCTGGAAGCGCACTCCTTCAATGCTCTGCGCGAACGCCTGCTGAATAGAAACCTGGATATTATTTTTACGCTGTCTTTCGAAATCGACGATGCTCTGGACATTCAGTGGAAATCAATTCTTCGGACAAATTCATGTATTATTATGTCGTGTCATCACCCGCTCGCGAATAGAGACAGGGTTAGCCTCAGTGACTGCAGAGGAGAGAACTTTTATATCATATCACGTGATGAATCTCCAAAAGCTTTTGATTCTGTAGTAAGTCTTTGTTTGAAGAATGGTTTTACTCCGAATATTATCAGAAATTGTCCGAATGTAGAGTCTCTTTTGCTTAATGTTGAAACTGGACAGGGTATTGCGCTGATGGATAACTCAATTCGTCTGCATAAGAATTCTAATTTCAAAATAATAGATATTCAGGACGACATGCTGGACGTAGTTATGGCCCGGCGGCGCGACAGCACAAATCCGGCGGTTCAGCTCTTCTCCAAAATGATGTATGCTGAATAAGCATCACTTTGAAAAGATACTTCGTTTGTTTATTTGCTTTTCCACTCCCTACCTTTCAATCATATCAGAATTGAATTAGTGTCATTCATTTAAAATATTTAGAGCCTCAAAACTGCTGTGATAGAATTATTTATGAAGAGTTCACTGAGACTCGGTATTCTACGCTGTCTAAGCCGAGTTTAACGGCTGTAAAGCAAAGGTTTGATTTTAATTAAGGGTTGCTTTTTCAAGAGGAGAGAATTATGCAAAAAAAGAGTATTAACCTGGGCTTCCGGGGATGGATGCTGGTTATTTACCAGTTCCTGGCCTACATAGCTTTCGTGGCATTCACAAACTGGCCTATGAATGCGCTGGCTGATCTGTACGGTGGTTCAGAGAAGCTGTCTTCGTTGTATACCCTGGCTATAGCCATCGGTATTATTATTCAGCTGATTATAAGCCGGAACATAGGCAGAGTTAAAAATATCAAGGTTCTGAGTATTGTTCTCGGCGTTGTCTCGATGGTTTTTGCGCTTGCCATGATGCTTATCCCTGCCAGTATGCAGACTATATGGCAGGCTGCATATTTTCTGGAATGTCTGTTTGTGGTTATATGGTGCACCTTTGTTGTCGGTATTCTGATTGGACAGTGGTTTCCCCGTCGAAAGGGCACGGTTATGGGGATTGTAACTATCGCCTTTCCTGTGGGCAATGCTTTGCTGGGCGCTTTCGCTTCCAGTGTTTTTGCTGATATGGCGACAACACATATACCCAATGTAACCGGTGCTTACGTACCCTACTTTGTTGCCGCCTGCGTCGGCATTATCATCGGGGCTATTTTTATAAAGGATTATCCCGAACAGGTAGGATGCTGCCGTGATAACGATCGATCAATCACGGATGATGTTGCAAAGGCCATGATGGAGCAGGAGATTGAAGATAAAAGAACAACTGTATGGACCCTTGGCAATACAATGAAAAATCCGGATTTTTGGCTTATCACGATCCCCATGGGCCTGCTTCTTTTAGGTGCTGTCGGAATGATGACGCAGACTGTATCAATAATCGGCAGTTACGGTTACGGTCCTGATTCTGCGGAGTTCGGCATGGTAATGCTTGGAGTTGCTGTTGTAGCCTGCTTAGGAAGCTGGATTCTTGGAGTTCTTGATACAAAATTCGGTACAAAAAAGGCTATGTATATTGCCGTCGTTCTGATGATTCTTGCGGGGTTTTTCGGCTCGATGAAGAGTTTCGGTTCACTGCTTGCAGCACTTGCATGTCTTGCCGTATTCATGGGAGCATCATCAAATTTTACCGTTTCAGGTGCTGTTCAGTACTGGCGCCGTGAGGATTTTCCAAGCGTTTTTGCGCGTGTTAATCCTATTGCAAACCTGCTGCAGGCTGCCGGCCCTATGATTATAGCAATATTGTTGTTTTCCAAAGGTATGCCGGATCCTACCGCACCCTTTATCTTTGTCGGAATCTGCGGTGTTGTCAGTCTGATTCTTCTTGTTCTTTTCAAGCCCGGCCGGGTAGCTCAGGCTGATAATAAATACCGTACTGCAGCAGGTAAGACTCTGGATGAAGTTCTATCCGGCCGCAAGTAAAGCATTTAGGAGGAAAATATGCCTATAAAATTAATGGCTGCTTCAAGACGGCGCCCGGGATTGACCCGGGCCGATTACCAGCGGTATATAGAATTTATTCACGGAAGTATTGCCAGAAAAGAACGGCTGAAGATTGATTCATACGTTCAGAACCATGTAATTGACGGAGCATTTGGACTTCTCAGCGATTCTGATTATGTCCCCAAGGTTGTAAACCGGGACGGTGTTGTTGAACTGTCATTTAATTCATTCAAAGATATGCTTGCTACACTGGAACCTGAGGAGGAAAGCGACGCAAGTCAGGACGGTAAATTTTTTGCCAACGAACCGACAAATATTATCTGTATGGTTGAAGAGGAAGAAATCCCGGTGTCGGCACCGCTGCCTTCCTTCAACCCCGGGCTTGGCGTTATAGAAGGCGTCGGCTCTCTGAAGGTTCTTCTGTATATCATGAGAGATGAGGATGTTTTTCCTGAAGATTACTATCAGTATTTCAGGGAAGCCCACGAGGCGGCAATAGATAAAGCACCTTATGCAAAGGAACAGCTGAGACGATGTGTTCTGAATAAGCGCAGCCGGGTTAATGATAATGATGCTGAAGCCCGGGCGCATTTCAAGATGGTTAATCCCCCGGTATATGAAATGATTATTACCCAGTGGTACGATTCAATAGAACAGGCTGGGGCGTTCCGTCAGTATTTTGAAGCACTTCAGTCCTATCCGAAAAAATTCGCGAACTGGTCTGAATCATTCTTTCTGTATACAAAACAGATTGTAATCATTCGGGACACACCGAAAGACCAATAGAGCAAGGAGATTTTGTTGATATGTCAGAACCAGAATTAGTGCAGCTTACTCATAAAGAATGGCTTGCAAGTACGGGAGCTAAAGCTCTCCAGCCGGATCTTTCACCGGAAGAAAAAGCGCGTCCGTTTTCAAAATATTACTATGAAGAAATCCCGCAGCCGGATCCGGAACATTATGCAAAAATGGATCACCCCTGTGATCCTGCCAAAGCT
>QKCC01000077.1 GCA_003245835.1 Spirochaetales bacterium | reverse complement strand
GAAAGCTGGTAGTAGTACTGCC
This sequence comes from Spirochaetales bacterium, assembly GCA_003245835.1. Taxonomy (GTDB): domain Bacteria; phylum Spirochaetota; class Spirochaetia; order UBA9216; family UBA9216; genus Thalassospirochaeta. Next base: position 6,469 of record QKCC01000077.1, on the reverse strand, counting down.
GCCTGGCATTGCCAGCTGTCTGCATAATAAGCGGAAGCAGGACAACTGCGCCTACCGCCATTCTTACACTGAACAGCGGCAGAAGGCGCTTGATTTCATCCGCAAGAACGGGAGTAAACACGGTTCCGCTTTCGCTGAAATTGTAGAACCCAATCTGATCTATAAACAGGTTGAGTACGATTATCGCGATAACCGAAAAGATAAGTCCGGCTATTACTGCGGCCTTTCCGGGTATTTTGTCAGAGATTTCGGGCAGATCCTTAATTTTCCAGGCGCCGTCATCGAAATCTATCTCGGATTTGTTTTTTATTGCGCGTTCTAGTATGAAAAATACGATAAAAACCGTGCCGACGATGCCGGTCAGCGAACCGAACAGATCAAGAAAATAAAGCCAGACTGCTCCCGCAGTCATTCCCGCTGCTCCGAGTGAAAAGTCTATCAGCGAAACCACAGTTGTTACAATGCACACAATGAACAGCACAAGCCGGAAGATCGGCATGAGTTCCGGGCCAATCAGAGGCTTCTCTTCTTTATATTTCGATGCGAGCCGGGAGGGCTTTCCGAGTTCAACGAGGACACTCTCCATCCTCTTCGTATCAACATCACCTTCTCCGTAGCGTTCTTCGCATAAGTCGTAGATCATCGATTCGATCTCTCTTGTGATATCATCCCTTTTCGCGATGGGAAGGTACCTCGCTGCAGCCTTAAGATACCGCTGCATGAGTTCCTTCGCCGGATTTTCAATATTCATCCTATTACCTCCATGAGTCTTACTGTCTGGCTCTTCCATTCTTCTGAAAGTTTTTCGAGCAGGGTTCTGCCGCTCTGGTTGATGATGTAATACTTACGCGGCCTGTTGGAATCTACAACCCATTCGCTGTCAAGCAGTTCCTGTTCATCCAGCCTGCGCAGCAGCGGGTAAAGTGTGTCCTGCGTAAGATTGAATCCAGCTTCATTCATCTGTTTAAGCAGGTCGTATCCGTACTTCTTCTCGGGCAGCAGCGCAAGAACGGCCAGAACGAGATTCCCCCGCCTCATTTCCTGTACGGTTTTTTTGTACAGCTTTTCTAATTCGTCAGTATTCATAAATATACAATACTGTATAACACACACTATTGTCAAATAAATTAATAAATGTTTTTCAAAAATCTTTATAAGAAGGATTTGATTGCAAGATGGACGTGATTGTGCTACTTTTGTAATCTGAATCGTTTTAAATAGGGGTAGAGATGTATAAAACCAATAATCTTTCACACGCAGAGGCCGCGCAGATTATAGAGCTGATCCGGAAAAAGGTTGAAGACTACGGAAGCGGAGCGTCGATTGCCGTGGTCGATTCCCACGGAGAGCTGCTTTCATTTTTGAGGACTGACCGCTGCAGGGTTTCAGTAATCAATATAGCGATAAACAAGGCGTTCACTGCCGCACGGGAATGGAATGCTTCCGGGAATGTTGGTGCTGCGGCAAGAACGCACGGCTTTCCTATAACCAATTTCGGTGATCTGCGCTACACAGGCTGGGACGGCGGGTTTCCCATAATTGTTAAAGGTGAGGTAATCGGCGCTGTGGGGGTAAGCGGGCTTCCTGATGAAGTAGATATAGAGTTCGCAAGAGCCGGTGCTGAAATGTTTTCTGAATAAAAATCTAAAACGTTTCAGATTTTTCTTGACACAACAAAATACCTGAGTTACCATTTATTAACTTTTTATAGCATTTAATAGCGTTTTGATAACAGGCAGAGGAGAAGAATTAGATGAAAGTTAGACTGGCGCCAGTATACTTCCCGTCCAGGGATGACCAGTTTCAGAAACAGATTGATTTTCTTAAGAGGGAATTAAGCGAATTTGCCGAGATACTTCCGGCGCTTCCGCTGGGGGCTGATCTGCCGCAGGATGCCGATGCCGCACTTTTTCCGCAGATTCTCGGTGACGCTTATACTATGGTTGACGAGATCAGAAAGATCAGCGATTCAGGTCTTCCTATGCTTGTTATTACTTCGGCATACGGAACATTTTCGATGTGGGACTGGGAGATAAACAATTTCCTCAAGTCGAAGGGGATGCAGCTGATAATGCCGCATAACCTCGAGACTTCAATCAAGTTGTGCAGAATCCTTGCTGTCAAACGCGAAATGAAAAAAACGAAATTCCGGGTCTACCAGGATAATCCCGGCGAGGGAATGCAGCCCTGGATCTTTAAATGCTTTTACTGGTGGGGCGATGAATGCACCGATAAAATAAAAAACAAATTCGGTGTTGAAATAGAGAAGAAGAGCTTTCGTGAATTGTCGCAGAAGGCGATGGCTGTTTCTGATGCCGACGCAAAGGCGGAGTGGAAAAAATGGGATTTTCCGACATCAGGCCTTAGCGATACTGCCGTCAGCAACGCGGTGAAGATCTTCCTCGCACTCGAACGCGATATGGATGATGATGCAGTGAAGGGGATGGGCATAAACTGTCTTAACGAGTCGGCCCTGTCGAACACAACCCCCTGTCTTGCCTGGAACATGCTGTATGAAAAATACGGAATGATGTGGGCCTGCGAAGCGGATACCGTTACGCTGACCACTGAATACCTGCTTCATAAGGCTCTTGATACCCCGATAATGATGACCAATATTTACCCCTTTCTGATGGACAAAGCGGCAACAGCGCATGAAAAAATTCCTGGACTGCCCGAATTCGTACATGACTGGGAGGACCATGTTCTGCTTGCACACTGCGGTTATTTCGGGCTTGTTCCTCGATCGTTCTGCTCGTCCTGGACCTGCCGCCCGCCGGTTCTCGAGATCGTAAACAAGGATTCACATATGTTTGATGCCCGGTATCCCGAGGGGCCGCTTACCCTTGCCAAACTTGACGCAAGCATGGACCGCATGTTCGTGACCGAGGGCGATCTCGAGGGGTATATCCAGTATGACGATACCTCGGACTGCCGCAACGGGGGAGTTTTAAAGGTTAAGGACGGCTATAAATTTCTCGACATGGTTTATTCACACCACCTGCTTTTTATGACCGGAAAGCAGCAGCGTGATATTTCACTGGTCGGGAAAATCTTCAATATTGAACTGGACGTGCTTTAGAGCCTCCGGCGCATAAAGTTTCTGACCGGGACGGATTCCTCTGTTCCGGTCACACAAAATAGGCACGAATCTGCCGGCTTTTCAGAAAACAATAAAGTCACCTTTTTTGTTCAGATCGTCGGTGTAGCGCTTCATGCCGTGATCGGTGAGAATGTAGCGGCGTTCCTTTCCGTTTATGTCTTCTTTGCAGAGCTCGTAGTACTGACACATTTTCACATCGTCACCGGGATCGATTTGTACCGGAGTCCAATGTGATGCCGTATCGGCGGAAAATACTATTTCATAGCTCGTAGACATAATCACTCCAGATAAAAAGTTTAAGGCTGACAGTCGGAACTGATAGCTGCTGTTTCCGTAATATTACCGTAATATTCCTTGACAAGAAGCGGTTCGATTTCTTCAGGCGGAAGGGGCCTGTAAAAGTAGTATCCCTGAAAGACGTTGCAGCCGTTCTGCTGAAGGAAATTGATCTGCTCGACTGTTTCTACCCCCTCGGCTACAACATTGTAATTCAGGTTGCCGGCTAGGTTGATGATCGAGCGGACAAGGCAGACGGAAACCTTTGAATCAGGCAGTCCGTCTACGAAGGCTTTATCAATTTTAAGCGTGTCGAGCGGGTAGTTTCCAAGCCTCGAAAGCGAGGAGTATCCCTTTCCGAAGTCATCTATCGATATGCTGAAACCGAGATTCTTCAGCTCGGCAAGTTTTCTTATACACTCGTCTTCGTTTTTTATTATTCCGCTTTCGGTAATTTCGATTCCGAGCCACGAGGTCTTTACTTCTGTTTCTTCTATTATTGTTCTCAGCGAGTCGACAAAGTCGCTTCTTGAGAACTGAACCGAACTGACGTTGACGGTAGTCCTGACATTTTTACAGCCCTTTCCGTCCCATTCTGCAAGCTGCCTGCAGCATGACCTGAAAACTTCCAGGCCGATTGGTTCTATAAGACCGGTTCGTTCGGCAATCGGAATGAATACATCAGGAGGGACCCTGCCCAGAACAGGGCTGTTCCATCTGATGAGGCATTCCATGCCGATGATTCGCCCGCTGCCGGTAACCTTGGGCTGGTAGACAAGGTTAAACTCGTTATTGACAATTGCTCTTTCAAGTTCTTTTTCAATCCTGAGCCTCTTCTCAAGCGCGTTCTGGTTTTCGCGGTTGAAAAGGAAGTAGCTGTTCTTACCGGCAAGCTTGGCTGAGTGCATGGCGGATTCCGCTTTGGTGATAAGTTCATCCGCGGTATCCGCGTCATTCGGGAATGTGCATATGCCTGCGCCCGCAGTGAGTTTGATATCGATCCCCGGCAGTCTGAATGGAACTGCGACAGCGGATTTTGTTTTACGAATAATATCTGAAACATTCAGATCGGATTTCAGGTCGGCAAAAATTACAAGGAACCTGTCGCCCATAAACCGGCAGACAAAATCGTCTTCACGAAAGGTTGATATTAAGTTTTCACCTACCTTTTTCAGTAGCATATTTCCTGTTTCATGACCGTGCAGCTGGTTTATACTATTAAAATCGTCGATGCCTGCGCACATCACCGCGAATATACGCCCCCGTTTTTCTGCAGTAATCAGCTGCCTGTTGAGCCGTTCCTTAAAAAGCTTGTAGTTCGGCAGACCCGTGAGCTGGTCATAATTCTCGAAGAAATTTGCCTTCAGTGCCGAATTGCGAAGTTCATTCATCAGTTTCTGCTGGCGCTTCGAGTTGATATACATAAGGAAACCTGCTCCGGACATGAACAGAAGGATTGTCAGAAGGACATCGAATGAGACGATCGGAGACATGAAGGTTTCCTGCCTCATATATACCCTGGTTCCTGAAGCTGCCGCGGCTATGTACAGCACGCTGTACTGCAGACTGCATTCAATTCCCGCGAACAGGCATGTCTTCGGAGAGCGGTATAACCCGCTCAGCATGATGACCAGAAAATACGCGACAGCCGTTACTGACCGCGTAGTGTGAACGAATCCGTTTTCAAAGTGGTATCCGTACAGCACAAAGGTTATAATCGAGATTGCAACAGACAGAGTCAGGTATTTTGTTATTCCTGAATGTTTGTTCAATTTTAACAGGATGAAATTTCCAGCCTGGTAACCGATGAGGATAACCGAGCCAATCAGATTGTAAATGTAATTCAGATTATCATATGTCGAGTGGTTGATTATCGGAAGAACCATCGAAAAAAGCAGTACTATACCGGAGATTGGAAGCAGGATCAGGTTAATCCGTTTTTCGGCAAAGAGCTCTTCTCTATGGTAAATATCACTGAGTTCTACACCGCTGTAGTCATCGGCTTGAGTCATATCGTTACAAGGTTAGGAAATTTTTTTCCGTAGTGCAAGTCTTTTCGATAATAAAAGAACGAATAATTCATCCTGCTTCCCTTTTTTGAATAAAAAACCCCCGGAGATTTTATCCTTCGGGGGCGCAGAAGCTTTTTTATTCGAATAAAATTAAATCATTCTTCTGAAAATACTCTTAAAAGTCAGTACTGTAGCCGAATGTTTCACCGGTAGTACTGTCATTTCCAAGCCATGTGCCTGATGCAGTTGAAGGTACGCCTGTACCGGCGCTTTATCCTCAGCGCCAAAAATTTTGCAGCCATACGAAAATCTCCATCGATATTGTAGTTTTTAGGAAAAATTGAAATCTGGACGGGCCGTCCTGAAAGATGCTGTATAACTTTTTTATATCACCTTAATAGTCAGTTTTATATAATCATCTAATTCTAAGCCTGGATAATACTCTTTGTAAAGCAAAAGTATTTTTGACTGTGAGCAGCTTAATAAAGTTTAATTACTCGAATAGTGTAAATAAACTGTGAACTGAAGGATTATGTTATTTTAAATAATTATTCTTCTATTTCTTTTTAGGCGGTGATATAATTCTGCAATAAGATAATTAATTATCATGAAAAAGATCCTTGTTGTATTGTTGTTTTCAGCAATTGGCAGTTTCCTCCTGTATCCGGATACCGGCAAACCGATTCTTACTGTTCTGGACTTTGAAACAAGCGGAATATCCCAATCGGAAATGAAGTCAATAATTAATATTCTCTCTTCGGGTTTATTCAAGAGCGGACTTTTTACTGTTATTGATGTTGCTGAGCGAGACACCGTGCTGAAAGAGCTAGCCTTTTCGATGTCCGGCTGTACTGACGAAAGCTGTATGCTGGAAGTCGGAAAGATGCTCTCTGCCGAGCTGATTGTAGGCGGAAGTATAGGCCGCCTTGGTTCCAAAATCGTTCTTTCGGCAAAGATGATAGAAACCGAAACCTCAAAAACGGTCAGCACTGCGGACGGTATATATACTGATATGGATGACCTGCTCGCGCATATATACGTCTTCAGGGACCACCTTTCAGAACCCTATCTGACTGCT
>QKCC01000195.1 GCA_003245835.1 Spirochaetales bacterium | reverse complement strand
TGCAAGGCACACTGGGACAAAAAAGGTGATGAGTACGGCTGGCCCGAGCTTGTGAAGATGGCAGAAGAAGCCGGTGAACACCCGGCAAGGATCGATGTGGACGATCCGCTGTTCTTCGAGTCGAACCTAACAAGCAGCGGCATGCCGGACCGGATTCAGGATTACTGCAGACAGAATGGGATTACCGTGCCCGAAAGCATCGGCGAGATCTCGGCCTGCGTATTCAGGAGCCTTGCCGATAAATACTCAGCAACAGTGAAAATGCTCGAGGAAAGTGCGGCTACTTCAATCGACGCGCTATATATTATAGGCGGCGGAAGCCAGAATGACCTGCTGAACAGGTGGACTGCCGAAGCTCTCGGAATTCCTGTATTTGCGGGCCCGATCGAAGCAACCGCGCTCGGAAACATACTGATCCAGGCAATAGCCGCCGGGGACGTCGAATCAATCGAAGCCGGCAGAAGGATGATTGCCGATAACTTCGAAGTTAAAAAATATTAACTTCTACATCTGAACAAAATCCCGCCCGGCATTTAAGCGGTTTTCCATATGTCCGGTGCGGGATTTTTTTGTGCTGAAAGTTCTTGCTGAGGCAGTGAAACAGTATTATAATATGAGTACACTCATATGAGTAGGCTCATATTATTTGATAATCACAATCGGAAGGCAGCCAATGGCAAGGTTGAACGAAACACAGAAAGATAATATCCGCAGAAGAATACTTGAGGCGGCGAGAAAGCATTTTATAAATGACGGCTATGAAGCTACAAGCACGAAGCAGCTTGCCGCAGAGGCCGGCATTGCGGAAGGCACACTTTTTAATTATTTCAGCTCGAAGGCTGATCTGATGCTTGAGGTGGTTGCATCGGAACTTGCGGGGCAAGCCGGGCAGGAACAGACATCCGTATTTTTTGAAGATATTCCCGAATCGGTTAACGACCTGGTTACCGCTTACCTGAAAAAGATTCTTGTTTTTCCCAAAAGAGTCATACAGGAAGTTCTTCTTGCGGGAACTGGTATTGCACGGAAAAAACCGGAATTGTTTAAGAAGCTGGCTGACGCTGATTACAGGCTGCTTGAGGAGCTGAATCAGTATTTTGTAAAGGCTGCAGAGCAGGGGATAATTAAGCAGAATACTGATTGCGGTCTTCTTGCGGAATCTGTCTTTGCACAGGTTTTTATGGAGGTCATTTTCTATTTATATGAAGGCGATTATCAGAAAGATCTTCTTTTGAAAAAGATAAAAGGGAAGATAGGTTTTACAGTTCTTCCGTATTTGAGCGACAGGAGTTAACGGATGCTTAAAAAAATAATGGAATTTAATGCGATTCTTGTAACCGGAAAACCCAAAATTGTTTTGGCTGCAGCCTTGCTGATTACGCTGCTGTGCGGAATTCTGGCTTCAGACCTGCAGCTTGAATTGAACTGGGTTGCACTTGCCCCGGCGGACGAGCCTTCGGTTAAGGAATATGAACGGATAATGGAGGATTTTCCGTCTCTGACAAACATAATAGTAGTTATTGAAAGCGACGACAGTGAAAAACTCGCCGAAGCAGCGGACCGGGTCGGTAAAGTGATGAAGGAAAACCCCTGGGTTTCATCGACGGTGGGACGGATTCCCCGGGATTTTCTGATTGATTACGGTCTTCTTCTTGCTGATAAGAATCAAATCGAGGAGGCAGGGTTTCTGTTTGCCGATCCGTCGCTTGACGGCTTTTATTCGAACACACTGCTGATGATGAACGAACTGAAAGCACAGGAAAATGACAGTTCTGTTGAACTGAATGAGACGGTCAACAGCCTGGAGAAGTTTTTTACCGAGATGAACAGGGTCCTTAAAACCGGTGATACAGGGACTATTCCGGAGGCGCTCTCCCCTCTGTTCAGCGGTTCAGGGCTGATAACCTCGGAGGACGGGCGTATGACGGTTGTAACGGTCCAGCCTTCATTCGGAATGATGGATATGGTCAACCTGACACCCGGTGTTAACTCAATCGAGGCAACGCTGAAGCAGCTCGACAGTGAAATGCCTGATGTATCAATAAGGGCTACCGGAATGCATATTGTCGCAAGAGACGAAACGGCAAGTATCGAGTCCGATTCGAAGCTTACGATGATATTAAGCGTTATTTTTATTCTGCTTCTGTTGTATTTCGCATTCCGGTCATTTCTTGCCCCGGTGCTTGCGTTCGTTCCTCTGCTGCTGGGGATTATCTGGACCATAGGTTTTACACGGCTGACTGTCGGACGGCTGAATATGATGACGGCATTTTCGGCGGCGATGCTGCTGGGTCTGGGTCTCGGTATTGATTATGCAATTCATCTCTACAGCAGTTATACGGAGGGCCGAAGCCGGAATCTGACAAAAACCGAAGCGATCCGGAATGCCATGCTGACTACCGGCCCGAGTATTATTATAGGTGCGGTCACCACAGCGCTCGCATTTCTGTCGCTGAATATAAGCTCGCTTGCAGTTCTTTCGGAACTTGGGACTGTGATGGCCACCGGCATTATCGCGACGCTCGTCTCGGTATTCTGGGTACTGCCCGCGCTGATTGTGCTGAAAAAGGAGAAGGATAATTTTTCGGAGAAGATCAGCGGCAGTTACGGATTTATCGGCAGTATTGCAGCCGGCTGCCGAAGGGGCAGGTTTGTAATCATTCCGCTTCTTGCTGTGGCTTCGGTTTTTATGTTTTTCCAGGCCCGGCACACTCAATTTGATATGAACCTGATGAACATTGAACCGGAAGGTCTTGAATCGATCGCGCTTATGAACTATATGGTCGATAAATACGACTTGAGTTCGGATTCCTTTTCTTTCGAAGCAGACAGCCTCGAAGATGTTTACAGGTATAAAAAGGCGTTCGAAGAACTGCCGCATACGGCTAAGGTTTCCAGTATTGCCGATGTTCTGCCTCAAAAAGCGGAGCAGCAGGCCCGCCTCAGAGTTATAGAAGACGTGCGAAAATCGGTGGAAGCCTACCGCCGTCCTGCGGTTCCCTTTGATGAAGGCTCAGCGCTGTCGGCACTGTCCGGGCTTGAACAGTCCTTAGAGGCCCTGGATCGTGACGGAAGTTCTGTTTCCGTTCAAAAGCTTGCAGAGCTTGTGAAAGTCAACCGGAAGCTTTTAACGACGGCTGCCCCTGAGCGGCTGGAGGGTGTTTCAGAGGCGTTTCGTAACGAATACGTCAAACTCAGCGATCGGATGCTGTCGCCGGAAGTGCTGACAGTCGATTCTCTGCCTGCTGAGTTCAAGTCCCAGTTTGTCGGGGCCGGGGCGGACAAATATCTTGTGAATATCTATCCGGACTTTGATATCTGGTCCAACCTTGATACTGAGACTGGGGAAAGCTTTCTGGACGGCCTGGCTGCAATAAACCCGTCGGTTACGGGAACGCCGGTGTTCATGAAGGCACTTTATGATCAGGCCTCGTCGGATTTGAAGATTACTGTAGCGGTGCTTTTTGTCATATTGTTCGCGGTCGTTGTTATTTACTTCAGGTCGTTCAGGTATGCTCTTCTCGTTTTTGTCCCGCTGGGTTTTTCACTGGTTTTTATGCTCGGGATTATGTCGCTTGCTGATTTGAAATTCAATATGCTGAACTTTCTGTCTGTTCTTCTTGTAATCGGAATCGGGCTTGATGACGGTATTCATATTGTTCATCACTATCTGTACGACAGCGAGAGCCGCAGTATAAAGTTGCTGTTCTCGAAGGTCGGCCGCGCGATTCTGCTTACAACGCTGACAACGCTTATAGGTTTCGGTTCACTTGCCTTTTCAAGCTACAGGGGGATTGCTTCTCTCGGCATCGCACTTGTAATAGGCGTAGGACTTACTTTTATTATGACGGTGCTGATTATACCGGCTTTTTTGCGTAATCGTGACTGATTGAGCGCAGCCCTTTTTATCGCGCGGCGGCTGCCGGGTTAGAGAGGCTGCAATACAGATTTTGAGATGTATGCATAATCATCCGCGTTAAGCAGGACAGAAAGCCGCGGCAGGTCCTCCGGCAGCGGCAGTTCTTCGAGGTGGCTTCTGAGAATTTTCACCGAGTTGAATCTTTTTCTGTAAATGAAGCTGTACAGATCTGAATTGAACAGCTTTACAAGCTCAGCGGCAGGGATTCTGCTTTGTGAGCCGTCCGTCCGCGGAATAAGTATATTTGCACTGTTAAGCGTAAGACATCCGCTTGTGTCCAGTGCAAAGACAAGCCGGTTTGAAATAAAGCGGTACACAAGCTTTTCAGCCGCCCGGTATTTCCACAGCGGAGCTGTCTGCTGAAGCTTCTCCTGTTCGAAACGGATGTATTTCTGAGGAGGCAGGATTTGTCCGGGCATTATATCGCTGCCCCGGATTATAGGCTCATAACCAGATACGGGGCTGTCTGACAGGTACCTGCCGTTGTCGCCGGTTACAATTCCCAGGGCCCAGTCGGCGTTGTTTTTGAGAGTATGGTGCGGCATGCCGTATATTCTGTCTATGATAGCGGCATCTCTTGTATTTATATTGATATTAAACGCGTAGGCTGAATTATTTTCTGTCTCGGCCTTCTTTTCTTCCTTGTTTAGTTTTTTAACCTCAAGCGTAATCACTTTTGTATAAACAGCCTTGAACGCCCTTCCTGCATCCTGAATTCTTTCAATCGAGCAGTCCGCGAGTATACGGCTGCGGATGTCGCTGTGCCGCTTAACATTCGAGATCGACTCGGGCAGAACGAAGCCGGCTGAGCCTCCGTCCTCGATCAGTTCGAGGCAGCGGCAGATGAAATATGAGAAGCTCTCACCGCTGTGAACGGCTCTGTATCGCTGTTCAAGAAGACTGCGCTGGTTTCGGATGACTGCACCCCAGGGAGGGTTTGTTACGGCTATATCGAAACCGGCAGGCTGAAGGCTGTCGGGCAGTTCTCCGAGCAGGCTGTCGATGCAGTAGATATTCGGCCGGGCGGCTGTTTCGGGGCACTGCAGCAGAATGTTTGTGGCGGCAGTAAAGGCGGCGCAGGGGTCCGAGTCTATTCCGACGGTATTTACCGGGTTCCCGCCGGAACTGATGAACGCAAGCATAAACTGGCCGCTGCCGCAGCAGGGGTCGATAAACCGGAGTGTGTCAGCCGGGCGGTCTGTGCTGCTGACAACTGAGTCTACAAGGCTTCGCGTCAGTTCCGGGGGAGTGTAGAATGAGCCGGTGGATGAACGTATTCCCTTTCTGTTCAATGCCTGGTAGATGGTTCCTGCCGTATCAAAATCTGCCGGGTCGGCAATTGTATATTCGTGGTTTTCAAGCACTGAAAAAGCCGCTTCGAACCTGTCGGAGGATTTTCCGCAGCCGAACCGCTCAGCCCATTCGGACAGGTGAGCATGGTGCACGGGGGACCTGAAATCACTCGGGTTGAGTTCTGCAAGCCTTCTTAAGGGGACGGCTGATGTCAGGCCATGTTCCCTGAACAGCCAGAGGGCGGCAGACCACATCAGCTCGCTGACTCTCAGAGGAACTTCCGTTAGCCTGCGGCTCAGGCCGTCGACAGCAGAATTGAGAAAGATGTTGCCGTGTGCTTCCCTTTTATTTGCGCGGCGGCCGAGCCTGTCGATCCTTCCGCCGCGGATGTCTTTCAGAAGCGATTGTACCTCGGTTTCGCTGAACCCGCCTTCATAAGCCTGAAGCAGTCCGTGTCTGACCCAGTTGCGTACGCTTGTGAGCGATATGCCGAGTATTTCTGCGGTCTCGGCGGCGGTTATCAGACGGCCGGTTTCCACGGGGTTTCCTGTGTGTGTTCTACACGGACCGGAAGCTTTCGAAAAGATCCGGGAATTCAGGTTCGCCCTTTTTCAGTGTGAATTCACCGCTTCCGGTATGGAAGATGTAGTCATCACTCCATTCCTTATAGTTGCGGATAACTTCCACTACAGAGCGGCCTATGTAGCGCGCTTCATCATCAGTCATTGTCGGATGAAGCGATATCCTTACCCATCCCGGTTTTTCGGTCAGGTCTCCGTGCTCGATCATGTCGGTGATCCTCAGAGATGTTGACTGATCGATCGAGAAAAGCAGGTGTCCGTATGTTCCTGCACAGCTGCAGCCTCCGCGGGTCTGGATTCCGTAACGGTCGTTAAGCAGTTTTACAATGAGGTTATGGTGTTCTCCGGGTGCATAGATTGAAATTATGCCGAGCCTGTCGAGATTCTGAGGTTCGAGCATGTACACCATCGGTTCTTCCCTGAGCTCTGAAAGCAGAATCTCTTTCAGTTCCTCCTCGCGCGCGCGGATGCTTGCGGTACCCATTTCTTCCTTGACCCTGATTGCGAGCGCGGCGCGGATTGCCTGCAGAAAGCCCGGGGTCCCGCCGTCCTCGCGCATCTCTATTTCATCAAGATAGCTGTGGCTGCCGAAAGGGGTGGTCCATTTAACCGTACCGCCGCCGGGATGATCGGGAACATGCCTGTTGTAAAGGGTGTTGTTCATTACGAGGACGCCGGATGATCCGGGGCCTCCGAGGAACTTGTGCGGTGAAAAATAAATAACGTCCAGGGCCTCTTCGGGGTCCTCGGGGTGCATATTGATGTCGACATAGGGCGCGGACGCCGCAAAGTCAATAAAACAGAGCCCGCCTGCCCTGTGCATCATTTTAGCCATTTTATGGTACGGGGTAATAATACCGGTTACATTGCTGCAGGCCGAGAATGCTCCGATTAGCTGTGGTCTGTCTTTGTTTTCTTCAAGAATGAATTTCAGGGCATCAAGATCCGGCAGCCCGGTTTCATCTACCCGCGGAAGTATTTTTACATCGCATGAACATTCTTCCCAGGTAATCTGGTTTGAATGATGTTCCATATGGGTTACGATTACAAGCGGTTTTTTGGTTTCATTGCAGATATTGGAACAGTTTTCCGGAAGCCGCATACCCATCATTCTCTGCAGCTTGTTGACAGCCGCAGTCATCCCGAAGCCGACAAGAAACAGGGAATCCGCATCACCTGCGTTTACATGCTTCTTGATAATCTTTCTGGCTTCATGATAGGTCTGAGTCATTGTTGTTCCGGTGAGTGTTGTCTCGGTATGCGTATTCGCTACAAGCGGACCAATGGTTTCCATCATGAATTTTTCGACAGGTTCGTAGAGCCTTCCGCTTGCGACCCAGTCTGCATAAACAATCCGGCGCTCCTCTCCGGTTGCAAGCTTCATAATCTGGTTGTCGCCGATTGTTTTTTCCTTGAAAGGTGTAAAATGTTCAATAAGTTTCATCGCATCTCCGTGTATAGCAATGACATTATACATGATATGCGTACTTTTTCAATAAACCGCGCTGATCTGCTGAAATACTAATTGTGGCTGAAAGCGGTGTCAGGGAATATAGATCTTTCTGCCTGCAGAATCGGTTGTCGTAATAGTGCATTTACAATTTGAAAGATCGACATCAAGTATGGCGGATTCGCTGTCGTCAGCCCATTGCAGGCACAGCTTCTGTTTGTCTTCCGTCGGAAGGATCGAGAACGTTCCGTTGAATGCCCCGCATTTCATTCTGAACTGCATCAGCTTTTTGAGCCTCTTTACAACTTCCCGTCCGGATTCGGCATCGATCCCGACCGAACTGTAATTATGCCTGTTGATGTCGCGCCCGTTGCGGGTTTTCTCGACGAGTTCAAGGTCGTTTCTGCCGGCAAGCATTCCGACATAGTAGATCTGCGGTGTCCCCGGGGCGAAAAACTGAATAGCCCTTGCGGCAATGTAGGCATCGTCATTTTCACCGAGGGCGGAATAGTAGGTGCAGTTGATCTGGTAGATATCAAGGTTCTGGTATTCAGAAGAGGAATACTTTCGCTTTACATTAGACCCCTGTGCATAGAGCTTGTCGACTGTAAAGTCGGTCTGTTCCTTGCTGAGCAGGTCCGCTGCGTCCACAACCCCGATCCCGTCATGGGTATCGAGTGTTGTGAACTGCTTTCGGGGGCAGATTGACAGCCAGTGTTTCAGGGGCGAAAAGTCGCGGCCGTACCAGGCGTAGAGCAGCAGAAGCGGAAGGGCAAAGTCATATACATGGTACCCCCTGCCTGCCATTCTGAGCTGAATGCTGTAATGTTCGTGCATTTCCGGCAGCAGCTCTACATTATAGGCTGAAGCAATTTTCTTCAGTCCGGCGAGGATGTCCCATATTTCAGGTTCAACCATGAAACAGGAAGTTCCCCTTTTTTTTGTGATGTATCCGACTGCGTCCAGGCGCAGCATCCTGATACCGGCTTTGCCCAGCCGGGCGACTGTGTCCTCAAAAAGCTCAAGCCCCGTCTCTGAAGTGATGTCGATATCGATCTGTTCTTCACTGAATGTACACCAGACCTGTTCCTTTTTTCCGGACGGGAATTCTATTCTGAGCCATGGTTCTCCGGGCTGCCTCCGGTAGATCGCGGAGATCTCTTCCGGTGTCGGGGCGGTATTGCCGAAGATTTTTTGTACCGGAAGAAAAAGCTCCTTATACCGTGAATTGTCTTCTTTTTCGAACCAGTCCCTGAAATACATCGACTGCCTCGAAATGTGGTTGACCATGAAGTCCGCCGCTATTTCGTAGCCTGAACCGAGTTTCGCAAGATCGTCCCAGGTTCCGAAGGCGGGGTCTATTTCATCATATCGTACAGGAGAAAATCCCCTGTCCCCGGAAGACGGGAAGAAGGGGAGCAGGTGTATACCGGAGATACAGTCCCGGAAGTATTTATCAAGATTTGAACGAAGCGATTTCAGGTTCCCGCCGAAACTGTCGGCATAAGTTATTAATACTACTCCGTTCCTCATTGATCCGTCCTTACCCCTTTACCGAACCGGCCATGAGTCCGCGGACAAAGAAGCGCTGGAGTCCGAAGAATACCAGAAGCGGTATTATCATAC
>QKCC01000199.1 GCA_003245835.1 Spirochaetales bacterium | reverse complement strand
CCGAAGACAATGTCCCCGGCATTGAACACAAAGCCGTCGCCCCAGCCGACTCTTGTTTTTCCGGCTGTAAGCCGGAACTCCGGGAACCGGGCCTTAACAAAAGCACGGTCGAGGCTGATTATGGGCAGCATTGTTTCGCCGGCTGTTCCCCCAAGGGCCGCCCCGAGGTCCAGTTCCGGTGCGGCAAATGTAAAGGCAAGGTCGGCCTTTACATTTTTGTCGCCGGCGGATTTGAACGAGAAAGCGCCTGAGCCGGCGGTCATCCAGCCCCAGTAGCTTTCTTCGGTTATTGCGTTTCGTGTCTGCAGAAAGATATTGCTGATGCCTAATTCCATTGACAGGCTGCCGTCACTGAAGGCGGATGTTATTCCGCAGGCGGAGAGCAGAATGAGTACAGCAACAACTGCGGCCCGGCGGCTTACCATGAGAGTTCCTCAAGCGAGAATACAGAATCATCAAGTTTGATATTTACCTTCAGATCATTTATGATCATTACGGTTTCGGAGCCGGATTTTAATTTATCCGAGATCCTCGTTTTATCTGCAAGTGTGATCCCGTCGAAATCGCGTATTGAAAGGACTTCTATTTCTTTAAGCATTCGATCTGATTTTGTGAAGTATTCTCCCTTCATCAGAATGAAGTCCTTCTTGTCGATCCAGACGATTTCTTTTGGATAGGGAACTGTCCTGGTTTTTGCCGTCAGCGTCAGCACCCAGCAGTCGCGGCCGAGCAGTGATTCTTCGCCGGTCAGGGCGATATCATACTGTGAAGTCCGGTCTTTTCCGCCGGTCATATCTTCATATGAAATGTCCGAACCAAGCATACCCTGCCTGAGCGCTGAACCCTGCATCCTGATTACCTCTTCGGCATCCGGGTAATACAGGTAGATTTCATCTTCTGTTCGAAGGATTTTCTGTCCCCGTTCCGCAGTGCTCGTAAACTCAATAAGTGATTCGTTTTCACCGCGGCTCCATGAATTGAATGTGCTGATCTTGGTTCCGAACCTGTCGGTGACCCGCAGCTCACCGCTCATTTCGGCTGTCTTGAATGCCGCGGCGGCGTCTGCTTTGCGGACTATTTCGTCTCCGGTTAAAGCGAAAGATAAAACCGGCAGGGCTGCCAGTATAATAATAAAAGCCGATATAAGTTTTCTGTTCATAATAATCCTCCGGTCCCTTATATATATTTTAATGCTTCGACGGGCTGTATCCGTGACGCTTTTCTTGACGGAATCAGGGTTGCAAGGCTTGCAATAATAACCGCATAAAAATACACAAAGATCGTTTTCGGCACATTCAGCTGCGGGTACCAGATAGAGGACATCTCCATGTCTATTCCCTGCATTGCATCGGTAAAGTTGATTCCGGTCCGGCCTAAGTAGAGTGTGATAACAACACCAATCGCTACCCCGGTGAGTGCGCCGATGGCACTTATAAAGGTTCCTTCAAGCAGGAACAGTCTGGTCAGCTCGCTGCCCTGCATCCCAAGCGCGGAAAGTGTGCCGATTTCACGCATCCGTTCGAAAATGACCATCATAGTGGTATTTATAATTACAGTACTGCCGAGCACAAAGAAGAATACCGCCACAACATTGTAGATCATCTCGGCCATCTGCATAAAACCGTATATCGTTGACCCGTCCTTCATCTCCTTCACGTCGACGGGTGTGCCGTCGGCGGAAAATCTGTCTGAAAGTGCTGCGGCTGCATCTTTGCTTTTTACGCCGCCGGAGGTTTTTATGAGTATCTGCTGTACCGCACCGGGTGTCTGAAGAAAGTGCTGAACGCGGTCAAGCGGCATCCAGAAGTTGCTTGCATTCAGTGCGGCAACAGGAAGTACTGCAATTCCTGTGATCTCAAGAGTCATTGCGTTTGTTCCGCGGCTTGCTGTCATCGACATAATCGTTACCTTGTCGCCTGTTTTAAGTTTCAGGTTCGAAGCAAGAGCGGATCCGATGATCATTTCATTCTTGCCGCTCTGCGGCAGTCTTCCTTCTTTCAGCGTTGTGCCGAAATCGAAATAATCCTTCTCTTTTAAAAAATCTATTCCTACGCCGAGGGCTCCGAAATTTGACTCATTGATATAAATGTTTGTGGGAAACATCGTGCGTGCAGACCATGCTTCAATTCCGTCTGTTGCGGAAATTGCTGCCTCCGCTTCGGCAAGGTTTACGGTAAGGTGCACAGGGTTGAAACGCTCGTATTTATCATAATCTATGTTCTTAATATTAACGTCACCGACATAGAAATTAAGCAGGTTGCTTTCCATGTCTTTGGTCAGTCCGGCCATTATTGCAAACAATATTACAATACTCATTGCCGCTACGCATATCGCCGCGCCGGAAAGTATCGATCTGCGTCTGTTTCTTGAAATATTTTTAAAAGCTGTAATTGCTATATTAGTCGTCATCACGGTTCTCCTTTTTGCGGGGTTTACTGGTGCCTCAGGCAGTCGGGAATATCCATCCGCAATGCCCTTCCGGTCGGAATAAACGCAACTATCGTCGAAATTATCGTTCCTGCAAAGAATGCTCCGATCATTGTTTTGATATTCCACACCCCGCGCATTACCGACTGTATACGGTAACCGATATCCATGTCTCTCGAGATAAAACTGAAGTCAAACCCCACGTTGACCACCCATAGGTTGATGAGAATTCCGAGTACTATGCCGATTAATGAACCGATCAGTCCGATCCCTGCGGCTTCGACAACAAAGGCTGCCCTGATTCCCGAGTCCGCCATTCCGAGCGAGCGCATCATACCGAGCTCGCGAATCCGCTCATAGATAGCCATCAGCATAGTGTTCGATATCCCGACTGCGGCAATTATGAAAATCAGGAAAAGAATCATGCCAGTGCCGCCGCGCTTTGCTTCCGCAACCGCGAGGTAGTCCGCAGCCATTGTCCTCCATGTCATTGCAGTCAGCCCCGAGCCGTCTGCTATCCGCTGGATCGAGGCGGCCTCTTTATCAACATCGGCATTGTCCGGCAGCCTGATATTGATCTCTGTTGCAGCGCCGTCGAGAGCCAGATAGTCGTCCGCGGTGTCGATAGGCATCATAACGAGCATGCGGTTCACGTTCGGGTTGGGGCAGTTGACGATTCCCTTTACCTCAAGGTCCATTGCCTCGTAGAAACCGCCGTTTCCGCGTGTAATTATCGTTATCCAGTATCCGACCCCAGCGCCGATGTCTTCGGCAAGCCAGGAGCCCAGAAGCACCGCGTCGTCGCCCGGGTTCAGTAGTTCGCCGTCAATCAGGGTGTCTCCGAAGTGAAATACATCGAAATCACGTTCCGGATCGATTGCCGTAACCTGTACCGGCAGATTTCCGTCCACACCGAAATCTTCAGAGTTGAGTATCATGTCGCCTGAAAATACGGTCCTCGGTGAAGCCGTGTAACCTGCAGCTTCAAGCCTGTCTGTGACGGCTGCTGCGGCGGGAATGTTTATTTCAAGCGGCATCTGTGCCCTGTTTTCCCAGTATTCGCTGTTGTACAGCCTTACTGATGCTGTTTCATACCATTTCAGGTTTCGTACCGACTCGTATTCCGCACCCTTGAGCATGGAATCAATCATGATGAACATCATAATGCCTACAGCGATTGCCCCTGCGGTGATAAGCGTCCGCCTTTTATACCTTGTCAGGTTCTTGAATGAAAGGGAAATTATAAATTTCCAGGAATGTCCCGATTTCATTGTTATCTCCTTTCATCTGTCAGGATATTGCCGTCATGAAGCATTACCACACGCCCGGCATAATCCATTACCATCGGGTCATGTGTTGAGAATATGAAGGTTGTGCCGTATTTTCTGTTCATTTCCTTCATAAGTTTCAGGATCTCTTCTCCGGTTCCCGAATCAAGGTTGGCAGTAGGTTCGTCCGCGAGGACTATTTCCGGATTTTTTACCAGGGCGCGGGCGATTGCAACGCGCTGCTGCTGACCTCCTGAAAGTTTTGCGGGCTTCCGATCTTCCATTCCCTCAAGCCCGACCTCCCTCAGAATCTGCATGGTTCGATCATTTACTTCTTTTTCGCTCAGGTCGAGCAGGGATAGCACGAACGATACGTTTTCATAAGCCGTGAGCACGGGTATCAGGTTATATGTCTGGAATACAAAACCGAGGTTCTTTCGTCTGAACAGGGTTTTTTCCTTCTTGTTCATCTTTGATACTGGTTCGCTCTTTATTGTTATTTCACCCCGATCGAGCTTGTCTATACATCCGATTAGATTCAGCAGGGTTGTTTTTCCTGAACCTGATGGTCCGGCGATTGAAGTAAATTCGCCTTTTTCAATTTCGAGACTGACGCCGCGAAGGGCATTGACCATCGTTTCGCCGTTTTTATAATTTTTTACAACCTTGTCGATATTAATCATTCTTCTTCTCCTTGCTGTTTTTCTTCTTTTTGAGTATTTCGTTCATTGCTGAGGTTCCCAGAACTGAACCAAGGTTCATACTGTCGAGTGCAGATGAAGGCATCAGCATCATGGAATTATTCTGACGAAGCCCTTCATAGACCATGTTCATCGCGCGCAGCTGAAATGCCGTCGGGTTTTTGCTGTATTTTTCTGCGGCTATTTCGAATTTTTCTGCAATCTCAACTTCGGCATTACTGAGAATTACCCTCGATCTCCGCTCACGTTCTGCCTGGGCTTCCTTGCTCATTGCGTTCTCAAGCTTTTTCGGAATAGTAATATCAGTGATTTCAACCGATAAAATTGAAACACCCCATGGGTTTGTTTTGGTGTCGAGGGCCTGCTGAATCTCTCTGCCCAGCTCTTCACGCTCCGACAGCAGTGACGCCAGTTCATGTTTTCCTATCGAGTCCCGCAGGGCGGTCTGGGCGGACAGGCTCACGGCTTCGAGGTAGTTTTCGACTTCGAGCACCGCTTTCTTTGCGTCCCAGATCATCCAGAAGCACAGGGCATCCACGTGGACCGGCACGGTATCGACTGTGAGAGTTTTTTCGGCGCTGAAATCGGTAACCCTGATACGGGTATCAATGTAGGCGGCGGTACGGTCGATCAGAGGCAGCAGCATAAAAAGTCCCGGCCCGTACACTTTTCTGAATTTTCCGGCCCGAAGAACAACGACCTTGTCCCACTGGTATACCAGTTCCACTGCAGCTGATATCAGCAGCCCGAGTGAGCCGACAGCAGCCAATGGCCAGAACTCGAGGCCGACAGAGGCAAGAATCGTTATCCATATGAATCCTACTGTTACAATCGTGAACAGCCAGACCGGGATGACGGCTATCAGTACGCCGCCGAAAAAGAGTGCCGTTGCCAGCTGTACAATGTCCCTGAACGAAGATTCCGGAAACAGCTGAAGCTGAAGAAAGATTCCGGCTGCAACGAATATTCCCAGCACGAGAAATGAAACAGCACTGAAACTGAAATCTCTGCTTAGCCCGGGTGTTTTAATATTTTTAATTCTTCCGATATTTTTTTTGAAAAGGTTCATTGGTTTCCTCCTTTGTCTTCACCTTCCGGAATTCCGTTGAGGGAAGAATCGAGTGATAAAAGATATTCGATTATTTCTTTCAGCGAAAATCCGTATGAACCGGCTTTTGAAATAAATGAACGGCTGATGCCGGCCAGGACCTTCTCGCGCTTCACTTCATCAAGTTCGATCTTTTTGCTGCTGATGAACGTTCCAGTTCCCTGCTGGGTATTGACGATTCCCCTGATCTCGAGTTCATTGTAGGCGCGGGCCACAGTATTAGGGTTTATGCTGAGGTCTACGGCCAGGCTTCGGACTGTCGGAAGCTGATCACCGTTGTTCAGCCGTCCGTCTGCGATGGCCATTTCGATCTGCAGGATTACCTGTTTGTAAAACGGCACTCCGCTCTTCGGGTCGAGGCTGAACTCAATTTTTCCTATTGTTCTTTCCGTCACATTGCTATCCCCGTAATGGAGTTGTACGATTGTATTAAACAATTAGTACAATAAAACTATAGATCTTTGTGAGTACGAAGTCAAGAAATACTTCACTTTTCGCTGATTATTTCTGTTAAAACCCCCGGGTTTTCCGTATTCAGCTTGATTTCCGCATCGCTGATGCGATAATTTATACTGAAGACAGATTCAGGAAGATAATTACCGCTGTTCGCGGCAGAATCTTCTATAGGAGTATAAGATGAGTGATTGTCCATGCGGAAGCGGAAAGACCTACGAGGCCTGCTGCGGTCAGTATATATCAGGAATTAAATTAGCCCCGGGGCCCGAAGAGCTGATGCGTGCCCGGTACACCGCCCACGTTAAACAGGAAATAGATTTTATTGTAGATACACATAACCCTGAAAGAATTCACCGGCTTGATCGGGACGCTTCTGAAAAATGGGCAGCAGAATCCGAGTGGCTCGGGCTTGAAATAATGCGCTCAGAAACAAAGGGTGATGAAGGCGTTGTTGAGTTCGTCGCGAAATTCCGCCAGGACGGTGTCGACTATGATCATCACGAGATCAGCAATTTTGTTAAATCTGACGGTGAGTGGTTTTTTGACGACGGTTATACTCCGTCGGCCACAGTCGTCCGGGATTCTCCGAAGGTCGGCAGAAACGAACCCTGCCCCTGCGGCAGCGGTAAAAAATACAA
>QKCC01000001.1 GCA_003245835.1 Spirochaetales bacterium | reverse complement strand
TACAGAAACTCCTCTTGTTACCAAATCTGTTAACAGCCAGAGTAATCCCGATGAGGCCAGAAGAAAGCTCGCTAGTTCAAGACCGGCAAAAAGGCTGGGGAAGCCTGAAGAAATTGCTCGTGCTGTTTTGATGATGGCTGATGACCGAGTGGCTTATGCAACCGGATCTGTTTTCAGTATAGACGGCGGGTATACTGCTCAGTAATTAACGCCCTTATGTTGAAGGTTTTTTTTATACATGCAGGTAAGAGGTAAGTCGAGTGAGGTGTTGATTTTGTTTAACTTCTGAATTATCTGTTCTAAGAAGCTTCCTGAACCATTTTTGTAGACTTCTTAATAGGCAATTATTTTCTTGACAGCTGAACTGTCACGTGACATGGCACGTGACAGTATGAAAGAAAAAAGAATAACAGCTGCAGAAATTGCGAAAATTGCCGGGGTTTCAAGAAGTACGGTAACCGGTGTAGTCAATGATTATTCCTATAGCTCTGATGCTACAAAAGCGAAAGTTAGAGAGGTTATTGCGGAATACGGTTAGCCCAACTCGGCGGCAAGAGAACTGGTCGGTAAAAACCCAGCATAGCGGATGCCGCTGAAGAATCAGGATATTACGCATATAAAGCACAGGTTCCCGGTTCAGATAAAACGCAGATTGTTGTAGAAAAACCCAAAGGATTTCAGAGTCTTAATTATGCTCAGGACCAGTATGAATTTGAATATCAGCTGAATGATATATTTGACGCGAAAATTGACAAAGCCGTATTAAAACTGCCGGGCTGCCAGGAATGGCTCAGCCTTGAATTATGCAGGGAATTTAACAACGGAATGGCTGAACACGCCCGCAGGTCCAAAGGCCGGATGTATGTGCTTGCGGCGATACCTCCCTGATCCGGGGATATGGGTATTGCAGAATTGGAACGATACGTAAACGAACTTGGAATGTCCGGTATCCAGATGTCTGCTCATTACGGAGATAAGTATCTTGATAATGAGAGCTTCGTCCCGTATTAAAAAAAATAAATGGACTTGAGCTGCCAGTTTATGTGCACCATACTCCGCTTCCTGTCCAATACGAGTCCTTCCTTGATTATGTTAATCTGCGCCGTTCCTATGGCAGGTGTGCCGACCAGGTTACCGCAGTATCCCGGGAGTTATTCAGCGGAATGTTCGCTGAGCTTCCAAATCTTAAAATGGTGCACTCGATGCTGGGCGGAAATTTTTTCAGTGATATGAATCCTATGTTTCCGCTTATGGACAACCCGGGGCGCCAGCTGCTTCCGGGAAATTTGTGATACTTGAATTTGCCCCGGATTATTTCAGCCTGCTGACGCTGCCGCAGGCCGGGGGACATAACGCGCCGGGGCCTGCTATAAAGCAGCCGGAACTGAACATCAGGCAGGTCGGAGATCTTGATACGCAGGATGGCAAATGCATTCCAGGTTCCGCGGCAGTAATCCCGGTGTCGGCTGAACGCAACCTTAAAACTGAATATTTTTCAGAGCTGGAGTATGCCGATCCCCTCACAGGAGAGGTTCTGCGGTACAGCCTGTTCATCCCTGAACAATACGGTCCAGGCAGGAAAATTCCGCTTGTATGCTTCATCCCTGACTGCGGCGTATGCAGCCCGGACTTCAGCCCCAGGCTGATTCAGGGGCAGAGCGGAGTAATATGGAGCTGTCCCGAAGAACAGGAGAAGAGGGAGTGCTTCGTTCTTGTTCCCCATTACCATGAAGCCATCGTCAATTATGAATTCGGGGCGACGACAGCGCTTGATATCACCATCAGGTTGATCCTGTCTCTGTCGGAGGAGTACAGTATTGATATGGACCGTATTTACGGGACGGGGCAGTCAATGGGTTGTATGGCAATGCTGGAAATCGGAATCCGTATGCCTTATCTGTTCACCGGAATGCTTCTTTCAGCCGGACAGTGGGACCCTTCGCGGATCTGTATTCTTGCCGGTTCCAAAATGTGGGTTCTTGTCGGCGAAGGGGACGCCCGCGCATTCGACAGAATGAACGCCTGCATGGAATCGCTCGAAGCGGCGGGTGCAGCGATAGAGCGTACAGTCTGGAACGGGCAAATAATCTGAGCAGAAGCAGAAAAGCTTGCCCGTGACACTGCCGAATCGGGTAAAAATATCATCTACACGTGTTTGAAGGAAATTCGATTGTGACCGAAGGCAGTTTCGATTACGGGGCTTTGCCTGTGATGCTCAAAAACCACATGTCGACATGGCGTTATGTCTACCGGATAGAAGCGTTCCGCGAGTGGCTGTTTTCACAGCGGAAAACGTGTTAATATATTCCACACATTGTTGAATTGTTTAGATTGCATTTTTCTGTTATTTTTTATTTACTGATAATGGTATTTGTAATAGGTGAATTTCTGGGCTGCTTCCATAGTGAAATTAATTGGTTTTGGGGAACGAATATGGAAAAAAATAATAATTCTTACGAAGATAAGCATGAAAAGCATTCATTTTTAAAGAACAGGCAATTCATGATGATATTTATAATCGCTTTTCTGGTTTATACATCGAGTACAATGCTGAATCTCACACTGCCTAAATATGCGTACGATCTCGGGGCTTCCGCACAGGCTGTCGGTCTGCTTGCCGGTATTTTTCAGATTGCCGCATTGATGATGAGGCCCCTATCCGGCCAGATTGTTGATAATGAAAACAGATTGAAACTGCTTAGACTGGTTTTAACGTTTGTGCTGGTTTCGGTTATCGGAATAATGCTGTCAAAATCCTACTGGCTGCTGGTTTTTTTCAGGGCGCTTCACGGATTTGCCTGGGGAATAGGATCAACTCTGTTTTTGACAATAGCTACAAGCTGTTTTACAGAAAAGAACATGACTGGCGGCATCGGTATATACGGGCTGGGGCAGGTTTTTGCGCAGACTGTCGCCCCTATGTTTGCTGTCCCTATTGCCTTGAAATTCGGTTACAGCTTCCTTTACATTGGCAACGTAGTTTTGATCCTGATAAGTCTGGTATTGACGCTGTTCATGACAGTAGAAAGTCCGGTGAAAGAAAAAAAGAAATATACGTACAACCTGAAAAAAATGATTTACCGTCCGGCACTCCTGCCTGCTTCTTTGACTGCTGTTAATTCCATCGCGAAATCGTCCATCAGGGCTTTTCTGGTAATATTTGCAGGAACAATGGATATAATGAATATCGGAATCTATTTCACTGTGCAGGCAATTACAATCGCTTTAACCAGACCGACACTGTCGAGAATGGCAGATAGATACGGTTTAAACAGAATGCTTATTCCCAGTCAGATTGCAACGGTAGCCAGTCTGGTTATTGTTTCTTTCTCACACACCATAACCGGCATTATAATCGCATCAATCATCGGAGGAATGGGTACCGCGGGCGAGCAGCCTATTCTAATGTCACAATGCGTAAAATCGGCACCGCCTGAAAAAAGAGGAAACGCGAGCAACACAAGCTATGTCGGTGTTGATGTAGGCGGCTTTATAGGGGCAAATCTTGCCGGCGTGGTGGTTGCCGTATTTGGATACAGGAATATGTTCCGGTCGTTTACGCTTCCTGTTATTATCTTTTCAATTATATACTTTTTTCTTGTCTTTTCAGGCAGAGGACCGAAGCCTGCAGAAAAAGAGACGGATAATGATCAGGAGATTGTGATTCAGGAAAGCATAATTGAAGAAAGTCTTGATGAATAGTGCAGGATCTTTATCTCTCGAAAATGCTGAATAAATAGGAACGAAAATATGATCTGTGCAGATTACGGCTATGTTGATTCACGCTCTATAAGCACAGGTCTCGCCGGTTCCTTGAATTTGTCCTCAAGTGGCTGGTCCGTAATAAGATGATTCATCATCGCTACTGCTCTGGTGCCCAGCTCGGCAACATCCATCTGAATGGTTGTCAGTTTCGGCCGTGACATCTCGCTGTAGCTTATGTTGTCGGTTCCCATCAAAGCGACATCTTCGGGGATGCGGTAGTCTTCTTCGTGAAGAACCGTCATCAGGGGCAGTGCATAGTCATCCCCGTAGGCGTATATCGCTCTCGGCAAGCTGCCCTTTGAACGCACCGCTTTCACAAAAAGCCGTGCGGCTTCAAGGGTGGGCCGGTAATAATTGTCAGGCCAATCCAGAATTTCAAGTTTCAGCTCCGATTTGTTCTTCCATGCTTTTTTGAATCCGGTTAGCCTTAACTCGAAAGCCCGCTGCTGAAGCGGATCCGAGGGCTTTATGAATCCGATATTGCTGTAGCCCTTGCGCTGAAAATGTTCAGCTATGATTCCGCCGATCTCATAAATGGGTACGTACAGGGTCGGAAGGTCCTTATGCTGCTCCAAATCCCAGACGAGTAGTTTTTTTACTCCCTGGCTGAGCATGTAGTTCAATTCTTCGCGTTCGAGGTCAAAAAGGCTGCAGAATACCGCAAAAGGCTTTTTGTTAAGCATGATGTGCAGCGACTGGTACAATCTCTCTTTATGCTCATACGAATTGAAAGAGTACTGAATAGGCGAGAATCCGTCTTCAAGACCGGTTTCGTGAACTTTTCCGATTATTCCATTGATGTACGGGGTGTACGGCGCGGGAAAGAAAATACTGAACTCTTTACTGTATCCTCGTCTGAGGCTTTGCGCATAAGAGTGGGGCTGGTAGCCGAGCGCTTTGGCGGCATCAAGAATCTTCTGCTTGTTTTCATCGCTAACATGTTCCATCCGGTTATTGTTAAGCACATAGGACACCTGGGTTCTTGAGACTCCTGCAAGCCTGGCCACATCGGCAGCTGTGGGGTTCTTTTTAGGAATATTGAAAGGTCCGTCTTCCACGTTCATAGATGATTCCTTAAAGTTCTTCTTGACATTATTGTGGGGCAGGCTCATAATAATGTCAAGAGCCATGTGACTCGAGTCACATATTCGCTGTAACGTGACAAGCAGCAAAATAACGGTAAATTTTTTAATGATCAGTAAAATAATATTTTAAATGAATGCATTTTATCTGAGTAGAGGGAATAGATAATGGCAGATCCGAATAACCCGAACGGCCCCAACGGAATCTTTATACATCCGGATGCCGATACAAGTTCAGTCCGGAACAAGTTTCTCGATCTTTCCTACGGGTTTGATTCGGTTTCGCAAAGGCTGGATATATACCTGCCTAATTCAAAACCGACTGCCGACGGCTATCCTCTTGTCATTTTCATCCACGGCGGAGCCTGGATGATGTGTGATAAAAAAGATATCCAGCTTATACCGGTTTTGAAAGCTGTAGAGCAGGGCTATGCCGTTGCTTCATTGAATTACCGGCTCTCGAGCGAGGCTGTATTCCCTTCACAGATTTATGATATTAAAGCTGCAGTGCGGTGGCTGAGAGCAAATCACGGACAATTCTCTCTGAATACCAATAAAATAGCTGTATGGGGAGCTTCTTCGGGCGCTCATCTTGCTGCACTGCTTGGAACCAGCTACGGCATTGACGAGCTCGAAGATTTATCTATGGGTAACCCTGAAGAGAGTTCGGCAGCACAGGCCGTAGTCGCGTGGTTCTGCCCGACAGATTTTCTGAAGATGGATGAATATTTAAGAATCAGCGGGACCGGAATCCCCGATCATTCCTCCGACAACTCACCTGAAGCCCTTCTTCTTGGAAATAAAATTACAGAAGTACCTGAAAAAGTAAAACAGGCAAACCCCGAAACATGGCTGAGAGCCGACACCCCGCCTTTTCTTCTACAGCATGGAGACGCAGACGAGATAGTTCCACACCAGATGTCTGCAGCGTTTGCTGAAAAAATACGAAAAATTGCAGACTCTGACCGGGTTGAATTTACTACACTCCACGGCGCTATGCATGCCGATCCGGCTTTTGAGAAAGAATCGAATGTTGATATTGTTCTGAATTTTATTCGGAAACATATATAAAGTTTTATTTGATTTTTTAAAAGAGGATCAGGAGGAAAAAATGAAGAGGAAGATCTCATGTGCAGTATTGATGGTGCTTTTGTCGGTATCAGTACTGTTCGCCGCAGGCCAGCAGGAAAAAGATACAGGGAAGGGCGCACCGGGGAAGAGTATAGTTGCCGTCTGTCTGCCGTCGCTTGATAATCCGCTTATGCTCGGTATCGGCGACAGTATGAAAAATACCTTCAAGGACCAGAAGGTTGACGTTTCCAGTGCCAACGGTGATCCCAACGAACAGGCTGCCCAGATTCAGAATTATATCGCGATGAAGGTTGCGATGATAGTTGTAATGCCTGTAGAAGCCAGTGCTATTGCAGAAGCCTTGAAAGAGGCCAGGGCTTCCGGAATCAAGGTTGTCGTAAACGGAACCAAGATGGATGACGGCGTATACGATGCAATGGCGTCTGTAAACCAGTATCTTGTAGGGCAGTATACATCTCTGATGGCAAAACACTGGATTGATGAGGTTTACGCAGACGCTGCTCCCGGTTCAATTGAGGCCCTTCTCCTTACGGATTCACAGAGTGAAGACTCGGTTGCAAGATCTAACGGAATACTCTCAATCGCTGAAAAATACAGAAAGAACAAAGACGGTGATTATATAGATAATGACAACAATGTTGTCGGTGAATCAAAGAAAGTC
>QKCC01000298.1 GCA_003245835.1 Spirochaetales bacterium | reverse complement strand
CACTTCGATGTTCGTTGTCATGAACAAGGACAAGTGGGATGCGCTTCCTGCCGACCTTCAGAAAATCATGACCGATGTAAGCGAAGAATGGATTCCGAAATCCGGCGAAGCATGGGATATTGCCGACCAGGAAGGCGAAGCCTTTGTAAAAGACCTCGGCAAAACATTCGTAAGCCTGCCGGCTGCGGACCAGGCTGCCCTTGTTAAAGCTATGGCTCCGGTTTACGATGAATACGTTAAAGCGACTGAAGAGAAAGGCCTTCCCGGAAGGGAATTTCTTGCCGACCTTCAGGCTATGCTTAAATAAGAACAACAGTCTATGAAGTTTTTTTCAGTAATCAGCCGCGTCATAAAGGCATTCGCCTATATTGCGGGCGCGGCTGTCCTGCTAATGATGGTTATTACCGCTGCCGATGTCTTTTCGAGGATCTTCAGCAGCGGGATTACCGGGGCATACGACCTTGTAAGGGCCTGCGGCGTTATAGCGGTCGCCTGCGGCCTGCCGTACCTTACGGCAGTAAAGGGCCATATTGCAATTGAATTTTTTTACCATAAAAGCTCCAAAGCCGGACGCATCGTTATGGATTTAATCATCAGAATCGCCTCGATGGTGATTTTCGGACTCCTTGCAGTTCAGGCCTTCAAACACGGAATGTCGCTGTTCAGCAAGGGCGAAGTATTCGCGAACCTCGGCCTGCCCGTATTCTGGATTCCGTTCCTGATAAGCATCAACTGCGTACTGATGATGGTCGTATTCGTCTACCACATGATTCACCCCGGCAAGGAGTACATTGAACTATGAGTCCAATTCAAATCGGCATTATCGGCTGCCTTATACTGTTCGCGCTGCTGCTGACGTCCATGCCCGTAGCATTCGCTATGATTGCGGCCGGAATAGCAGGCTTTGCGATGATTGTAAGTCCGCACGCGGCCTTCAGCATGGTTGTAACCGACCTTTTCGAAACATTCAGTTCATACGGGCTTACCGTTATTCCGCTGTTTGTTATGATGGGCCAGATTGCGCTTCATGCCGGAATCAGCAAGCGGCTGTTCCGCACAACCTACGTATGGGCCGGACACCTTAAGGGCGGCCTGGCAATGGCTACAGTAGCCGCCTGCGCGGGTTTCGGGGCCATCTGCGGGTCCGGGCCGGCCACTGCCGCTACTATGGCGTCGGTCGCGCTGCCGGAGATGAAGCGCTACGGCTACTCGGACAGCCTTGCCTCGGGCACGGTTGCCGCGGGCGGGTCGCTCGGTATGCTGATTCCGCCGTCGGTAGTGTTCATCGTGTACGCGCTTATGACCGAGCAGTCAATCGGCAGCCTGTTTCTTGCCGGTATTGTACCTGGCCTGATGATTGCCGTTTTATTCAGCATTTCTATCTATATCAGGTGTACACGCAACAGCAGCCTCGGCCCGGCCTGTGAAAAGCACAGCTGGAAAGAGCGCTTCAGGTCGCTGAACGGCGTAATAGAGACAGTCATACTGTTCGTGGTTGTAATGGGCGGAATGTTCCTCGGACTGTTTACCCCCATCGAGGCGGCGGCAATAGGCACCCTCGGCAGCTTCATAATTGCATTCGTCAAAAAAGAGATGAACTTTCATAAGCTTAAACAGATCATTCTTGAAACCGTCAGAACATCGACTATGGTATTTTTCATAGTCGCGGGCGCCACTGTTTTCGGCAGGTTCCTGGCGGTGTCCAGAATCCCGTTTACTCTTGCGAATTTCTTTATTTCGCTGCCGCTTCCGGGCTGGTCAATTTTGGCGCTTATAATCCTGTTTTTTCTTGTTGCAGGATGCTTCATCGACGCACTTGCGCTTGTGCTGCTGACAATACCGATTTTCTACCCGGTCATACTCGAACTCGGGTTTGACCCTGTATGGTTCGGCGTTATAGTCGTTGTCATTACACAGATGGGGGTAATTACACCGCCTGTCGGGGTAAATGTATATGTAGTCAGCGGTATCGAACGCGACATTCCGCTGCCTGTTATTTTCAAAGGCGCAATGCCCTACCTTCTGATGCTGATTATCTCGGCAGTTATTCTTATTATCTTTCCGCAGATCAGCCTTTTTCTGCCCGGAATATTAAAGTAACGGAGGAATTATGCCGCATCGAAATATTTTCAGAAAGATCCTTTTCTGTACCGATTTCAACACGGATGCAATGCAGGCTTTTCGTTATGCCCTCAATATAGCCGGGGGCAATGAAGACAGCGAGATAATAATCTTTCACGCGATTCCCGAGCCCGACGCGCAGTTCTGGAAGTCATATATATACGAAGTCGACGACGTTGACTCGAAGGCCAAAGCCGATATTGACCGCAAGATCGAGGAAGTTTATATACCGGTTATTCCGGAGGGAATTAAATGGTCTTCAAAATTTTCAATAGGCAACGTCGGAGACGAGATAGTCAGACAGTCAAAAACCTCCGACGCTGACCTGATTGTTATAGGCAGGGGAGCCGGCGCCAACATGGTCAACCGGCTGCTCGGGAACTTTACCGAAAAGGTTATCCGCAAAGCTCACTGCCCTGTCCTTGTCGTTCCTGAAGAGCCTGAGGATTAAACCTTAACCCCTTTTCTTATATGCTCTTTCAGGATTGACCTGATAAGAAAGCTCAGGTTACCCTCGTATTTCTCATCTGCCTCATTTTTCAACGGATCGTAAATCTCTTTATCGATCCGTACCGACGTGTGTAATGCTTTTTTCATTGTTTATTACCTTCCTTTATAAAATTATTTCTACATAAATCGATTATTTCTTCGCGCCTGTCTACACCCAGCTTATCCCTGATATGCTTAAGATGCGTCTTGACCGTTTCATAACCGATTTGAAGTCTCTCGGCTATCTCTTTGGAAGTGTCGCCGTAAACCACAAGTGCCATAAGCACGTCCCGTTCACGTTCCGTAATTCCTATTGCCTCAAAATCAAGGGGATCGCTGCTCTTCTGCATTTCCCTGATTGTCCGGTTCAGGACTTTCAGTTCCTTCTCAAGAACGTTTCTGTGCTTTATCATTTCGACGACGGAATCTTCGGCGGCCTTCGTTCTTGTCATGTACTCCTTTATTTCCGATGAATAAATTACGTATAAAACAACAAGAAACACAGTGACATATAGAATGGAGTCGATTCCGCGCATCAATTTAAATCCGGTACTTTCATTCTGGGCTGAAGTAATAATAAGTGCATAGAATGCCCCTATCATCAAAACAATCTTTAAAAAAGTAAACTTTCTAAAGAAACCGAATTTAAACGCAATGATCGAAAACAGTATATACAAACCGGTTCCGAAAATAGCATCATATTTGTCCATGATGGTGAAAGCCGCAACAGCGTAACCTACCGCCAGCTGCAACAGTCTCGTGTATTTGCTGTCAATAAAGCCTGTTATTAAAATAGCCAGTACAGGCAAAAACACGCCCATCACCGTAGGTTCCATTACAGCCGCAATAAATTTCTTCTCATCCGGGTTGTGCAGAAAATTTATTATTGTTACAGCTGTACCAACAGTGAATATTATTATGGCAACGGTGTTCTGGACCCTGAATATCTGCTGATTTTCAGGGTCTCTTGTATTAACTTTTAGCTTCATCCCAGTATGCAGGAACTGTTTCTGCGGTCATCACCTCGTCGAGTTCCCGGCTTTCAACTCCTCTGATTCTGCTGATTAACCTGTCCCGTGTATTTTCATAGTCCCACTTGCCCGCTGAAACAGGGTTGTACTTTCCGGCAGCTTCGTCCTCTGCGGCATCATGCCTGTGGTCTTCAAGCTGTATAAGCGCCAGTAGATTCATGCCCTTTTCGATGATACTGCGGTCGCCGCCCTGAAAATGATTCATAAGCTGAATCCTTTTCAGAAAATCCTCATCATCCTCTGCGGTATGTCCGAAGTCAGATTTACATGCAGGGTCCTTCGCAAGCATGTATGTTCCCAGATGTGCAAGCGCTGTCCGCTCGCTGTTTTCACATTCTGCAATAACCGGAATCGCTCCAATCAGTTTTGCAACAGGATTCTGTTTTAAACTCTCTGATTCAGCCACCCCAAGTCGGAAAGTACCGGTAATTTTGTCTACCATCTCTTCCCATTTAGATTCCGTAAAGGTCATCAACCCCTCCTGAACAATGAATTATTACAGATATTATACTGCATACACTGTAACACATTGTATCCCCCAAATGGGGGATATACGGAATTCGGCTTCAGGTTTATATTTTTAAAAGTAAAAAAAAGTTTATCACAGTTTTTACTTTATGCATCAAATGTTTATTCAAAAAAGTGGGCCTTTTTATTCTGCTTTTCAAAGCCCCCGCATCCAGGCGGGTCTGATACCAAGCTCACCGTTTAAAGCCGTTTCTATTTTATCACAGATTTTGTTTTTGTCACCCGGCAGGGTTCCCCTTAGCGCAAGTGCGTTTGAAGCATGGTTCGATCGGAAAATTATATTCTTCGGAGGATCAATCAGCTGAATAAGCAGCTTTTCTTCTTCAAGCATTCCGGAGTCATCACGGGGTGTAAACTCATCGAAGGCCGCAATGTAACGGCTGAATGCAGCCGGACTCATCATCAGCGACAGTGTTGAAAGAAACGCCGGCGGGGCTTCGCTAACAAGCCGTGCGCTCTGCTCGATATGCTCACGCCACCATTCTCTGCCTCCCAGCCCGGTGACCAGCGTCGCCGAAATTTCCATTCCCGCAGCATCGGCCTTCAGCATCGCTTCCTTATGGTTTGCATACAAGGCGCCCTTGCTGATCTTCTTCAGAATCAGATCGGAACCCGATTCGATGCCGTAATAGATAAGGCTCAGCCCGGCGGAACGAAGCGCCTCGAGCTCGGCCGGCTGCTTTTTCAGAAGATTGGACGGACCTGCGTAGGATGAGATCCTGCGGATGCCCGGAATTCTGCTGTTCAGTCTTTCGAGTACTTTTAGAAGAAAATCGGTATCGGCGGCAAGGGCGTCTCCGTCAGCCAGGAAAACCCGCTTTACACTTCCCCATTCCGCCGCGGCATCAATTTCGGCTGCAATCTCTTCAAACGGCCTTACCCTGAAACTTTTGGATTTGTACATTTCACAGAATGTACAGCGGTTATGACTGCAGCCGAGGGTAACCTGAAAAATCAGACTCCCCGCTTCCGACGGGGGTCTGTACAGCGGTTCGTCATAAAATATCATTCGTCCAGCGCTCTGTTCAAATCAAGAAGCATGCTGATAACGTTTCTTGAAAGCTCCTGCAGTTCTGAATACAGGGACTCTCTGCGCTCGGCATCCAAACCGTTTTTCTGACGGATCAGTTCATTAACCTTGACATGCAGCTCTTCATGGCTTCTGGTCATTTTGCTGAAGCCCGGGAGTTTCTTTATCCTTTCATCGGCAGATTTCTCAATCCATATACCGAGGTCGCATGAGTGATGATCGACGAGTGCATCGGAGTTCAGATCAAGCTTGTTGTCAAGAACCCCTCTAACCCTGATTACCCAAAGAAGGTGCTGCAGGATGATCTTGACCACCGGGAAATCGGCCGAACTTCCGCCGAATTCGAAATTCTGAAAGCTCTGGATTTTACCAAGATACTCCTCATAATTGATGACGGCGTGCGAAATCGAGAGGAACATCATATTTATATCCTGCGACACCTGCGAAATAATCTCTATCTGCCGGTTACTCTCGCCGCTCGCGTCGACAATGTTTTCTATAGAGTCTCTGATACTGCCGGCGCTGATGGCTATTTCTTTTGAACCGTCCCTGATTTGCGAAGTAATATCATTCAGCATCTGTGTGGCATCGACAATTTCGTGGCTTCCGATATTCAGTTCCGATGTCGCCCCGAGGATCTCGTCAAAGGCTTCAACCATCCCCTTCGTTTCGCGGATAATCTCGTCATATGACTGAAGCGCGACCTTGCCGGCATTCTTAACTTCACCTACGTCGTCAATAACAGCCTTCAATGTATTCGCAATCAGAGTTGAATTGGTCGAGGTTGATTCGGCTAGTTTTCTGATCTCTTCTGCAACCACCGCGAACCCCCGGCCAGCGTCTCCGGCATGGGCTGCTTCGATAGCCGCGTTCATCGACAGCAGGTTGGTTTGACTGGCAATATTGTTTATGACCGAAATTATATTCTGAATCGAGTCAACGCTCGCGTTGACGTTCTCTATCAGCACATTCATGTCTTCCATCTGCTGCTGGTTATTCTGGGTCTGCTTCTGCAGCGCCAGCGACGAAACTTTCTTCCTGTCGGTAATATCACGGACATTTTTGATTGAAGCATCCATCTGCTCGACTGCCGCTGAGGTCTGCACGACCGAACTTGACTGGCTGTCGATCTTGCCGCTGAATTCAACAATTGTCTGCGAAATCTCTTCGATAGCTGAAGAGGAATCAAGAAGATTATTATTCAGCCTGTGCAGTTTTTCGTCAATCGACCTGACGCTTCCGTTGATCGAGGTGACAAGATAAACGGAATCTTTCATTTTCTGGGCAAAATCAATCGAATTATCCTTGTTTTCCCTGATAATCTTTTTTGTGCTGTCGCGTGAGAGCTGACAGTCCTGCATATGCTCCTGAAGTATCTGGTGTTTAGGTCTGCTTTCGTCATTCTCGCACCGCTGGCAAAGCC
>QKCC01000231.1 GCA_003245835.1 Spirochaetales bacterium | reverse complement strand
TGAAGGGAAGCTTCACAATGGAAATGCACCGCAACGTTGAGTATAAGCAGATTTTAAAAAGCATCAGAATGATTCCGTCGGTTCTGAATATAAGACCCCTGTCATGAGGATTTGAATGATTGATTTTTCCAATATAAGAATAGTACTCGAAAACCCGCGGTCGGGTAAAAATGTCGGCTCGGTCTGCCGGGCTATGAAAAATATGGGATTCAGCCGGCTTTATATAGCAGGCACAACTGATGTCGATCTTGAAAGAGCAGCGGTTACGGCAATCCATGCCTCCGATCTTCTCGACTCGGCGGTTTTCTGCGCCTCGGTCGAAGAGGCCCTTCAGGGTACGGTCATATCGGCAGCGATTTCGAGGCGCAGGGGAAAAAAAAGAAAGTACTTCAGCCTTCTTCCGGAAGACTTTGCCGAAATGGTCCTGGAAAGATGCGGCAGCGGGGGCACAGATGCGGGTGATATTGCGATTGTATTCGGAAACGAAGTATCGGGACTGAATGATCACGATATGGCAATCTGCAATACGGCGGTACGCATACCTTCTTCCGACGAGTTCCCCTCACTGAACCTTTCGCACGCGGTCCAGATCATCACCTACGAGATTTACCGCCGGGCACAGAAAGAAGGAAAGCAGTACGGCTACCGCCCGATCGACAGAGAGGAAATCGACGAACTCACTGCCGGAATCACCGCAGACCTCAAATCGATCGGTTTTTTCAGGATTGTCGATGATTCTGATATGAGAACATTTTTCAGTGATATATTTGCGAGGGCGGCATTGTCAGCCGGAGAGGCAAAACGGCTGTCGCAGATTTTCACCAAGATCAGCGGCCTTGCCTCCCGAAAGGATTGACCCGGACTACCAGCTGTTGTTCTTTCCGGGGGATTCCACCTTGCCCTTAATCCGGGCATTCTTCAGGTCGGCATTGTTTCCTTTGATAATAACGTTGCCCTCGATTGTAAGGTTGCGGATTATACAGTTATTGCCCCTGATTTCGACATCTCCCTTGATCACGGTTTTTCCTGCACCCTTTCCGGTCAGAACAACCTTGTTGGCAGTAATTGTCAGACCCTTATAGGCACCTTCTTCAAGCTGGATCTCGGCATTATTCGATAGAGCAGGAACAGTTTTAAGGGCTGGTGCTCCTGCAGCCGCTTTCGGGGCAGCCGGTCCGGAGGGGCCTGCCTGCGGGGCCGGTCCTGCAGCCTTCGAAGGCGCCCGACCCGGTCCGGAAACAGGCAGCTGTCCCAAATCCATGGAAGCACAGCCGGCAAACGTAATTAAAACGATCACAATTATTACATAGAAACTGCTTCTTTTCATAAATTCACTCCCGTCAAAATGATACTCGAATTCTAAATAGATGCAGTTCTGTTGTCAATCAAAATTACAGCTGGGCAGCAATATGAAATACAAGCTTTGAGGTCTGCCGACCTTTTTGCGTCAGTGTCCGCAAGCGTGATATTTTTTTTTGATTGAAGCCATGTTTCAAATGATTGCCGGCTTCATCATTGTAAATATTCTGTAAACACTTAAAGAATATTGTAAACGAAATGTAAAACCGTATGCGGAAATCATCACAAATATTTTTTTTCAATCTACACTATGTCACACAATGTGTATGAAAAAAGTAGGTGAATAAATATTTTACATTAATGCGGAAGGAAAAATGATCAGCATCAGTCAGACCGAATCGACAGAAAGAACACTTATGGATAATTTTTTCATGCATAACCCCCTGGGCTGTATAAGCATTTCAAATGAAGGTGTTATTACAGATATCAATATGGCCGCATCAGAAATTCTTGGTTACAGAAGATCAGAAATTATAGGTCAGCCTCTTAAGCATTTTTTAAGGGATTCAGATTTAAGGATGATCTTGGACTCCCTGCCCGGGTTTTTGCCGGCTGAAAAGCATTTTCGATGGGACCTGAACCTGTATGACAGGTTTTGCGATGCTGTTTCGGTATCCTGCAGCATGGTAACAGGTGAAGAATACAAAATACTGATATTCGATCACAATTCCGGCTATATCGAAAGAATAAATGAGCTGGAAAGGGATCAGATCCTTGCACATCTCGGAACCTGGGACTTCAGCTGCGACAGGAACAGGATGTACTGGTCGAATGAGACCTTCAGAATATTCGGGATTGACCCGGCTGTTACCAACCCGGGCTATGAGGATTTTATTGAATGCATTCATCCTGAAGACAGGGAACTTGTCGAAGAAACACTGAACAGATCCTTCAATACTGATTTGATCATGACTCCCTGCGAACTGAGGTATCGGATAATTCACGGCATTACCAAAAAGGAGCGCTGGGTCTACCAGAAATTCATCCCGAATACCGGCAGCAGCAGGGGCTTCCATGAGCTGAAAGGCATTATTCAGGATATTACGGAAGAAAGAGCCCAGGAAGAACACATCAGGCTCGATATCTACAAGGCAATCGCGAGCACGGCGGAACACCGTGACAACGAAACCGGCGAGCACATGAAGCGAATCGGAGAGTTTTGTCATTTCATTTCGAAAAAGCTGCAAAAACCGGGAGCCTTTGCGGACGACATCAGGATTTTCGCGCCCCTCCACGACATAGGGAAGGTCGGAATATCTGATGAGATACTCAGAGCCCCGCGCGCGTTGACTGAAGCAGAAATTGAAATAATGAAGACCCATACCAGCATAGGCTACGACATTCTGAATAACCGTTCAAAGCTGGAGATGGCGGCCGAGATAGCCAAAAACCATCATGAAAAATTTGACGGTACAGGTTACCCCTCGGGAATTACAGGGACCGCAATTCCACTCGCTGCCCGGATATGTGCTGTTGCTGACGTCTATGATTCACTTAGAAGCAAAAGGTGCTATAAGGAAGCATACTCCGAAGAGCAGACACTTGCCATAATTGAAGAAAGTTCCGGTAAACACTTCGACCCGCAGCTTGTCAGGCTTCTGATAGACAACCGGAAGAGCTTCGATTCAATTTTTAAAAGTTTAACTGACGCTGCCTGAAAATTAGGCTCAAAGGAGAATAAATACGATGAAAAGGAAAATCAGCCTTATAGTACCGTTTCTGGCGATAATACTGCCCGCTATTATTGTCGGCATGGCAGGGTTTGCCGTCTGGTTTAACATTGCCCTCAGCGGCGAGATACTGAAGAACAAGTCTGAACTTGGTGTCACGGTAACCACCGATATTGCCCGCTCAATCGAAACCGTTTTCGATAATGAACTGATGATCGCCCGGATATTCGCTTTACAGCCGCATATAATAGACATGTGTGTTAACCCCGACAATATGGAAGCTTATTCAGTGGTTAAGGAAAGTCTCGGCAAATACTACAGCAGCTCGGAAGCATACGAGAATATACTGCTGATAAGGTACGGCGGGAATTCTGCCTTTATAAATGAAAACAATGAAACCTTTGAAGTCCCGGACGGGGGAATTCTCATCAATACTGCCGGGGCCGGCATAACCGGCGAAGGGGCCGATAAAGACTGGTCTATTAATATAAAGAACGGCAGGGACTACTATATATCCGAACCATACCTGAGCCTTACAAGCGGTACCCCCGTAGTGGTCCTTACTGTGCCGGTTAAATCCGGTGAAAAACTGGTAGGAGCAATTGGACTCGCATTAAAACTTTCGTATATAACTGAAGAATACGTCAACCATCAGAACTTCGATGGTGATGAATATATCTTCATATTTACCGACAAGGGTGAGATTATCTCACACCCCGATCAGCAACTGCTGCTGACCGATAAGGGCAGAACCGTAACCGTACCGTTTATTAAAAGAGTGAACAACGGGGATTTTCAGTTCACCGAGCAGACCGAAACATCACTCAACTACTACTTCGGCTCCCCGATGGTGCTTGATTCCGAAAGAGGATCTTCGTGGTACCTGTTTTACAGGGAACCCGTCAAAAATATGATGTCGTCAGTGAAAAAACTGTTCAGCAGATCAGTAATAATCATAATATCGATTGTTATTGGAATCTCTGTGCTGCTGGTCCTACTGGCCCGCCGAATGATATTAAGGCCTCTCAATATTGTTAAAAATGAACTCGAGGGAATTGCCAGGGGGCAGGGAGATCTTACCAATAAAGTGATAATCAATCATGAGAATGAAATTGGCGAGATCGCTCACTCATTCAACCATTTTACCGACACCCTCCTGAATATGATCGTAAAAATTAAAGGTTCATTATCAGCGAATATTTTTCTCAGGGACAAACTGGCTGCCACAACCGAGGAGACACTCGCAGCTGTCGACCAGATTATGAGCAGTATAAACACTATAAAGAACATGATGGGCAGCCTGGTTGAAGAATCAGGCCAGACAGGGCAGTCTACACAAGCTATAAACAGCAATATTAATATTCTTACCGAACAGGCAGCCCTTCAGTCCTCGGCTGTGCAGGAATCTACGGTATCCGTTCAAAATATGATCACCACTCTGAAAAAAACCGCTGAAATCACGGCAAAGCAGAAGAGCCTTTCGGACAACCTCAGCGCAAGCGCTGAAAAAAGCAGCTTAATACTCGATGAAACATACAAATCAATAATCAAGGTAAACACAAGCGTAGACTCAATAATGGAAATGACTAATGTTATAGACAATATTGCCGGTCAGACGAACCTGCTTGCAATCAATGCCGCAATCGAAGCTGCACATGCAGGCGATTCAGGCCGCGGGTTTGCCGTTGTAGCCGATGAAATAAGAAAGCTCTCCGAGAACTCGAGCGCTTCATCAACGAGGATTGCAATGGAAGTCAGGGCCATTATCGGCCAGATTAAAAATACTGCGGATAATTCCAGGCAGCTGCAGGACTCGATAGCGGTAATGGTTAACGACATTAGAAGCACAGCCGAAGCATTCACCGATATCAACTCAAGCACACTGGAAATGTCGTCAGGCAGCGACCAGGTTCTGCAGGCCATGTCGTCGCTCTCTGATATGGCGGTTACTCTCTCCGATGCCGCCGCGGATATGCAGAACGGTACGGAACGTGTATCGAATAACATCAGTTCCGTCATCAGGTTATCACAGCTGACTAATTCGGCCATCGAAGAGATAACATCCGGCAGCCGCGAGATCATGTCGGCAATGAGCGAAATAAGCGGTTCGGTTCAGGAGCTCGGCGATAAAACCAAAAGACTGTCGGATGACGTCAATAGTTTCAGAACGGAATAATGAAATGATCAGCAGGCGCTTACTGCTTCTGCCCGGGTTTGATTACTCGGGCAAGCAGATTAAAAAGAAGATGCATTATAATCCGCTTTAAAGGAAGAATTGCTGCCGGAAAGAAGAAAGGAGCGTCAAGCCAGCCTTTTTCGAACCAGTAATTTTTGTCGACATCAAGAATGTTCCGGGCAAGAACCTTCTGTAGTGTGAACAGGTAGAGGTTTTTCCAGCCCGGACTGTACAGACGTGAGCCGCCGATCAGCAGGCGGATAAAGCTGTTCAGAACTGATGATTTACCGATCCGTCCGGATGCTGTCTGACGGGCAGTTTTTGAGATGTACCCGGATACCGCACAGCCCCAGTGCATACCGATGCTGTTCAGATAGCGGCCGGTCTTTGACGCGTAAGAGCCCGCGGTAGTCACAATAAAAAGAATCGGGCGGCCGGCCAGCTCCGGCCGGTGAAACCAGTCTGCAGTGCGGTCTATAAAGTTTTTCAGGCTGCCCGGGACTCCGCCCATATATACGGGAGACGCAATAATCAGAGCATCAGCCGAGACCATGCGCTGTTTCAGTGTTTCGACAGAATCCTTCAACGGGCAGGACCGCCCCTCGATACAGCTGTGACAGCCGATACAGGGTTTAATGTCAAAATCGCTCAGCTGGACAATCTCGACTTCGCAGATGCCGGAAGGAAGACCGGCAGCAGCCGATTTCAGTAATTTATTCGTATTTTTCTTTCTGGGGCTTGCCTGTATTGCAAGTACGCTCTTCATAATCGGAAAACCATTCAGACTGCGGATCGTCCTGTATTCTCCTGCTTCCTGAACTCAACAATCTCTTCGATTAGGTCATAGGGAATCTCGCGATTGAACGGAAACTGGACGGAACCCTTTCCCTGCTTGTATGATGACAGTTTATCGGCAAATTTTTCATGCCCGGAGGGGGTTGCGTAAAAACCAAGATGCTTTTTTTGAGCGGCAAAATATACAAGCGGTTTTCCATTCAGTTTATATCCCGGCATTCCGTATGAAAGCTGTTCCTGGGCATCAGGAGCAATACGCCGGATTATCGCCCTCACTCTTTCGAGTACTGGGCGGATATCTTCAGACTGTTTCATAATGTATTCATCAACTGGATTGGTCATTCGGCGCTCCTTAGAATCTTTTCCATGGATTTTCCCCTTGCAAGCTCGTCAACCAGTTTATCAAGATAACGGATTTCCCGCATCAGAGGGTCCTCAATTTCTTCAACCCTGATCCCGCAGATAACACCTTTGATAAGATTCCGTGCCGGGTTCATCCGGGGGCTTTCGGATATAAAGGTCTCACAATCTGTACCCTTCGAAAGCTGTGATTCCAGTTCTTCCTGGGTATACCCCATAAGCCACCTGATAATTTCATCGACCTCGGCCTTAGTGCGGCCCTTTTTCTCGGCTTTCGTAATATAGCATGGATAAACATCAGCGAAGCTTGTTGTGAATATCCGGTGTTTTGCCATTGTGCCTCCTGCTTCAGTATGATCCGGATACTGAATAAAAGATTCTAAACCAATCGGAAAGGCATGTAAACAGTGATTAGGAACATTGATAAATTCAGTTTTCGGATTTTAAGCTCTGCAGGATCGGATCATCAGGATGATCGTTTACATCCTTCTCTATAAGGACGATAGCACCTATCAGCGTTTGGATTTCATCAAATATCGGTGCGAACGAATAATACCCAATCCATGCATCAGAAATATCTTTTCTTTTGATGTAGTACTTTATATTGGTTCCGATTTCACCGTTCAGAGCTCTCGATAATGCCCAGTCACCGAGTTCAGCAAACTTTCCCTTTTCGGTATATACATCAAACACCTTGGGGTAATCGGCTAGCTGTTCAATACATTCCTCTTTACACGAAAATCCCTGTACCTCGGCAAACCCGGTATTAAATTGAATTATACGGCCATGTTCGTCTGAAATGAAGATTGCCTGATCGATATGATCCAGAGAAGTTTTCAGTACCCTTTCGATCTGCATTGATTTCTTTTTTTCGGAAAATAGTTTGAACGCCATTTTTATGGATGCATCATATACTGCAATGTTTGAATTTTTGACTATATAACCGTAGCTTGTGACCTGCTCGGTTTTTTGAATAATCTCCGGCTCGGTGTGGCATGAGACAAAAACTATCGGAACTGCCTTGAACTTCAGGATTTCAATCGACGATTCGATTCCGTCAATACCGTCGCCGAGATCAATATCCATCAGGATCAGATCGATATTTCTGTCCGTTTTTACAGCCTCGACGGCTGAAGACCCGTCTGACACCGTAAGTATATGGTAACCGAGTTTTTCAAGGTTCATTTGCCAGCAAAGAGATATTATGGCATCATCATCAACTAGCAAAATGGTTTTCTGCACTATTACTTCCATAACTATTTGTGTTTATAAATATTTTAGTGTATGAAACTTTTTATATCAAACTATTTTAATTTTTTTATTTTAATTTTCTTTATAACTTTACGATTTTATGCTCATATATATTACAGCGACGCGCTTGTCTTAAACACAGCGGTTGCCGATGCCACACGTTTGGCGCGCTGATGGGTAGAGTCTACCAGCTCGTTGACTTCATTTACAGATATACTGATCTGTTCTGTTCCGGACGCGACTTCCTGAACAGCGCCTTCAATTTCCTGTGAGATGCTTGCGAGAGCCCTGGTTCTGTCATCCACCGTTCTGCTGCGGGACAGCATTTCTTCTGAGACTGTTCTGACGTTGTCAGTCGAATCGGAAATTTCCCTCGTAGCCTCAAGCATCTGCTGACCGCCAACAGACTGTTCATCCATAGCGCTCTTGATATTCATTTCATACTCGTCAAGCTGACGAGTTAATTCAAGCACATTTCTGAACCTGTCGGTGGCTTCGTTCGAGACGGAATTTACAACCTGAATAGACTCCTTAAGCCGGCTCAGCACCTTGGCTATTTTCTGCCCTTCGGAACTTGAGCTCTCGGCCAGCTTCCGAATCTCTTCAGCAACAACAGCGAACCCCCGGCCGGCCTCACCGGCATGCGCCGCCTCAATCGCTGCATTCATTGCAAGCAGATTGGTTTGCGCGGCTACAGAAAGGAT
Source organism: Spirochaetales bacterium (assembly GCA_003245835.1). Classification (GTDB taxonomy): domain Bacteria; phylum Spirochaetota; class Spirochaetia; order UBA9216; family UBA9216; genus Thalassospirochaeta. Next base: position 15,854 of record QKCC01000231.1, on the reverse strand, counting down.
GACCTCCGCGGCTTCATGCAGACCGGCGGAATCCGATGTTATTTTTCCCATCTTCTCGAAGAGGGCTTCCATCGAAGAACTGCCGACACCCGCTGCTTTCAGAAGGTCCTGGACCAGTTCAGTATTTTTATTAAGGATTTTTGCAACTGAAGATATATTTGCAACCATCTCTTCCACTGCAGACGAAGTCTTTGAAACGCTCATAGTCTGATCGTTTACAGAACCGTGGACCTTCTCTATCCGGTTTACTATCTCACCCATGGCATTTTGAACATCGGCAATGGCCTTGGCCTGCTGATAGATTCGGTCGCGGATAGAATTCATGTTGGTCGAAATCTGAATCGCCGCTGCTGCCGACTCCTGGCTGTTGGTGGATAACGATTCAGTGTCCCGGCTGAGTTCGCTGTTTTCACGGCTGATCGCGGCAATCGCATCATCGAAGGCTGAGAACATATCATTGATGTCGGCACCGATTCGGCCTAGCTCATCCTTTGATGTAATAGGAACACGTATTGTTGTAGCTTTTTCAACCGCAGCCTGTTCAACAGCTTCTGCGAGTGTGACGGCATTCTTTGAAACAGATCTTCGTACCGACCCGGTCAGAGCAATACCAAGAACCGTCGTTAAAAACGCCATTGCAGCCATTGTAATAAGAGCCATGAAAATTGTACTCGCGTTTGAAGCCTGCAGTTCAGCGCCTATTTCAGCCAGATTTTCCGAAAGGAATGTGATTACATTGGATGCAGCTTCAGTTTCATCGTTCAGTTCTGCAAGGTTTTCTATATATGTTTCAGCAGCAGTTTTAATTTTTTCAAGAATAGCATAGTTGGCAACCGGAAGTCCTTCAAAAGCAGTGCCCTTCAGCATCTCGATATCCTTTTTCGAGTTTGATAGAGCGTCATCTACAAGTTTCATTAATGCAATGCTGGCATCAGGATCATAAGATATATGATACATCACAGACTCTATAGAAAGACTCAACGAAACAGATGAATTGGCACCGAGGATTACCTGCTTTTCGAGCTGGCTGACTTTGTTCGAGGCAGCAGGATCCAGCAGCAGCGCAACAACCGACTGAATATATTCCTGGGCCGGGTCTCTTGCTTCCTTTGCCAGGGCGACAATATCATCTACAAGGTCTTCGTTATTCATCTTTAAAACATTTATTCTAACGGCATGGTTGTAAAACCTGCCGACATACTCTACATAATCCGTTGTATATGAGTCCGAATTAATCTGTTCCGTAAGAGTATGTGTAGAATCAACAAGATCACCGAAAATCTCCGCATCGGGAATTTCAAGTGCTGTGTAGTCATTGAAAATATAGCGGACATTCTCTACCGCGCTGGTAATCTCCGGTATCCGGTTTGCATGAGCCGATATCAATTTGGTATTGTATAGCGCGACTCCTGCCACGGCGGCAAAAACCAATGCCGCAGAAGCCTGAACGATCATCGGAATTGCCAATTTTCTTTTAAGACTGTGTCTTTTGCTCAATTTTTTCTTTTCGCCTGCAGGCCCCCCGGCTGCATGCATATCCGCAGATTCGGAATTCATGAATATTCTCCATATACCGCTTTACAAGAAGCGTTATTTTACGATATTATCTTAATTGGCAATGCCAATTTACGAACGGTACTTTATTGGCGGTGCCAATTAACAAGAAAAGTAAACCATCTTGGTTTTTTTGTCAATATAGCAATAACATGAATTGAGGCACATATGGGAAGAAAACAGACATTTAATGATCCGCAGGCGATTATCGACGGCGCCTTCGAGTTAATCAAAGACGAAGGGTTTCCGAATTTTTCAACAAGGAAACTGGCGGACAAACTAGGCATCTCAAAGACAACAGCGTACAATTATTTACAGAACAAGGAATCAATTATCGAACTTGTGGTGCTGAAGGCGTACAGAATATTATTCGAAGAGTATAAAAAGCATGTACAGAATCGGGAATATACTGTTTCGTCCTTTAGCGAAGTTCTGATTGTAATGAATGAGCTTATTTTTGACCTGGTTCAGGAATATAAAGATATATACAAGCTGGCGTACAGGGATTTCTCGCGTAAGTTCAACAGTAATTTACCCGTAGAAGAAAGATTTTTCTTATACACCCCGTATTTCGAACTGTTTATTCCGGATTTCAGATATAAGGATTTTGATGAGTTCTCCGATCAGGCATTTCTGGACAAATTCTATTTTTACAGCATTCTGCAGACCCAGCTGTCATTAAATGAACTGGACCGAACCGATAAACTCGGCAAAGAATATTATATACGCCAGGTAAATGAAGCATGGGAGCTTATTATGGAAAAGCCTGTGCCTGACTACATTGTACAGGATTTAACATAGCATACAGCCGACTGCATATAGTCTTTAACGGCGTCGGCTGTCGGCAATCCGCTGGACTGCGGCATTTTGCACGGATGAAGGCTTACCACTGCCCTGCTCCTGCGATTTATCAAGCTTGAAAAAACTAATCAACTCCATAAGCTGCTGGGCCTGGGCTGTTAACTCTTCCGACATGGAAGAGGATTCCTCGGCTGCAGCGGCGTTCTGCTGAATTACCTGGTCCAGCTGAACAACAGCGCTATTAATCTGACCGATCCCGGAGTTCATTTCTGAACTGGATGCATTGATTTCCTGCACCAGGTCTGCAGTTCGTCTGATGTCCGGAACTATCGACTGTATCTTGGCGCCGGCATCGTCTGCTTTAGCTACCGTGAGGTGTGCCAGATCCTGAATCTCGGCTGCAGCTCTCTGGCTGTTTGCGGCAAGTTTTCCCACCTCGGAGGCTACAACTGCAAACCCCTTGCCGAATTCACCTGCGCGGGCAGCCTCGATTGCGGCATTCAGACTTAAAAGGTTTGTTTGTCTTGCAATCTCTTCGATAATACCGACCTTCTCAGCTATTTCATTCATAGCTTCAACTGCTTCTATTACAACCTTTCCGCCTTCTTCGGCATCTACGGCAGCTTTAGATGCAATCTTTTCAGTCTGTGCCGCATTATCCGTATTCTGCTGGATGTTTCCGCTCATCTCTTCGAGTGAGGATGAAACCTCTTCTGCATTCGCAGCCTGCTCTGTCGCTCCCTGCGACAGCATAATCGACGATTCATTCAGCTGCCGGCTTCCGCTCGCCACGTTTGAAGACGCGGATTGGACATTTGAAACAACATCTCTTAATCGTTCCTGCATTGTATTGAGCGCGGCTGATAACTGGGCAATCTCGTCCTTCCCTTTCACCCTGATATCGGATGATAAATCGCCTACCGCGATCTGTTCGGATGCATTTAAACAATTTGTGATAGAGCTCCTGATATTCCTGGTAATAATATAAGCAAGCACCATAGCTACAATGACACCGATAAGCATAATGATGACGGCGACCCTTTCTGTATCAGATATGGTCCGGTCAAATTGCTCATCAGCTTCGACCTGTTCCGCCCTGAGGGATGATTCGATCTTGTCCATGGAGGCAAGAATAAGGTTCCGGATTTGATCCAGCTGTTCATCAAAATCACGGACTTTCTGTTCCGCTTCAATTGAAGCCCTGGTATCTGCATCAATATCTTCCATAATTGCCGCAATAACAGCAATCAGTTCATCCCGCATTGTATCGACCTGACCGTCAAGGTATGAAATCCTTGAATTCGATGCTCCGGATATGATTTCAGGCAGCATTACCTTCTCGAAATAATCAAGGTAGCGGGTATAACCTGCCTTCAGATCTTCAATATGCACGCGTTCGGCATCGGTATCTACAAGCGTATCCAGTTTTTTCATATTATCTGAAGCAGCGGTCCTTAGTGTACGCAATTGCTCCCTGGTATCGCTGAAATTCCTGTTTATCACCGAGTCCGCAACAACCGGGTAGATCTGCTCAATATCGATTCTGATTTCAAGAATAGCGATGGAATTTGAGGCCCGCGCTGCCACTGTTTCATTGCCCTTCAGAACAACGAACATTTCGTTTTCATATACGTCAATATATTGATTAAGGGCGGCTTCAATTTCTGATGCGGCCTTACGTTCTGCATCTGTGTCGACCAGGCTGTTGATTCTGTCAATATCTGCCGTTATAACTGATTTTATAGCGCTGAATTCAGATTCCGTTGCGGTAAAATCCCTGTTGATCACGGAGTCTGCAATTATCGGATATATAGCCTGAATATCCTGTACAATATTGTTGATTTCAATTGCATCGTTCGCCCTGCCTGCACCCTCATCCTGCAATGCAGCAAGCCTTCCGAAGCTTATAATCAAATAAATCCCTACAAACACAAAAATCGCAACAACGGTCGCGAAACTCAGTAAAAGCTTTCCGCCTATCTTCATTTTAAACTCCACTCTATTTAACTAACACATTAACACCTGCTAATTTAATAGCTTAGTATATAAGTAATAGAATTGCAATTAATAAATATTCGCCCTACTGTTAAGTTTTCATTAAAAAACCAATTCTTCAGCCGCGCGGGGGTTTTATCCGGAATATACGACAACCCTGTTACGGCCGTTTTCTTTTGCCTTATACAGGGCCTGATCGGCTATTTGAATAAAATGATGCGCATCAATTATGCGTCGGCGGGTGTTTGCCGCAAGGCCGATACTTACCGTAACCCTGCCGAATGGAGAAGAGCTGTGTTCGATACCGGTATCAAAAACAGCTTTCAGAACTTTTTCAACAATTCTCTGAGCGATTTCTTCGGTAACATCTTCGAGTACAAGAACAAATTCTTCTCCTCCGTACCTGGCAAAAACATCCTGTTTTCTGATTGTATGATTTACGGCATTTGTGACCAACCGAAGGACCTCATCGCCCCTGATATGTCCGTAGGTATCATTATATTTCTTGAAGAAATCGATGTCCATCATAACCAGGCTTATTCCGGAACAACCGCCCGCAGTTTCACAAATATTGTCTATATACAGATCGAAATACCTTCTATTATATATTCCGGTAAGAAAATCACGTTCATTATCCAGCGTTAACAGCTTGTTCTTATTTTCAAGCTTCAGTTTTATGCGGATTACCAGAAGCAGAAGAAGTATAATTATTCCCAGAAGCAGGATATTAAAAACAAGACTGTTTCTATTCTGCTTTATGAAGGTGCACAAATCATAGTCTTCTACAGCTGCGACTGCAAGATACCAGTTGCCTTCCTCGATTTTTCTGATAATTCCTAGAGTCTTTTTTCCTTCGACTGAATATTCCATCCGTACAGATTCGCTTGTTTCCCGGACTTCCTCAAAATATTCGAGAAACTCTTTCAGATTATCAATCACAGGCAGATCCTGCCGATCTGAGCTATAAACATTTTCACCTACAAGTTCCGGGCGAAGGGTATGAACAATGATTGTCCCGTCCGGATCAAGCATATATGTGTATATATTGTTTCGCGTGATTTGATTCGACAGCCAGTTACTGATGTCATTCATGAATACATCGGCAGAAATGACCCCGGCAAAGGTTCCATCGATATGAAGCGGAGAACTTATCGTGACCATCCTGTCACCGGTCGCACGATCAAAATATACATCAGAGATAATTGTATTACGGGATTCCACGGCTTCGCGGTACCATACCCTGTTCCTGGGATCATAATCTTCCGGAGGAATCCACAGGCCTCCTGTAATGAATTCACCCGTCGCCAGTCCTATATATATCTGCGAGATATCAGGATCATTATTTAAATTCATATACGGGTTTGAGGTTTTCCCGGCCGTTATTTCATCGTAACTGAAATTATCAACAAAATCCTTAGCCGTATCGAGGATTTCCTTTTTGTTGCTTATCCACGAAGTAAAGTCGATTGTATCCCTGTTTAAATCGTTGATCAGCATATCATATTTGGCTTCACGGCTCTTGTTCCCAAGATCATACGCGTTGTAACTGATGAATATTATGATCGTCAGGATCAGGAGTGAAATGATCAGGTTGAATTTTTTATACATAGCAAACACCTTTTTTAATAATCCGGAACAATCCGATTTTAGATCATTTAAAACGGTTTTGTATATATTATTGAAGGTAATAAACAAGAATGCAAAATTCCTGTCTACCCTCCTATTGAAGCATCAAGTCCGTACTGAACGAAAAAGCTCCTGACGTATTCCATATGTTCATCAGACGGCGGTTCTGCTTCGAATTGTGCAGCCCCCTTTTCCAGCTGTTCCCATTTCCCTAAACCCAGCCGGTGGTATGGAAGCAAATTTACCGGGGTATCATCACCAAGTTCTTCACGGACAAACCGGGCTGTCTTATTTAAATTTTCCGGGGAATCGTTATATCCAGGTATCAGCGGAATCCTGATAAAAATCGGAATCTTCAGTTCCTTTTTAATTTCTACTATGTTCTCGAGAATTTTTTTATTACCCGCACCAGTCCCCGACTTATGCGCTGCGGGATCCATGTGTTTCAAATCATACAGAACAAGGTCTGCATCTTTCAGTGTGTCCTTCACTATAGTCCAGTCGGCGTTTCCTGTAGTTTCAACTGCTGTTGAAATACCGGCTTCCCTGCACAATTCAATTATTGCTTTTAAAAATTCGGGCTGAACAAGTATTTCACCGCCGCTCAGGGTTACCCCGCCTCCGGATCCGTCGTAAAAGATTTTATCCGCAGCGGCATCCTTAAGGACCTCGGCTGCTGTCATTTCTTTTCCGATTATCGACCTTGCCGCGGCCGGACAAGCCGGAACACAATTTCCGCAGGCAGTACAGAGAGCCCTGTTTGTGTGAATTCTGTTGTCTTCAATATAAATTGCGTTTTCGGGGCAGGTACTTATGCAATCACCGCAGGCGGTACATTTATCGGCATGAAATGAAAGTACGGGTTTAACAGTATGCGACTCCGGGTTCTGACACCATTTGCAGCGCAGGGAGCACCCGCTCAAAAAAACTGTTGTCCGGATGCCGGGTCCGTCGTGTATTGAAAAATGCTGTAGATCAAATACCCAGCCTTTCTGGTTTCGGTCAGCCATTGAAAACTTCCCCCTGCTGAAGTCACATTCTATTATATTTTTCAATGAAATGCGGCTCCATACATATGATTTAATGTAAATTCGGCTTTATTTTTTAATGATGCAAGGTTGCAGGCGCCCGGATGGTCATCCGGACACCTGCGAAGAAATTTTTATAAGAATCAGATTGAGAAGATTCCGAAAACCCCGAGGAATGCAAGAATCGCAACTACAACCGGTATGATTATAGCTACAGGTACGAGAGCTATTGTCAGCTTCTCTTTGATTGCTTCATCAGGGCAGCCGGCAACAACCATTGCGCCGCCTGTTGAGAACGGTGATATAGCCGAACTCATTGCTCCGATGAAAACGCAGGAAAACAGCATAACCGGGTTAAGCCCCATAGCTGCGGCAAGGCCGGGAACCATCGGGTACAGCAGCGGACAGACAACACTTGTACCGCTTGAAAAGAAACTCAGGAATGCTGAGAATGCTACCAGCGCTACAGGAACAAGTGCCTTGGGAATGTTATTACTCATTATATCTGCAATAGCATCAGTCATACCGGCAGCCTTCGCAACCGACAGCAGCATGTACATACCGGCGATCAGAAGAATAGTATTCATCGGCAGTTTATTAATAATTTCTTTCTCTTTACCCAGGTTCAGCAGAACGGCAATGAACGCACCAATAATCATTACCGACTGCGGCTGACAGATCTGTGCAAGAGTTTTAATGAAGGGTGATTTAATCCATGCATTAAGAATCGCAGGAATTACCATTAAAGCCAAAGCAATTATCATCAATGCCAGCTGCTTTTTCTGCAGGGGACTGAATGCTTCCGGTTTTTCAACCACGACTTTCTTTGCCTTATAGCCCTTTAAAACAAAATAGGCAATAGCCATAACAATAACCTGCTTGATACAGGAGTTGATCCAGACATACATACCCGCTTTGGTAGCATGCTCGGCATATACCGTGTCTGCAATAAGCCCTGTAGAGATGACGCCGCCGAAACCATTTATCGGGTTGTCACCGCCCATCAGGGTGGCACAGCTGACAAATATCGCAATCAATATCGGATTAAGTCCTGCCGAAAGCCCTATCGCAAATGCAATCGGACCGATTATTGCCGGAGTGGCTGCACCGGCTCCCATAAAAGCAACTAAGGCACATGAGATTGCGATAACCCATGGAATAAGTTTTGCATTACCATGCAGAGCATACAGAAGATGCCTGGAAAGCACATTCATAGTGCCGTTGCTGGTTGCATAGTTGAAGAACAGGCCTATAGCCAGCAGAAAGAATACAATCCGGACCGGAAAATAGTCGATTACTGCTGATACCTTACCTTTCATAAGAAAAACAGAAATCAGAAATGCAAGTCCCATTGCCAGAATACCCGGGTTAATCTTCCACTTCCAGCCGATAATGATTGCCGCTACAATCGCAATCAAAGTAATTGTCAGAACCATTTAGTAAATCCTCCTAATATTTTTCGGGATAATCCCCAAAATTAACCGCATCCTGATAATTTTTAGAATGCGGAAATTTACACTTAATTAAGCGCCTAAAGTGAATGAGCCATTCTCTCTATAACTTCATCCTGTATGCCCTCGGTCAATCGTGTGAAATACGCACTGTAACCGGCAACCCGGACAACCAGTTCGGGGTGCTCGTCCGGGTTAATCTTTGCGTCGACCATATCTTCCCTGTTCACGATATTAAACTGAATATGCTTTCCGCCGTTGGTCAGGTAGGTTTTTACCATCGCGCCGAGCTTCTTCAGGTCACTCTCGGTTTTCATATTTGACGGGTGGAATTTCATGTTCATCAGGGTTCCCTGGTACGCGTCCTGATTAACCTTCATGGCACTGTTGAATACGGCGATCGGTCCGCTGATATCCTGCCCATGGTCCGGAGAAAGAGACGCATCGGCAAGAATCTCGCCGCCCTTCCTTCCGTCGGCAGTAGCCCCGGTGCTGGCGCCTCCAGGCTGGTGCGCTGATATGGAAATCGCGTTTGGCTTCAACGAATCGCCGTAAGCACATGAAAGGCTAAGGCAGGTGTCGGCATGGTGCTTGTATACCTCAGCAACCATTAAATCGACATCATCGTTGTTGTTGCCGTATTTTGGCGCATTTTTAAAATCAGCCTGCATGGCTTCGTGTCCGGCCCAGTCGGCGTCAAGGGCTTCCAGCAGCTGCTTCATCGTATATTTTTTGTCGTCATAAACCAGTTTTTTAATCGCATACAAAGCATTACCGGTATTTACTCCGCCTACTGCTCCGAGGACGGCACCGTTCTCGAATTCGAAACGGCGGTTAAACATATCCTTGCCGGCTTTTACACCGTCCTTCATCAAAGACGATCTGAATACATCAGGAAACAAATTGCGTTCAGCTATGAGTTCAACATTTATACGTTCATTCGCCATTCCCATAAGATGTTTGATCTGTGTGAATACGGCAGCCTTGAACTCCTCAAATGTATTCATCATAGTGACATCGCCTGTTTCCATTCCGACCATCTCATCAGTGTACCGGCAATACCCGTTATGAATGCAGATGTCCATAGCCTGCGGAATAATAAAGAAGCAGGCGACCTGGGTCCGGGTCGTAGCCTGAACATTGGCGTCTACGCATCCGGTCGGAACGTAGTCCCGCGCTACTTCAATCGGCAGCCTGTTCTTATCGCTCTGCGATGTAAAGAATTTTATATTCGATTCATCGCCCAGAAATGCAGGAAGGCCAAGCCCGCTTTTAACACATTCCAGGGCTTTAAGCATTAATTTTTCGGGGGTTCCCTGATGAACGCGCACTGTAATTGTATGGTGCGGAAGGTGCGTATCGATAGCAGCGTCGAGCAGCAGGTAGGAAAGCTCATTTGTGGCATCGCTTCCGTCCGCTTTCTGTCCGCCGATCGTCCAGTTATACCATTTTGCCATACCGGCATTTTTAGCCCTGTTTGCCTTGCCGGAAACGCGGTTGATCTTCATAACCTTGCAGCGCAGGATTTCAAGAAGCTCAAGAATCTGTTCATCATTCATCCTGCCGCTGTCAATGTCTTTTCGATAGAAAGGATACATGTACTGGTCAAAGCGGCCTGCTGCAGAAGTAGGAGACGGACAGACAAGCAGGAATGTGAACCAGAACGACTGCATTGCTTCATAAAACGTATCTGCAGGCTCATAAGGAACCTTACGGCAGATTCTGGCCATCTCGAGGAGTTCAACCCTGCGTGTCTCATCTTTCTCTTCACCAGCCATTCGTTCGGCAAGGTCTGCGTAACGGCCCGCGAACCGGACCCACGATTCAAAAACTATAATAACGCCTTCCCAAAAATCGCGTTTCTCAATACTGTCCTCGGAATCATAACGCAAGTCACGAAGGCACTGTTTCGCTTCTTCGATTATCGATTTTGCACCCTCGTTTAAAACTCTTGTATAGTCGATGCAGACGAGAGAAAACCCGGGCCCCAAACCATATCCGGACATGGCAAATCCGCCGCCGGAACCTCCGGTTCTGTCTTTCCAGGGCGGCAGAATGGTCCCCGATTTCATAAAAGGCCACAGCCGTTCATTCATGCCGAGAGACTTCCCCATTGTTTCAACAAGGTTACTGTTCAGCGAGTTGCCGGCAAAACGTTCATTAAGCTCATAAAGCTCTTTCTCGTCATCCGGGTCTATTGTGTAAATTTCACTTTTCAGCGATTCAACTTCATCCTTGGTCCACACACCGTACTCATACTGCATCTCAAGACCGAAGGGTTTACTCGCCCCGGAACCGCAAAGCAGGTCCTCAGGCTCAATAAAAATATCAATATTATCTAAAATATGCGCATGGAGTTTTGAGCGCCGCAGAAGCATGGGTTCGCCCGCGGTCATATCCAAAGATTCGTTGGCCAGACGAAATAATTGAATGCATAAGGGATATTTATTGACCCGCAGGCTCTCTTTCATGCGTTGTACACGTCCTGTCATATACTGCTCTCCTGTTAAAAATTGTTAAGGTTATTTTTATATGTTTATTAATCTGATATTAGGGGTTGCATAAGCGTAGCATGGTCTCTTAATAACTCAAAATGAAACATTGAGCACACCTAAAAATCTGTAATATGCGTACATTCCGCATCTTGAGGAATGTGCAATTTGCACAGGAAAAACAATTTTTATCAATATTTTTTATACTGCACGGTGCTGTTATAAAGTCGACAAATTCAGAGTTTGAGAATATAATCAGGTTCCGGTTAATTCAGAATCAAATACAAGGATTTGATGTTATGCTTTTTCTTTCCTATATATTGCATGAGCTTGATCCGCATATTGTATTCACCTCTTTCGATGAGACACAAAAAATTTGTCCACAGAGACTCGACTTTGCAGAGGATCAGCATACGCTCACTTCGGACAGAGCATGGATCCTTTCAGCCGGCCAAATGGAAGACCTGTCCGCAGACATAGACATTGAAACCGGTACTATAATATTTATAAGTGAATGTCAATCAAAATCCGGTTTTACTGACGAGCATCCTGACGCAGCATTTATTTGCGTTTCATGCTCAACAGCAGCTTTGTACAATATAATCAACAATACGCTATGCAAATTACGCCAGTGGTCGGAAAAATATGTAACAGCGGCGGATCAATCCCTTTATGCGACAATAAATCTGACGGCTGAATTGTCATCTGCCGCGGTTGTGCTGCTGAATCCGAATTACCGGGTTGTTGTGAGCAGCGGACTCGAAGGCAGTACCTTCCTTGCGGAGCAGCTCACGGCTTCCGGAGCACTTCCGGCGCAGCTGGCGGCAGATCTCTTTGAAAAAGACGACCGTTCCAGTCTTCCGGTCAGGTATTCAATTCCGGACAGCCGATATTCATTATACGGAATGCGCCTATTCCACGAACAGAACCTGATCAGCGTACTGGTCATGGAAGCAGAAACAAACAGAACTGATATTGATTTCTACGGATTGTGTACCTGCGCCGGCCAGGCACTTTACAGGCATATAATTCCCCCTAACTCCCTCCATCTTGGGACGTATACAAAAAAGTTCAGGGAATTATGGCTTGAAATAATGACGGAACAGCTGACCCAGAGCTTTGAAATTCACCATGAGCTGGAGCAGCTGCCGTTCCCAATCCGCACTTTTGTACGTGCTATTGTGGTGGAATTCCAGAATAAAAACGCCGGCGGAACACCCTACAGCCTTATACTTGCCGAACTTCGGGAGGTATTCCCCGAATGCAATATAACAGTTTATGAAAATGATATTGTGATACTTCAGACCTACGCCGACAGATGCTTTGAGCTCAACCTCAATACCAAAGAGCTCTTCGCAATCCTTGAAAGACACAACGGTTTTGCCGGAATCAGTAATGGAACACGGGATTACGGCTTCCTCCGTTCGCTGTACCTGTTGGCTCAAAATACAATAGTTCTTGCAAGTGAGCTGCGAAAGAATCCGAAAGACAGAATATTCTTCCACGAGGAATACTGGGTATATACTGCCATCGATATGTGCGCTCATCGTTTTTACGATATTCACCATCATGACGATATTGTTTACCTGATTCATCCGGCAGTGATTCACCTGACCAGGTATGACAAGCAGCATAATACCAATCTCAGGGACACTCTGTTCCACTATCTTTTAAACGACAGGAATCTCGTAAAGACTGCATCGGTTACATTTTCCCACCGTAATACAGTTATCAACAAGATCAATAAAATCAACAAGCTGATCTGCCTTGATTTGGATGACGGCGTGCTTCGCCAGCGTCTGATATTTTCGTGCCAGGTAATCAGGTATTATGAAGATTACGCGAAAAAGCAACTCAAAATTTAGCGAAGTGAAATAGTCAGCCGGATTGATCCGCAGGCATACCGTACCTTGAATTAACCAGTATTTCATAATTTTCCGGTTGATAATTATGACAAAATCATTCAGACTTATCCTAAATATTAAAAACGGAGATCTACTATGAACCTGACAATGAAAGGTGAACTCTCACTTGCATTCGGACTGATTATAGCACTGATAATTTCTGCAACTGCCATAACCTATATTCAGAGTACCAGCTGTGAAACCAAACTGAATGAGATCCAATCTGAAACTCTTCCTCAGACATTCAATTATCTTCAGCTCGAAAAGGACGTGATTCAGGTTCAGCAGTGGCTCACAGACATTGCGGCGACAAGAGGTTTTGACGGCTATGACGACGGTTTTAATCAGGCTGAAAAATATTATAACAGTGCCGTCAGCACAATAGCCAAACTCAGAGTTTTACAGTCAAACAATTCGCAGCAGGATATCGATCTCGATAAGTTAAGAAAATCGCTTGATGAGTACTATACGGTGGGCAAAAAAATGGCCCGGACCTATATCGATTTCGGTCCGGAACGCGGTAATGAAATGATGGCAGAATTTGATCCGTATGCTGACGAGATGAGCAAAACACTTTCCGCGCTTGCGGAGGATCACCGAGGCGGAATGAGCACCAGTATCGACAACCTCAAGGGATCACAGTTAAAACTCAGGTTCAGTTCTATTACCGCATCAGTTATCGCCCTCATAATGAGTTTTATTTCCGCATTTTTCTTTATCAGGCGCCTGTCGACAGGCTTCAGGCATATATATGAATATTCAAACAATCTTTCCGACGGCGATTTCAGGAACCGCCCTGCATACAAACGAAGGAATGAATTCGGGAAGCTTTCGGACGACTTCAACAGCAGTTTCAGCAGTCTGAGCTCGCTTATAGGCTCAATCAAAGAGTCGGCGGAGCAGGAACATGTAATGAATGAACATCTCGTGGCTGCAACTGAAGAGTCGACATCCGCAGTCGCCGAGATGGATGCCAATATGAACCAGATGACCCGGCAGGTCGAGCAGCAGGACAGAATTGTTCAGGAATCAGTCGCTGCGGTCAACCAGATAACTGCAAGCGTAGTGTCGCTGACCAGCCAGATTGATGATCAGTCAAGCGCAGTAACCCAGTCGTCTGCGGCTGTCGAGCAGATGGCAGCCTCCATCAGCAACGTTGCAAGAATCACTCTTGAGCGCAACTCGCTCACAAAGGAGCTCGTCCAGCAGCTGGGAACCGCAGCTGAAAACATGGACAGCACCGAGCAGGTAATTCACCAGATTGCTGAATTATCTTCCAGGATGCAGAACATTACCGAGGTAATCAATAAAATTGCATCGCAGACCAACCTGCTTGCAATGAATGCGGCAATTGAAGCCGCCCACGCCGGGGACGCCGGAAAAGGGTTTGCCGTGGTCTCGGATGAAATCCGCAAGCTCTCTGAAGAGACAAGTTCCAACGCACATCTTATTGACGACACACTCAAACAGATAACCGGCGTAATGGATACCGCAAGCCGGACTTCGAACGAAAACAGGAAGTCGTTTAAAACTGTCGAGAAATCAATTTCAATCTTCACCACAACCTTTGAAGAGATAAACGCCAGCATGTCTGAACTGTCTTCGGGTACGTCTGAAATAACCGGCGCGGTTACATCGCTGTCCGACATCTCAAGCATGATTCAGTCCGCATCGTCAGAAATAAGCAAGGGAGCCGGCGAGGTGAACGGATCGATGACCAGCCTCAGAGAGCTGTCGCAGGCAGTCCTGGCTGGTATTCGTGAGATGACGGTAGGCACCAATGAAATCAGCAAGGCAATGATTGAACTCAGGGATATTTCATATAAGTCCAGGGAATCAACCGACCAGGTACAGGCTGACATAGACCGTTTTACGATTTAACTGCCTCGCTGTTGCGGCGCAGGCAGCGCTAAAAATCGCTGTATCTGAAATACTCAAACAATAAAAGCAATTGTTTTAATAATTGGTTTGAACTATCTTTCTTTACCTACTACAATTTGATATATGGATTACAAGAAGGTAATGGCGTTCATATTCGTAATACCGCTCTGCTTTTCTGCATGTTCGAAAGAACCGGTAAAGGTTGGCTACATTGCGGGTTTAAGCGGCAGACAGTCACAGCTGGGGGTATCAGGAAGAGAGGCGGTTCTTATGGCTGCTGAAGATCTTAATGAAAGCGGCGGCATCAACGGCAGGGACATCCAGATTATTATGGCCAACGACCAGAGTGACCCGGACATCGGCACTATAGAAATTAAAAGCCTAGTTGAAGCAGGCGTTATTGCGATTGTCGGGCCCTTAACCAGCAATATGATCACGGCTGTCGAAAGTGTTGCGGATGATGAGGTTCTGATAATCAGCCCTACAATTACAACATCACAATTATCGAACCGGGATGATAACTTTATTAGGGTTATTCCTGATACAGAAGAACAAGGCAGAATAGTTGCCGGTTTGATGCTAAACGATAATATCACAACAGCGGTAGTAGTCTATGATTCTTCCAATTCACAATATACCGAAGAGGTGCAAAAAGCATTCATCAGAAACTTCAACGCAAATGATGGAAAAGTTATAGATATAATAAGTTATAATGGGGTGCAGCCCCCGGATTCTATTCATTTGGCTGAACAAATCATGCAGAGCGGAAGTGAAAGTGTACTTATCATTTCCAGCGGCAATGATGCCGCCCTGATAGCCCAGCAATTATGGAAAAATAACGCAGCCGTAGCCCTGTATGGTTCACGTTGGACAAAAACAGACGAATTACTTAAAAACGGAGGGAAGGCGGTAGAAGGGATGAAGGTAGTAAGTGAATATGTATATTCCGATGGTGCAGAATTATCCTTCGATAAAGAATACAGGCTGCGCACCGGATTTGAGCCGTCATTTGCCGCCGTATATGCATTTGAATGTGCCGGGATACTGTTTGAGGCATTAAAACAAACGCCGGAACTGCAGCCGAAACTGTTAAAGCAGAAAATTATTAATCAGAATTATGAA
>QKCC01000119.1 GCA_003245835.1 Spirochaetales bacterium | reverse complement strand
CGGTACGGTTAAAAAGCCCGCCGGTGTAGCCCGCGAGGGCAGGGCGGCTGAAGCTCTGCGAGCTCAGCGCTGTTTTGGTTGTCG
This sequence comes from Spirochaetales bacterium, assembly GCA_003245835.1. Taxonomy (GTDB): domain Bacteria; phylum Spirochaetota; class Spirochaetia; order UBA9216; family UBA9216; genus Thalassospirochaeta. Next base: position 24,105 of record QKCC01000119.1, on the reverse strand, counting down.
AAACCGAAACAGCAGGTGTTTCAGTTGAAGCATAGCTGTACGTACTCATCCGTCCGGTGCTGCGTGATGAAGAAGAACTAGAGCCGGTTGACTTGGTCGAGCTTCCGCCGGAAGAGCTGCTGCCGGACGTGCCGCCGGTGAGTAGGGTTGCAGAAGGTTTCTGGGAGAGGGACCTTGCGCCTGTTGTAGTAAAAGTGAAATTCTGTGAACTGCTGTTGCCGGCAAGGTCCGTAACAGTAAGTGTCGCAGTGTAGTCAGTTGTTGTTGCATAGGAAGTCACTGTCAAAACATTGTCCGTTGCGGAAAATGCTGTTACAGGAGAAATTGACCATGTGTAAGTATCAGGGTATGTTTCTGTCACGGATGCTGTAATTACGTAGTCCGCAGAACCGTCAAGGCTGCCGGAAGTTGTCGCGGTAGAAGAGATTGCGGGCGCCGTCTTATCATAAACAAAATCAACTGTCGCTGCAGTATTTGAGCGGCCCAAATTGTCAGTGGCAACCAGGGTGATAGTATATGTTCCGTCAGATAGAGTAGAACTCATCGTGACTGTGGTCGGGTTGACATTTGCTGTACAGGAAACTTTTGATGATCCGTTGTCGGTCCAGGTATACTGGCTTATTCCGCTTTCATCTCCCGTTATATTCGCGGTGAGTTCAAAACTGGAATCAGATGTGTTGTAGTAACCGGTATCGTTCTGAGTAAAACTATCAACGGTAAACTGCAAGGCATCCCAGTAGAAGGTGTAGGTAGCTGCCGATGCTGTATTCCCTGCATCATCTGTAACTATCAGATCGGCAGTATAAGTTCCATCATCTGTGCCGTCGGATGCAAGCAGAAGATCCTCAGAACCGGTAGTTGTTGCTACCGTGACAAAGGTTGTTGCTGTTCCTGCTGTAGTGCTTGTATCAGGATGGGTAATTTCCCATGCAAACGATGTGGAATTCTCTGATGTATAACTGGTGGAATTTGATAACGTAAAATCTGTTGAATGGTATGGTTTATATGTTCCCGTGCTGGCTATCACAGGTGTTGCTATCGAGGTGTCTACCTCAAATGTGGAAGTATTTTTATACGAACTGTAATTACCTGCTGCATCCTTAATTCTGGCTTTAAGGAAATAACCGGTGCCATCTGTAATTGACGCAAGCTGGGTGCTGCAGTTGAAGGTCAGCGTATCAGGACTTGTTCCGTCAGCTGTAAAATCGCTGTCAGTTGCATCCTTTATTGAGGTTGATGTTCCGGACGAATCCTCAATGTACAACTCAATTGTATCACCTGATACAACACTGCTGTCATATGCAATTTCGACGGTTGTTGAGGTAGAAGAAATTTCACTGCTGTTTATATAACCGTCATCGGAAGCAGTTGTCCAGCTTAGCGAAGTTGGAGTACCTGGTGCAGTACAATCATAAGTTATTGATGTAGAAACAACAGATGCACTGAAAGTATTACCTGCTGCATCCTGAAACCCTACATTATAATCTATTGTTCCTGTGTCGAGGCCTTCGGTTCCGTCTATATTGAACACAGCAGTAAATGTGCTGCCGCTTACTGTCGTCGAGTCTGCATTGCTTGAATGTCCTGAACCGTCCTGTATGGAAGCTGATTTACCGGTAGAAGACAGCTGACGTGTGGATTCGTAGACAATCGTTAAAGTGTCCCCGCTTTTCAAATAATTTCCATTTGAAGAAGTGACGCTGATACTGCTGTTACATGATGCTGAATACGTGCCGTAAAATGTGTATGGCGAGGCTGACAGCTGGACAGTATTCGCAGTACCGTAGGCTATAACATCGGAACCGTTAAGGACGTAACCGGCAGTATCTCCGGCATCAGATGATGAGGTTTCAGTAATATTGTATGTCGCAGTATACGGACCGGTTCCGCCGATAAGTGCGGTATTGCCCATAATTGTAGCAGTAGGCGTCTGCACTGAGGACAAAGCATCGACAACTGTAAACGTAATTGTGACGGTGTCATTGTTCTTAAGATAGACATCTGAACTCGGGTCCGGCGATCTGCTTGTTACGGTAATTACAGGTGATGTTGTGTCCCAGATGTAGTTTACAGTTTGATCGGCAGGATCCGTCGTGTTGCCTGCGTTGTCCTGGGCAACACAGGAGGCGGTATAGCTGCCGTTTACTGTAAAGCCGCTGAAAGACAGTACATCGCTGTTTTGAGTAGAATCTGCACCTCCCGGTCCGTCTATTGTCCACTGGTAGGGAAGTGTGTCATGAAGCAGCGAGCCTGTATCAGTTGCTTCTGCTGTAATTGTATGAGCAGTATCATTAACAGAACCTATACTGCCCGGATTGGCTGAGACCCATGTCGGTGCCGCAGTCTCCCAATTGAACGTATTCTGATAAGAAACTGATCGAGCAAGGTTGTCGGTAGTTGTTATCCTGATAATATAAATACCGTCATCGGAACCGTCAGTGTCAGCATCAAACGCTGTTGAAGCCAATCCGGATGTGCTTAAACTCATGTTATCGGCTCCGGCAGGTGATGATGTTATTTCCCACAAGTAAGAAGCAATACCGCATTCGTCCCCGGCGGGAGTTGTTGCGAGGGTGATTGAACTTCCGGTATATGTACTTGAGGGGAAGCCGGTAACTGTCTGTGTAAATACATTTTCATCATATATAAAAGTATGTGAAGCTGTAGCCGCAGGATTCCCTGCATTATCCGATACATTCAGTTCTGCCGTATATTCTCCGTCGGCATTGTCTGTGTATGTGCTATCAAATGTGAAGTCGTAAATTGTTACAGTCGCTGTCGCAGTGTCTGCTGCATTAACAGTTGCCCCGCTTGTATTCGGGGCTGTGCCTGTTCCGGAAATAGTCCATGCATATGTCGAGGAGTCTATATCTGAATCAGATGTATTTACAGACAGGTAGAATGGCATACTGTTTCCATATGCCGTGGAACCATTTATACTGATGACAGGTTCTGTTGTATCAAGTGATATTCCGGTGAGATTTGCCGAATTGCTGCCTATATTACCGGCTGCATCAATTACCTTGGCATAGAAGGATTTGGAGCCGTCACTGCTGCCGTCGCCTGACGGATCAATGAGTGTTCGACTGGTTACAGCAATTGAACTTGAGCTTCCGCCTGATGATGTTGCCTCTCCAAGTAATACGTCTGTTGAATCATCAAGATAAAGCTGAACGGTATCACCGGTAACCACGGTCGCAGAACTGTAATTGACTGTCATTGCGACAGAGTCAGCTTCAATGTCGTTTATATATAAATCTCCATTGTTTCCTGTATATACAGGAACAGCAGGTGTTCCGGGTATTACATCATCATAAATGATTGAAGTTGAAGTGTCGCTTTCCGTTATAGTATCAGCATTGCCTGCTTTGTCTTCGATATTTATAATAAATGGAATATAGTCATGCTCATTTAAAATACTGCTTGCAAGAGTATACTCTACCTTGTAATTTAATCCGCCTAGGCTTGTGACTGTTGCAGTTTGTCCTGCAACAGTAGCGGTCGGCGTTCCGGACAGCACTCTTGAACTGGTGAAATTAATTGTAACTTTATCATGCGCAGTATCGGTTGCCCTGCCGTAGTATATTCCATCCCTTAAATTATCTGAGATGTACGAGACACTCCCGGTAAAACTGTCGTTATTATACGGGCTGTAGAAGGTTAAAAGATCTGCTGCACTTTTGGTTGCTATGTTCCCGACGTTATCAGTAAGTAAAATGCTGTAGCCCAGAAGATCGCCGCTTGTGGCTGAAACAGCGGTGTCGGGTACTATAAAATCTGTTGTGAAAGTGACTGTTGTTTTTTTACCGGTATCCGGATCAACTGTAGAGCTCGTTTCAACTGCAGTTCCGGTAATAACCTCTCCAGTAATCTGATTGACAAGGCTCGCTGTTTTTATTCCGGAGTCAGCATCGGAAGCAGTAAAACTAAGTACGATTCCGTCTCCCCGCTTAACATAGTTATCGCTGTTGTCGTCAGCGAAACTGTTGACAGTTATACCTGGCACAATCGCATCATTTTCAAGCAGAACGTTCTTTTTGGGTATTATTGTGTCTTCAGCGTCGGTAACGATAACCCTTACATTGATATCGCCTGTGAGTCCAATACCTACGAGGGCAGTGGTGTCTACGGTGAAGCTGAACGCGCCTTCGCTGTCAAAGAAGCTGTCGTATATTGCCTGATCGAAAGTAGGATTACTGTATAATTCGACAGCGCTCGCACCTGCTAAGGCGGTAATGTCGCCAGGCTCAACAGCCTGGAATTCATATGAGACGGTTCCTACGTCATTAACTGAAAGGACTCCGTCGTTCGGGTCAATGATTTTTGAGTCTACGATAAGATTTGCAGAATACGTAGGTGAATAGTATGGAACATCGACGTTAGGTCTTGAAAGTGTAAGCAATGCCGGCGGTGAAAGGAGTTTCTGAACATTGGTTACGTGCCCGTAGGCATCTATCGCTTCAACATAGAAGTACTTTCCGGTATCAAGTTCAATATATTGGTGAGTGTTGAAGGTCCGTGTATTAGGATTATAATCGAAAAAATAATCCTCATCGTTATTGAGCGATCTGAATATTTGGAGGTTTTCATCCCAGTTCGCAGAACCGTCTGTTAGATCGAGATTCCCTCCCCAGAATGTTCCGAATATGCCCCATTCGAGGGAAACTATCTCATCAGCGGCTTCTGTCTCATATTCCGAGTTGCCTATTGTTCCTTCAATATAAACTTCAGTTCCGCTCAACGATGTTATTTTATTGGCCTCAACAAAACTTGAACTTGAATAAAAATCAAAGTCCACGTAAGGGCCTTCATTTTCCTTCAAATCAAGATCCTGCTCTGTCGTATTCTCGTTGCTGTCGACAGCGGTGACAGTAATAGAAATCTGGTCCCGGAATTTGGTGGGGAGCATTGTAGAAAAATTGAATGAAAATTCGCCGGTTGTAAGGTCATATTCAATATCGCCCGATCCGAATGATGTGTTTTTTACAATTTCATCGTCGAGTCCAATATCGATCTTGCCTCTTCGTGTTGTATCATTCGCAATCGTGTAATAGATGCTGGTTATTCTGCCGGTATTATCGGCATCATCCTCAGTGACTGCGTCGGTAATAACACCTGTTACTGTTACTGACGAATAATAGTTGTCGCCGCTCTTCGGGCTGCTTAAAACTATCGCGGGCGGCACCTGGTCCTCGACAAGGCTTACCATGTCGGGAGTCACCTGCGGAGGGCATGATGTAATCAGCAGCGCGGCAGAGATTGTCGCCGCAGTCAGAAAGGCTTTTTTTATATATCCACTCAGTTTAATGTTCATTTTTTACTCCTCAGCGTACAGCAGGCTGTTTCTTGATGAACGGTCTGAAGCCCTTTGTCCGGCTTCTCCCGTGGCAAGATACGAGTTCTTTGCGGCTGCTTCCGGATCCACATCCGCAAGTGTTTTCATGTATTCGTTTGCTTTGTCAAAATTTTCGAGTTCGTAATAACATTTTGATATGGAAAGAAGTACTGATGAATATGAAGAACCGTCTGTTTTGCCCGACTCAAGTATAGAGTTTTCAGCGCCGTGCAGAAGTCTGAGCGCGTTCTGATATTCTCCCTTCATGAAATATACGTTGCCGAGGTTGATTTTAGGCGGAAGATAGTTTCTGTCGATAGTGAGCGCCGAGTTGAAGGCCTGTTCGGCCTTATTGTACTCGCCTAACTGGGCGCAGGTAATTCCGAGCCGGTTATACGATCCTTTGCTGCCGTTGTCCTTAGCCTCTTTTTCCGAGTCGTCGATTATGGCGGCAATGGCTTTGCCAAGGTCGGTTTTAAATTCCTTTACAATGACATTCTTGTCGCCGTACTGCAGTCCGAGGTCTTTCTCGGTTAGTACGACTGGTCTGTAAATCTCCTGGGCTTTCCGGGTTCTGTTCAGCGCCCTTACTTCAGGCTGGCCGTCCCAGGCTGTGTATTCTTCAACGCCGGTACGCCATGCGGTCAGAAAGTCAGCTTCGCCGATGAGGGTGATTTCAACCGGTATCCAGAGTTCCCCGTCTATATTCAGCGTCATATTCCTGTCCGGGTTAAGCATCTTATAGCTTCTTGAAGGGGTAGAGGTCTTGAATGCCGCGTATATGTGGCCAGGAATCGTGATGAATGCTGTTTCAATACCAACCGCTTCCATCAGGCTGCAGAACAGCACTGTCAGGTCGTCGCAGTCCCCGGTTGCCCTGGTCATCGTGTTTCTCGGAAGACTTATGGCATCAACAATAAGCGGGTTTTCCTGGGCGGCTTCAAAAGGTGAAGTCGGGTCCTTCTGATAAAGAATGCCGAGCTCACCCAGTGCAAAAAAGATCTGCATGGCAGTCTGCAGCTCGGGGCTGAATCCGTCGATGGTGTAATCTTTGCAGATCTGACGCACATAACTGGAATAGTTTCTGAGTGCACTGTCCGCAGGCGTTATAAAGGCTCCGACCTTGTTGTTGTCGTCCCAGGTCAGTGATTCCTTGTCGTAAAGGTCGTAGGAGACCGGAAATTTCTGACTCGCAACGCGGCCGTTATTCTTGTATTCAACGATTATTTCACCGGTAAGCGGTGTAATGCCTTCGGTCGAGAAAACCTGCTGGTTGTAGATAGCCGGAATGGGAACATTGACGGTTTCGTCGGCTGCGAGTTCATCTATGGATGCGGCTTTGGTCGGTGTGTCCATAAAGCCTGCCTGAAAGAATGAAACCGTGATATCGGTAAGTTTTAACTTCTCAACATTCTTAATCGATATAGTTGTAACGGGGTTCTTGGAGTAATAACTCTGCATCGGCGCAAACACCGGAGGGAATTGAAGATTGCCGGCTTTTATACTTCTAATCTCGGCCTGCGGAGCATCCGGATCTTCTCCGACTCTGAACGAGCCGCTGATACTGAATCCGGTAGAAAATCCGTCGAACTGGGTAGCAGTAGTTCCAAGGTGGGTTGTGTACCTGATTGTAGGACTAGCGCTCAGGCTGATGTTGTAAGACAGGTTCAGCGCAAGCGTTGCACCGAGATCTGTCATGAACATCTGCTGGCCGTAGTCCAGGCCGTCACCGTAAAGATCGTGATTGAATACAAGTTCCGATATTCCGAAGCCGAGAAGCCCGCCGACCTCAAACTGTTTTGTGAGCATGTAGCGGTAAGCGGCACCTATTTGACCGTAAATCTGGTAATTGTTGAATTTATCTAGCGTTTTTAAGGCTTCCGGATCCTCAACCCAGTTTGTCGTAACCAGTCCGATTTTCGCAAAGGGCTGCACTGTCGGGAAAAATCCAAGCGGGAAGTAACCCGCAAACGCGATATCGGTGGTAAGGAATTCTCCGCCGTAATCTGTTCCAAGTTCGGCTGTCGGCGACATGCCCTTATATTCAATTCCTGCTGCGGCAGGGAATTTATACTTTTCATTGGGATTTATCGTTTCACCGCTTTGGGCAAACAGGGCGGCAGAATATACTGCCCCCATATACACGGCTGTAAGGAACAGGGTTTTTATGATTTTCATAAGAGGCCTCCGGCGCCTAATATTCTATCATAAAACTAACGATGTTACATAGTACAAAAAAGATTGTATTTTAATGTAGTATAAGGTTTTAAATATTTTTAATTTATCATATATAGAGATTTTCTGAGCGGCTGATCCGAATCACCGTTATAAATATTTATATACTTATCTGCACCCTCCGAGGCGTAGATTTTATTGCTGCTCAGGAATGCCGCCCAGCTCAGATCCTCAAAAATAAAGAGATCCATCACCTTTGCTCCGTTGGACGGATTATAGATCGTCAGAGATGAATTCAGGTTCAGCGCCGCAAGCAGGTTCCCGCTGAGTTTGAGTGTTTTGGGAATGCTGAAATCGGTTTCGAGCGAGGTGAAGCCGCCCCAGTAAAGCATTTTTACTCCGCCGTAACCAAGCGATGTAAAGATTTTGGAACTTCCGCTGTCGGAGGCAAATGAAGAGCCTATGTCTTCGCCGGGGTAGGCCAGAAGGGTTTCAGCCCGGTCGTGGTTTTTTCCAGTATGCTGCTTCAGTACTGTCCGCATAACACCATTGCGGTCCTCAAACCCCAGAGTATACAGTTTTCGGGTAAGTTCGTCGTACTCAAGATCGAATACCAATAAATCGTTATCTTCGACCGGAACAGTCTCGCCGGTAAGCGTGTTTATATGAAGCAGCGGAGTATTCAGGGTGGACGTACTGTTCCGCCCTGCAATAATATTTCTTCCGTCTATAAAATCAACAGTGCGCAATCCGAACGAAGAATATTTGAACTCTTCCTTTCCTGAGGCATAATCGATAATTCGGCAGTCTCCATTTTTGTTCAGAGTCAGGAGCTTGTTTGAGTCGAATTCAGCTGAAATCAGCGGTGCATTGATTTTCGTGAGTTCTTTTAAATCACCTGAAGTGCTGTTGAATACCCTAATCGAACCGCCTGTGGCGCTTTCAGATTCCCATAAAAGAAATTCACTGTCTTTTCCGGCACTGATACCGAACCTGCTGTCAGGATTGATATCGGTTGTTTTTGTGGCCGCTTCAGGATCATCCGGTGCGGTTGTTCTATGGCTGAAGAAGTCCGAAGAAATCGAAAGGAGTTTTCCGGGGGCTGTAATGGCCAGAGCGGTTTCGTTTATAGCAAAATCATTAATTTCAAGCAGATTGTTTTTAGAGAAGATTTCAGGATTTCCTCCAGATTGTGAATCCTGAACGTACACTGCTCCTGATTCATACGCTGTGTAAAGCCTGTTATTGGAAGCAATTATATCGACAGGAGGCTGGAAATTTCTTATCTCGCTGCTTTCAAGCCCTGTAAAACCGGTCCCCGAGATTGATACCGAGTTAATTTTTATTCCCCGGGTGCTTTTTGTCGCGAAAAACAGTTTGTCGGAGCTCTGGTCTATTGATGAATCAGCAAGCGCCTCCGCGGGCACTGAACCAAGTTTGTTTCCTTTCAGAAGATCAATCAGCAGCATTTCCCGTCCGTTGTAGCCGGTCATATACCTGCCGTTTGATGAAAACAAGATATGCTCAAGGTTCGGTACTGTCGATATACGGGTTTTTCTGCTTCCGTTAGTCAGATCCCAATACTGGATGGAACCTGAGCTGTTGTATGTGAGAAGTGTTTTTTCACTCTGAGAAATAAAAACGGACGAGACTATACCGAATCCTTCCGGAATCAGGTCGAGTCCCGTACCTTTCCGGGCATCAAGAAAAACAAGGCTGTCAAAATCGGTTTTTCCGTATACAAGAAAGGTTCCGTTCGGAGAAAACTTAACAAAAAGCGGAATTTCTTCGATGCGGTGCCTGAACAGCATCTGCCCTGTCTGCCAGTTCCAGACCGAAAGATTGACGGAGTTGATTCCGTCGCTAACCACAGCTGCGACATAAGGACCGCTGCGGTCGGCAGCAAGCTTTCTAACAGGCATATGTGAGACCTGGAGCTGGTATTCTATACGTGCGGTCTTACCGCTCCAGACTTTAATAGTTCCGTCATAGCTGCCGGTAATGAGTAAATTGTCAGCTGATAGATAATCCATCTCTGAAACAGCCTCGGTATGGCCGCTGTTGATGATAAATCTGGGATCAGCTGCATAAACAAGCGATGCGGCCAGCGTAAAGATAAGTAGAAAAGCAAATGTAGGTTTTCGCATCTTAATCCTCCAGGTAGATCCTGCTGACGGAAACATATGGACCTTCGGTGAAGAGTTTTATATCATCATTTTCGAGCAGTCCATCGAGCTCCGTTTCTATTTTTTTATATGTATTTTCAGGTATACGCGAGACGCCCAGCTGGTCGGGTTTCAGGCCGTGTATATGAAAGATCAGCGTACCGTTTTCAATACTGCTGAGATAAATACGGATATCGTTTCTTTCTGCCTTTTCAAGCATTCTGAATTTGATTATTTCGATAATTCTGTCGTCAAGTTTTGCTCCAGCGATTACAATCTTTTCCACGAGCTCGGGGTAGCCTATTGCAACACGAACGGCGATTGGTTTGATATTTCCGCTCAGAAAATTGGAGCGTTCAAGCTCCGGCAGAAACTGCAGGTCAACGCCGGCGGGTTTATCATAAAGATGTACAGGAACCTCGGTTTTCAGTTCATTGCCGCATTCCGGGCAGCGGAACTTCATGAAATCGCCGTCGACTATTTTCGCATAAAGGGAGGATTCCGCGGACAGATCTATTTGGGATTCCATATCGGATTCTATTATATTACCGCAGTGGCATGGTATTTCAATCACATAATACTCCGTTTATTCAGCCGAAAATAAAATTAATATCACTGAAAACTGCCAACAATAGTAACAGAAGTATCAGGAAAGATCCAATCATTTGGTACCTGTACAGGGCCCTCGTTTTCGGAGGTTTTCCCATCACGAGTTCGGCTACATTGAAGACGATCATACCGCCGTCTATAACCGGAATCGGGAGAAGGTTCATGAATCCCAGTGCTACGCTTATAAGGCTCATGAATCTGAAAAAATTGGTCAAACCTTCACCAATTCCGGTCTGGAAACCGGATGACGCAGCTTCGCCCATGTAATAAGTCAGTTTAACCGGTCCAGCTACCGCTTCCTTTACATCGATTCCCTTGAAAAACAGTCCGATGCTTTTTATGCTCAGCGCCAGGGTTGTGAAGGTTTCTTCTGTGCCTCTGCCGATCGACTGAAAAATGTTCAGTTTGGGGGAGGGGATCTCTACCCCGGCAAATGACACACCGATTACGGGACTTCCGTTTTCGCTTATATGCGGTATCAGAACTGTTTTGGTTCTTGTTGTTCCGCGAATATATTCAATTTCGATACTTTTGGGATTTTTGCTTATGATTGCCGAAAGGGCCATCTGGTTTTCTATCGGCTTTCCGTTTGCCGACAGAATCCTGTCGCCCTCCTGCAGGCCTGCCACGGCAGCTGCCGAAGCGGGCTGAACGTAACCGATCACCGGTTCGATCCAGGCAGAAATTCCGATATAGCCTGTTCCGGTCGACTTGTCCAGTTCAGGGGTGACTGTTGTTTCTATTATACGTCCCCCGCGGTTGAGTGTCATCCTGATTGTCTTTTCGGGATTTCTCGAAATATAGTTCTGGCAGTCGTAAAAACTGGTGACGGATTTTCCGTTGATGCCTGTTATAAGGTCTCCGGTCTCTATTCCGGCAATGTCCGCAGGGTAGCTTTTTTCATATCCGGGTTCCTGGTAGTCGGACAGCAGAATAACCTTGTTCTCAAAGGTATAGGTGGTGAACCCGACGAACCAGATCACCGACAATGAGAGAATGGAGAATATAAAATTAAACCCGGGGCCGGCAAGATAGGTGAGTATTCTTTTAACGGGATGGGCGGCAAAAAGCGAGCCTTCCTCGTTCGGAATGAAGGCTTCGTTGTCATTAAGCGCCTTTTGAAACATCTCTTCACCCTTCATCTTGCAGTAGCCGCCTACAGGGAAAATAGAGAGCCTGAATTCCGTCTTTTTGAACTTATGCCTGTAGATGGATTTTCCCCATCCCAGCGAAAAGGCTTCGACTTCTATACCCGTGAGTTTTGCCGCTGCAAAGTGACCGAATTCATGGACCGTCACAACAATGCCGAGACCTATTAATCCTATTAATATATTAAGTATCATCAGACCTGCCTGAGTTTTTCTATCAATTCCAATGTCACTGATCTGGCTTCTTCATCCAGCGCAAATACATGGTCGAAGGATTCAACCTTTAAAGGCCAGTCAAGCTGAAGCGCCTGATCAACGAGTGATGCTATATCTGTGAAAAGAATTCCGCCTTCGGTGAAGGCTGCGACCGCCACTTCATTTACCGCGTTGAAAACTACCGGGTATGCACCCAGTTTGTCCAGCGCGTAGTACGCACTTTTTACAATCGGGTACTTCAGGTGATCGAGTTCCTGGAATTCGAGCGAGATTCCGGGCAGATCGAGTGTCGCGAAGTTTGCGGGAATAATTTCGGGCCAGCTCAGCGCGTTCTGAATGGGAACCGACATATCGGGAAGGCTGATCTGCGAATAAAGATAACCGTCGATAGTCCGCACCAGGGAATGCACATAGCTTTTAGGGTGAATTACAACCTTGATTTTATCAGCCGGCATTCCGAAAAGGAAGTGCGCCTCAATCACCTCAAGACCCTTGTTGGCCATCGTTGCGCTGTCGATTGTAATCTTTGGTCCCATTTCCCAGGTCGGGTGCGCGAGCGCCGCGTTTACGGTTACATGCTTCAGCGATTCGACGGGCCTGTTTCTGAATGCCCCGCCGGACGCTGTCAGAATCAGTTCGGCGATGTATTCCTTCCTGAATCCCCTAATCAGCTGCCAGATGGCCGAATGCTCGGAATCGACAGGAATAATAGAAACATTGTTCTTAGCTGCAAGGTCAAGGATAAGTTCACCGGCCATAACGATGGTTTCTTTATTGGCAAGCGCAAGGTCTTTACCCGATTCAAGTGCTGCAATCGATGAAGCAAGGCCGGCCGCACCTGCAATTCCGTTAAGAACAAGATCGGCTTCGGTGTTTTTGATCATCTCGATCAGACCATCGGCGCCGGCATAGTTTATATTTGAATACGAAGGTTTTCTGCCTGTGAGGCAGATGTTTTTTACGTTGAAGGTTTCGGCAAATTTCATGAGGCTGCTTTCAGCAGTGTGAGCCGAAATGCCAGCCACTTCAAAATATTCTTTATTGGACTTCAGGACGGTTGCCGTGTTGCGGCCTATGGAACCCGTACATCCAAGAATAATCAGTTTTTTTCTTTTCATCCAGCTCTCTTATTTCTGAAACAGGACCATGATGTAGTAGTAAAACGGTGCACTGAACAGTATCGAATCGATTACATCAAGCACTCCGCCTCTGCCTCCCATCAGGGTTCCGCTGTCTTTTTCACCGGCGGACCTTTTAAGCGCTGATTCAAGCAGGTCTCCGATAACGGAAGTGAATCCAATGCTGATGCCTGTCAGTACAGCAAGGAACAGATTGTCGTTGAATATATGGGGAAAGAATATGAAAAATATGTAGGCGGCAATACCTGATGATGCAATGCCGCCGATGAAACCGGCCAGGCTTTTTTTGGGACTCACCGGAAACATTCCCCTGTTGTTCCCGCCGAGAAGCATTCCGAAAATGTAGGCAAATGTATCGTTACTGAAAACAAGGGTAAGGAAAATAATTATTAAAAGAGACGAATGCTCCATCAGGTTGATCAGGATCAGAAAAGAAATGAAGAAACCCGGAAAAAAGAGCAGGAAACAGTATGCAGGCAGTCTGTCCAGCACTGATTCTATAAGTTTTTCCTGCCTCATCAGTGCTTCGCGAATAAACATTATGCTTACCGAAAGGACAATCAGCGGAACTATATAAGCCTGGGGAAGAAGGCCGAGAACTACAAAAATGCTGAAGATTGGAAAAACCGCGGCAATAAAAGCAGTTTTTACGGGGTTCAGATCCGTTTTTCGTTTGATAAAAAGATTACGGGCTTCAAGCCCCCCGATAGCAGACAGCAGAACTATGAGTATATTCAACAGCAGGTGCGAGTACTGCGTAAGTACAAAAATCAGTATAATGAGAACGGGTATCCCGCCGGCGGCAAGGAGTATTCTCTTCAGCAGGTTACTCATTCAGTCCTCCGAATTTCCTGTTTCGATTCCGGTAACTGGAAACAGCCGCATCAAGATCACTTTTGTCCCAGTCCGGCCATAGTTTATCACTGTAATAAAACTCTGCATATGCACATTGCCAAAGTAAAAAGTTACTCAGGCGCCTTTCGCCTGCAGACCTTACAATCAAATCCGGATCCGGAAAATCGGCGCAGTCAAGATTTTCAGAAATCTCCTGCTCAGTTACCGGAGACCTTTTTTCAGGCGATTTATCATAAATTCTGTTGACGGCTCTGATTATTTCATCCCGTCCGCCGTAATTAATTGCAAGGTTAACAGCTGTTCCTTTAAACCCGGCGGTGGCTTCAGTTACAGAGGTTATCTCATATTTTACTGAATCAGGTAGCGCTGAAAAATCACCGCTATGGACAACTCTAATCCGGTTTTTTACATAAAAATCCATCTCTTTTCTCAGATGCCGGCTGATCAGATTCATCAAAAAAGCCACCTCATCCTCGGTCCTTTTCCAATTTTCGGTGGAAAAGGCGTATAAGGTGATGTATTTGATTCCGATATCAGAGGCGGCTTTGACAATGCGCTTGGCGGCTGTCAAACCCTCCCTGTGGCCGGCTGATCGGGGTTTTCCCTGATTTTTAGCCCACCTGCCGTTTCCATCCATTATGAACGCAATATGAAGCGGCAGATTTTTCATATCTACCTGAAAAGAAGACATTATCTATTATATTTCCATTATTTCCTTTTCTTTTTCTTCGAGAAGGCTGTTTATTTCATTAATATACTTGTCAGTGAGTTTTTGAATCTCATCCGAACCCTTTTTTTCTTCGTCCTCAGTGATCTCGCTGCTCTTCTGCTTCTTCTTCAGGGCTTCGTTTGCTTCCCTTCGGATATTTCTCACTGCGACACGGCTCTGTTCAGCCATATTTTTTGCTACTTTTACGAATTCTTTTCTTCGGTCTTCAGTCAGCGGCGGAATAGCGATCCTTATGACCTTTCCGTCATTGCTGGGGTTAACAGACAATTCTGACTTCTGAATGGCTTTTTCAATGTCTGAAAGAAGCCCTTTGTCCCATGGCTGAATTACAACAAGTCTGGCTTCAGGTACAGAAACCGTTGCAACCTGGTTCAGCGGGGTAGGAGTACCGTATGCTTCAACCCTTACCTGATCGAAAAGGGCGGCTGATGCCCTGCCGGTACGAATTGTTTTGAACTCATCGTCAAGGGCTGTAAGTGATTTTTTCATCTTGCTTTCGGCTTTGGATATGGTTTCCTGCATTTTCTTCTCCTCAATAGACAATCTGCCCAGCGGGCAGTCATATGCAATAAAGTTGGAAAGCTTTGCTGTCAAACATCGGAAAGGGTGAAAGATGTTATTCTTCAACCCTTTCCGTTAATTTATTGAAACAGTATTAAACTTCTTCTCCGACTCTGTAGTATACAAAATCTTCGATTTTAATGGTACCGCCTGCTTCCTTGCCGACTGCGGCAAGAACGGTTGCAAGACTGTTTTTATCGTCTTTTACGAACGGCTGCTCAAGAAGGCAGATCTGCGCAAAATGCTTGTTGAGCTTGCCTTTTACGATTCCCTGCAGGACATTTTCGGGTTTGCCGAGATTTTCAGCCTGCTTCATAAAGATTTCGTTCTGTTCTTTGATGTATGCTTCATCCACGGTTTCCTTGGACAGGTAAAGCGGGCTGAAAGCTGCAATATGAAGCGCACAGTCGAAAGCGAATTCCTTGACTTTCTCATTGCTGAAGACAGCTTTATCGCTGGCTGACATCTTTACAAGAACACCGATACCGCCTTCTCCGTGAATGTAATCCATACAGAATTCATTATCTGCAATAGAAAAAACCTTGAATCTCTTAATCGAAATATTTTCCTTGATCCTGCTGATAACAAGTTTAACCTGTTCTTCAAGTTCAGGTGTAATTTCGTTCAGATTTTTATCTACAATTCCATCAAGAAGTTCGGTTCCTGCGTTGATGAAATTTTCATTTCTTGCGACAAAGTCTGTTTCGCATGCAAGCTCAACGATTCCGGCTTTTCCGCCTGCAATCTTTGTGAAAACACGTCCTTCGTTGGTTGCCCTGTCGCTTCTTTTTGCTGCTGCTGCAAGTCCCTGCTCTTTGAGCAGCTTCTCTGCCTTCGCGAAATCTCCTTCCGCGTCAACAAGGGCTTTCTTGCAGTCAAGCATTCCTGCTCCGGTTTTATCTCGGAGTCTTTTTACATCGGCTGGTTTTACATCTGCCATCGATTATCCTCCTGTTGCTTATTCTTCTTCGTCTGCTGCAGCTGTTTCGACTTCAGCTTCTGCAGCTGCAGTCCCTTCGTCTGAAGTTTCTGAATCATACACTTCGACTGAATCATCGTCGCTGTCTGAATCATCATCTTCATACTCTTCGCTGTCGTCATCATCATCTGATTTTGAAGCGCCGTAGGGGAAGTCGCCTTCTTCATCGTCCTGAAGGGTTTCGATTACTTCAAGGCCGATTTCGTTGTCAGCTTCGACAACTGCGTTGGCAATAATCTGTGTGAACAGGGTAATCGCCCTGATAGCGTCGTCATTGCCGGGAATCGGGTAGTCTATATCTGTAGGATCGCAGTTTGTGTCCACGATAGCGATAACGGGAATCCCCATTCTTTTCGCTTCGGCAACCGCAATTGCTTCTTTTCTGGTATCAATAATGAAAATTGCACCGGGCAGGTCTTTCATTTCCTTGATTCCGCCGAGGTTTTTTTCAAGTTTGATTTTCTCACGGTTGAGTTTAGCAACTTCTTTCTTTGTAAGACTTTCGAAGGTGCCGTCAACTTCCATTTTCTCGATCTTCTTAAGCCTGAGAATAGACTTCTTGATTGTCGAGAAGTTTGTGAGCATTCCACCGAGCCAGCGGTTGTTTACATAGAACATTCCGCATCTTTCGGCTTCTCTCTGGATTGCTACCTGAGCCTGTTTTTTTGTTCCGATAAAAAGAACGGATTTACCGTCATGTACGAGAGTTCTTACAACTTCGTATGCTTCTTTGATAGAAACGATAGTTTTCTGAAGGTCGATAATATGAATACCGTTTCTTTCTGCGAAGATGAATTTCTTCATCCTTGGGTCCCATCTCTTTGTCTGGTGTCCGAAATGTACACCTGACTCGAGCAGGTTTTTCATTGTTACTACTGCCAATGTGTCCTCCTGAGTTATAACCGGACGGAGAAATTATACGGAATGCAACAAATTGATTTCGTATGCGAATCCAACTCCGTGAAGAATTTGAGGAGTTATCCCCGAAAATTCTTCAGAGCAATCTCCGATTGCTCCGGTTTTTCCTTCTCTTTTTCTCAGAATTGGAAAGCTGGGCTTTCAATTCCGGAAGTTAAAATTATTTGACCTGAGCATGCCATAAAAAGTGTTTATTGGCAACCCCATTACATTTGAGTATGATCCGCTGATTGATTCTATAAAAAGTGCTCCCTTCTCCTGAATACGGTATGCCGCCGCGACACCCTGCCATTCCAGGGTATCAAGGTACCACTCAATTTCGTCGGGGCTCATCGGCGCGAAGGTGACCTCTGTAAGGCATACCGCTGTATCGATTGAGCCTGCGCCTTCATGATTCGGTACATTCAGTGCAAGCCCGGTAACGACTGTATGCGTGCTTCCTGAAAGTTTTGTAATCATTCTTTTCGCATCCGTCCGGTTTTCTGGTTTTATCATGTATTCGTTCCCGGAAAGAACAAATGTATCGGCGCCGAGGACCCATCTTCCCGGACCTTCGGCTGATACGCATGCCGCAGCCTTTTCCGACGCGATCTTTACCGCCTCTTCGGCCGGCGAAAGACCGCTGAAAGCTTCGTCAGTATCCTGGGGTTTTACTTCGAAATTAAACCCCAGCCTTGTTAAAATTTCTTTTCTGCGTGGAGAAGCAGAAGCAAGAATCAGTCTGTCCATATAAAAAATTCCCCGGAATCTTAAATTTTGTGAAAAAGCAGCCATCCGACGGCAATGCCGAGAATTGTTCCCGGATTCGCGGATATAAAAACAGAAAGTACATCCAAATCGAAGCCGACCGGGCCGACGCTGAGATTTACATTCAGCCCGGCAGCATAGAGTATTACTTCAACAAGTTCCCATGCAAGGGTTCCTGCAACGCAGAAAAGCAGCAGAAATGCCGTGAATTTACCTATATTTTTATTTGTGACCTTCATTTTCAGTCGTTTACCAGCAGTTCAACGGGGCAGTGATCCGACCCTGTTACCTGGTCGAGGATTTCCGCACCCGATAGCCGGTTTTCAAATTCCGGGTTGACGCAAAAATAATCAATACGCCAGCCCACATTATTTTCCCTGGCCTTGAAGCGGTAGGACCACCAGCTGTACCGGTCAGGGTCCTTGCAGTATTTTCTGAAAGTGTCTATGTATCCGGCTTCAGTGAATTTATCCATCCAGGCCCGTTCTTCGGGCAGGTAGCCGGGGTTCTTTTCATTGCGTTTGGGGTTTGCAAGATCGATGGGTTTGTGCGCTATATTGTAGTCACCGCAGAGTATAATATTCTTTCCTTGAGCGACAGTCTTGTTGCAGTACTCCAGTACGGCATCGCAGAACCGTATCTTATAATCGAGCCGCTTTCCTTCTTCCTGGCTGTTCGGAAAATAGCAGTTAATCAGTTTGTAATCCGGATAATTGAGGATGATACTGCGGCCTTCTGCGTCAAACTCATCTATTCCGAGCGTTTCGACTGCATCAGGTTCTGTTTTTGCATAAGTAACAACCCCGCTGTAGCCCTTTTTTTCGGCGGATGCAAACCATGATTTATAACCTGCCGGTTCGATAAAGGTTTCATCGAGCTGTTCGGGCTGTGCCTTGGTTTCCTGCAGGCAGATGAAATCAGCGTTCTTATCAGCCATCCAGCTGAACAGCCCCTTCTGGGCGGCCGCCCGGATTCCGTTTACATTCCATGATATAAAAGTTTTCATAAAACCCCCAAATTACTGCAGCGGAAAAAGTATCCTCGAAAAGTATACGACAAAAACAAAAGTGATTGAACAGAATATGGTTGAAAACATAACCGATTTTGACGCAAAATCAGGTTCCGCTTTTCGTTCTATTGCGATAAGTGCCGATGTAACTGAGGACGGGGCTGCTGAGGCAATAAAGAGAACCTGAGCGAGCACTCCAGATACTCCCAAAAGCTTCAGCAGCAGGAGGGTTCCAAGCGGGCCGATAATAAGCCTGAGAATTACCGCAATTATTATATCGTGCTCTCCTGCGGCGATTCTGGTGTTTGATAGCTGTACTCCAAGCGTCAACAGTGCCAATGCGATCATCGCCTGACGGATATAATCAAAAGCCGGCCATACAAAGGTTTGGCTCAGGTCAAAATCAAACTGTTTCAGGACAGAAGCAAGAACGATCGCGTAGATTGCCGGCATCTTCAAAACGCTGATGATAGAATCCTTCCAGTGCATCTGCCCGCGGCTGGCATTGTAGATGCCTACTGTATTACCAATGACCACCTGCAGCAGCATAAGGGTTATCTGTGCCACAAGGGCCTGGTTCAGGTATGGCGTACCGGTATAGATCAGGGTTATCAGCGGGATGCCGATATTTCCGGTATTGTAAAGGATTGAAGAATTGACAAGTGCATGCCTTTTTTTTGGGGTCATGCGGAAGACCACAGCCGCAAGTGCTGCTGCGGCATAACCGAACAAAAAAAACAGGAACGCATAGAGCAGGGTTGTTCCCATCGTTCCGGAAAGGTCATTGGTGTATACATTAACAAAAGTGAAGACAGGCATCACGGCATAGAAACTCAGTTTGCTTAACGTGCCTACGTCAAGTTTGAATTTCCATCCGAGCAGAACTCCTGTTCCAATCAGAATAAAAATTGGTACTATGTTCCTCGTCAAAATATGAATGAATATTTCCATTAGTTACTGTGACTCCTGTGCTTTTTTATAATGGATTGATATCCGCAGGCTTATTCAGCCGTTTCTATCTCAGTCTTTTCGGCTTCAAGGTTTTCCCACTTTTCAAGCAGTTCCGCCTGCAGCGTCTCTTTTTTGCTGATTGCGTCCTGTATCCCGCGTGCCTTTTCGGCTGATGAATAGATTTCAGGATCATGAAGCATCTTTTCAAGCTCAGCGGCCTCCGCTTCAAGCTGTTCGATTCTGCCGAGGATCTCTTCCTCTTCGCGTTCAAGTTTACGCAGCCGGTTTTTCAGGCGCTTCTCTTCTTCGTGCGACAGCTTCCCGGCCGAAGACTGTTCTGCAGTGTCCGGGGTGCTGCCGGCAGCCTTTGCATTGTTTTCGGTTAGGCCGAGTGCTTCCTGCTCTTTACGCCACAGAAAATATTCATAATCACCGGGAAAGAGCCGGTGTTTTCCGTTTTCTATCTCTATAACCTTTGTTGCAAGCCTGTCGATAAAGTACCGGTCATGCGAAACGAAGACAAGCGAGCCGCTGTAGTTCTGAAGCGCTTCGAGCAGTACCTGCTTGGACTGCAGGTCAAGGTGGTTTGTCGGTTCGTCAAGTATAAGCAGGTTTGCCGGGTGAAGCAGCAGTTTCAGCAGCGACAGCCTGTTTTTCTCGCCGCCGCTCAGTACCGAGGTCGACTTGAAAATATCATCGTTCCTGAACAGAAAGGCGCCGAGCATGCTTCTGATGTCCGGAATAAGATGGGTAGGGGCGCCGGCCTCGATTTCTTCTATTACATTGTTAGCCGGATTAAGGACTGTATCAACATCCTGCGAGAAGTACCCGGCGGCGACTCCCGCGCCGTATTCAACCCTTCCTGTGTATTCGGGGTCAATTCCGGCGATAATCCGCATCAGCGTTGATTTTCCGGCGCCGTTTTTTCCGGCTATAACGAGTTTTTCACCGGCTTCAAGCTCCAGGTCCAGATCGTTGATTACCCTGTGCTCGCCGTAGGCCTTGGAAAGACCCTCGATCCGCAGGACCTTCCTTCCGGAGTGCGGCGGCTGGGGAAAGTTGAAGTGTATTTTTTTCAGGCTTTCAGGCAGCACAATCCGCTCGACTTTTTCGAGCTGCTTGATTCTGCTCTGAACCTGTTTTGCCTTCGTTGCCTGATACCTGAACCTGTTGATAAAATCTTCAGTCCTGGCTATCTCTTCCTGCTGCCTGGTGTAATCCTTTATAAGCTGCTGAAGTTCGACCTCGCGCTTTTTTTCATAGGCTGTATAATTGCCCTTATAGATATGCAGCTTCCCGCCGAAAAGTTCGGCTACCTCGGTAACGGTGGAATCGAGAAAGTAGCGGTCGTGCGAAACGACTATAAAACCGCCTTCATAGGCGTTCAGGTAGCCTTCAAGCCAGTTGCGCGCTTCAAGATCGAGATAGTTCGTCGGCTCGTCGAGAAGCATGATGTCGGGCTTCGACAGCAGCATCCTTGCCAGTGCAATTCGCATCTGCCATCCGCCTGAAAATTCACCGGTAGTCCGGCCAAGGTCTTCCTGGCTGAATCCAAGCCCTGAAAGAATGACTGCGGCGGCTTCGCGGCGCGAATAATACCCGCTGTCCGTGATCTTTTCCTGCAGTTCGTGGATTTTTTCAAGTTTTGAGGCTGTTCCGCCGTCATCCGACTTGCTGTCCGAAAGTTCGTGTTCGAGCAGCTCCTTTTCGGCTATCAGGGGAAGCACGTGATCATAGGCAGTTTCCGCATCTTCTATGAGCGACTTCCCGCTCAGCGTAATTCCGGACTGCGGAAGATATGCTACACGCGACTGCCTGTCTTTTATAATCTTTCCGCTGTCAGCCTGGTTAATTCCGGCGATGATCTTCATCAGGGTTGATTTTCCCGAGCCGTTTCCGCCGGAAAGCGCTGTTTTGCTCTCATGCGAGATATTCAGACTGATTTCATCAATTATTTTTCGATCGCCGAAGCTCAGAGAAATATTGTCAAGTTGTACAAATGCCATTGTATGTTCTGCCGTTTTTTGCCGGGGTTATTCACCGGCCCCTGACATGAAGATTACGAGCGGCGATGCGCTCTCCTGTTTTACGACTCCGTTGTCAATGTCCTTTTTGGGAACATAAACAAGCTTTACCCCGAGGTCGGACAGCTTGAACAGGAAGTTGACCAGTCCGTTGCCGGGAACACCGTCGAAACTGAACGAGACTACACCGTCATAATCATTCCTGAGTGCCGGAGCAGGGAAGTAACCGAGTGATATCCGCCCGCTTCCCTGTGCTGATTCGGGTATTACAGCCGGAACGAGCCTTTTGAAATCACTCCAAATATAGCCTTTTTCGCCGTTAAAAGAAATTCTTCCGTAGGCTGAGCTCGAAACTGTCCCAAGATCGCTGAACTGCTGGAAAATAAGATCCCTTCTTTCAATCTCGCTGTCTATGAGCTCTTCCATGTTTTCTATGTATACCATGAGTTCCGCGTATTCTTTATTGTTGATATTGTAGTAGGCAGCTATCCGGTTTGCAGAACGGACTTCGATCTGAAGAGAAGTTCCTTCGAATATAAACCTGCCGTTCCCGGCCTGGCTGATGCCAGTGTAAACAAAATTTTCCTGATGGTCCCTTGTAGCAAGGAATATCCTGTTTTCGTCGGGGTAGGCGAATATGCCCCGTGTAGTTTTAAACAGCGTCAAATCGATCATATTGTCCCTGATCATGTCAAGGAAATATGCCGGGCGAAAGGGCTTGTCGAGGAACTGGTGCAGGAGCTCTGTATCAAGCACACTCTCACGAAGTGCTCCGGAATCCTTGCTGTCATATATTCTGAGATTTTTATCAAAGCAGTAGCCCTTGGAGCCGTCTTCGGTTAATACTGTGTACCAGTAACCGTCGTGATTTGCGATTGTAACCTTCTCGGCGGCCCTTCCTATTATCTTGACTTCCTGTCCCTCGCGCAGTTTGTAAACACGCGCGGAGCTTTCATCGGCCTGCTCTCTTATTGATAGTCCGTTAAGCAGGGTAATTGCGTAGAGGTCTGCCCACTGGCCGTATTCATTCGCAAAAGCATCTGCATCGGCTTTTTTTTCGAAGAATGCCATCTTCCATCGTTCTATATCCAGTCCGGCGGCATTTTCCCCTGATTCAACTGTATATACGTCACGGATTTCGGATTCCTGAAGAACCGGAAGAACAATACCGGCTTTTAGATCCTTTTCGGTGTCATCAAGGTAGAGAACTCCCCAACCCCTGTATTTGGGACCGCATCCCGACAGGACTGCCCCAGCTGAAATGATGAGAAATATGGCTAAATATCTGGTTAAGGAACGCATCAGGACCTCCGAAGTTTTGTTTACTCAGTTGACAGAATCTCAGTATATTTTACCTGTAATCCATGTTTTAGCAAGGGGGAGCGTTAAGCTTCCGTCATCAGTAAAGCCCGCTCTGCAGCAGGTTGTCCCAGGAGCGGTTCGAACGCCAGTATTGAATCTTATAGTATTCAGCCGGATACTTCGGAAGGAAACCGGTCCCGACATTTACAGCATCATTCTGTGTGCGATGGTTCATGAGGGCCTCAAGCTGAAGTTCTCTCAGGCTGCGTTCTTTACCGTCGGCATTTTTTACCCTTATTCCGGCATTGATTTCCTTTGCCTCCGGGTACAGGTGCTGCTGCCGCGGATCAACAGAGGTGATATACCGTTTCGGCGCCCTGTAGTCATCCGGCTCAAAACTTTTCAGGGTTTCGGCGACTATGAAGCCTACGGCTTCGTGTTCGAAATGCTCCCTTGCTTTTCCGGGGCCTTCCGGAGCAACTATAGTTTCTGGTTTTGTGAGCAGGATAATCTGCCTGAGCTTCTCAGTGATTTCTGATTTTCCTCCCCATTCATCTATTATCTCAGCCGGAGGGAGTTCATCTTTGATGCTGTTGTACGGATGATTTTCAAGGCCGAGCCTGACAAGAAGATCCACCCCGAGTTTTAGGGCGGCTGCTTCCAGTTCTGTACTTCTGACTTCGGCAAGTTCTCTGCCTTTAAGATAATGATCCGGGTATATGCCGTTCAGGGGTCTTCCGGGGAAGAGATCGAGACCTGATTCTCCGTCCGTGAATGTAACCAGCCCCGTACGGAGCCCGCTCGCTGCGGTAAGGGCCATCAGGCAGCCGAAATCAAGCGATTCATCATCGGGATGAGCATGTATGAACAGTACATCGAGATCTGTTGCCGGAACCTTGCCGCCGGGCGGGATTATTATCAACCCGTAGGACCGCTGCTCTTCAGCGGCCTTTTCAGACACGGCTGCAGTATTGTTTTGCAGGCTGTCCTGGCTGTTCAGTTCGGACATGGAGGACCGGACTGCCGCTTCCGTCTCCGGTGTTCCCGCAGGGATTTGCCCGGGTTTTTCCGGAACTGCCAGGCAGCCGGCTGCGATGCAGGCGGCTGCTGTAAGTGCGAGAATTCCTGCTGCGCGGAGAGGATGGGATTCAAGACTGCGAATTACTTTCTTTGCCGCGCTGCTTCTGCGGTCAGTATTATCCATTTTTTTTCTTTTTGTGTTGTGTTTAACGTGAAAGTCCC
>QKCC01000162.1 GCA_003245835.1 Spirochaetales bacterium | reverse complement strand
GCTTTGCCGTAAATCTTTTTCCAGATTTTTATTCCGTAAGGGCGGTTCCATACTCTTGATGTGGTAAACAGTGCGTCTCCGTGTGCTGTTACTTCATATTCATCGATATGAATGCTTACGGGTCCCTTCATGGCCGAAATCTGTTCATACCATTCTTTCACAGCTGATGATGAAACATCGGGTTCCCTGAACCGTCTGAAATTTTTTGTTATGTTTTCACCAAGACCGTTATACATTACGTTTTCTGAAAAAACACAGTCGTGGTGGCTTTTGCGCTTGTACTGCTGCGCAAAATTTCCAAATTCTGCATTACGCATTTCGGCGCCGGCCCTGTAGGCTGCGGCAATACCGTCGCCGCAGCTGTTCCACATCGGCATAATTTTATAGTTCTGGCTGCCGGTAGCCATAATTACACTCCTGGCTTGAACTACATTGAATGTTCCGTCAAGCAGGCTGTATCCTACAGCACCCGCAGCTTTTCCGCCCTCAACCAGGATATCCGACATAACAGTTTTATCCAGAAATTTAACACCCAGCTTTTTGGCTGTTTTGGCTACCTGAACAGTTATATCAAGGTCTACGCCAATCATGCCGACCATTGGACCGGTCGGCATAACCTTTAATGTGCCGTCTTCGTTATAGGGTACATTTACTCCCCATTCTCCGAGTTTATCGATCATTTCATTATTCATGCCCACATATTTGTGAAGCAGTTCCTGATCACCCAGGTAGGCTCCGATAGTATGAACATGGTATTCAACAAACTGCTCGGGAGAAGTCCTTTTAAAATCGAAATACTGCAGGACGCCTCCGCCCCGGTTGGCTTTTCCGCTGTAGCCGGATGTATTCTTTTCCATGACCATGACATCCAGTTCAGGGTTCAGTTCTTTTATTCTGACAGCAGCAGTCAATCCGCCTATACCGCCGCCGACTACAAGTACGTCTGTATCAAATATCTTCTTTTCAACTTCCATTACGATGCTCCTTCAATTTACCTGTACAGATCGAAACTCTGATACATTCTTTCGCCTTCAAAATCAATAACAACTTCAATACACTCCTGCGGACAAAGGGCTTCACAGTAGGTGCAGTGAACACAGTCCCCCGGATAAGCGATTACAGGTTTTTTATTTTCAGAATCCCAGCGGATTACATCTACGAAACAGGATTTATAACAGATCTTGCAGCCTATGCATTTATCCTGATCTACAATTATTTTATGGTTTGCCACTTGAGGGCCTCCTTCATTCAACTCAAATCTAGAAATTATCTTTTTCTTCAGCGTAAATTTTGGGCAGAATTGCTGCCAGATTTGTAAATTCTTTAATGTTATGCATTAACAGCGACATCGGAGCTATCGGAGGCATCCTGAAGCCGTCCGGAAGGGCTTTAAAATCATTTCCGTCTTTTACAGTCCAGCCCATCCAGAACCGTGTTCTGAGCTCTATGCCGCCCTCGATTTCACGGACAAAATGACACATAATTGTATCAGGGCTGGCAAAGGGAGGCTGCCCGACGCCGGTTCCTTTTGCACAGACAATTGTTCCGCAGGCTGCTGTACCGTATTTGCTCATATCGAATCCCAGATCTCCGGGATATTTAAAGTTAATGCTGAGCTGCTCCATACCAAGACCGGTGTCTTCTATTACATAATGAGTCGTGTCCCAGTATTTTTCTTTAATAGAAAGCTCCGGGTCTTTTGCACGTTCTTTCTGCAGAGACTGGGCCTGCCTGTGATCTTCGGGGTCCCAGACGGTGTATCTGAAATTGTCCAGGCCGTGCCATGCAAACCACCAGTCGAACATCTCAACTGTTACACCCGGCATCTTTGTAAGATTGGACACATACCCGGTACCGTCCGGCATCACACAGTAGCCGACTTCCGCATCCAGATATCCTTCCTTGAACAGATCATTTCTGTCTTTAAAATTTAACGCCTTTGCAGGCGGAATCGGGCCCTTTAAAACTTCGAGATACCTTTCTTTTGCAACGTCTGCCATCGGAAGCTCATAGTACTTATAATAAGTTTTCTGCCTGTCCTGATCCGTGATCGGTAACTTTTCTTTTGTCTGTATCATATTCTTATAATTCTCCTAATATAGTAAGTAATTATTCCGCTGCCTCAGCACCCGTTTAGTTGGCCCAGTATCCGCCGTCAACGGCAACATTCGCACCGGTCATAAAATTACTGGCATCTGAGGCTAGAAAAATTGAAGGACCGACAAAATCTTCTGGTTCACCAAGGCGGCCGACAGGAAGGCGTTTAAGAAAATTCTTGTAAACAGCACTTTCCGGATCAAACATCCATTCAGTCAATTCCGAGCGGAAAACAGTAGGGTTGATAGTGTTCACATTTATACCGTATTTTGCTGTCCATTCGCTTGCAAGCGACTGTGCCATCAGGTCAATTCCGGCTTTTGCTGTACAGTAACCTGTATAATTCGCCATACCTAGCTTGGACCTTGCAGATGAAACCATGATCACCTTTCCGCCCTTGCCCTGATCAATCATCTGCTTTCCGGCATATTTACAGAACAGCCATGTGCCCTGAACATCGGAATCCATAATCTTCTTCCATTCGTCCAGTTCCTGTTCAACAATCGGCTGCGGGTTGTTGTATCCGGCAGCTGTGAACAATACGTTTATCTCACCGAAAGCGGCTTTGCACGCATCAACAATCCGTACAACATCCGATTCTACTGCCGGGTCGCCGGCTTCCTGGGCACATTCAATGCCGGCAGCCTTAAGTTCTTCGCATAATGCGATGTTTTTATCCGCTTTTCTTCCCGTAACAAAAACTTTCATGCCGGCATGTCCGTAACCGAACGCAATAGCCTTTCCTAGAGCACCTGTGGCTCCGGTTATAAGGGCAGTCTTCCCTTTTACATCAAATAAGTTATCAACAAATTTCTTGTCCATTCAAATCTCCTGTTCAGCAATTTACGACTACCAGCATGGAAGCGGGCATATTGGTTTCATTGATTAACGAACGTCCCTCATTGGGTCCGATGAATATCGAATCATTTTTTTTGAGAACGATTTTTTCCTTTTTGTCTTTTGTATAAATTGTCACTTCACCTTCGAGCACGTAATAGATCTTTTCTGTAGGCGAATCTTCATATGCATACTCAGCACCGCCCCCGGGAAGAAAATGGCTCAGGCCCATCCAGAACTTCTCTGCTCCTGTTTCCTCTTTTCCGATAATCTTCATTGCAGTCATCTTGAAATGACCGGGAGCATCGTAGGTTTTGCAATCCGCTATTTCTCTCTTGATCATAAATGTCTCCTTGATCCTTGTAATTTGATTTATTTTCTGCTTTGGAATACAAAGCCTCCGAAATAATCAGCTTTGCAGCCTGATAAACAAGATTATAAAAATTCCTGTTAATTTAGTTTGAACAGTCTAACATCCATGTATAATTCTGAGAAATATTACTTTTCTATTTCTCTTATTCCCAAACGGAATATATAAGGAAAAATTTATCGAGACAGAACCGGTTTTAAGAGGTTTACAGGCAGGGTACTGGGAGAGATTAAGTTGAAACTTTAAACGATTTCAGGAAACTAGAGGCCTTCCCCGGAGTCAAGCATTTGTCTGAACAGAGCTACTGAATTGTTCATGGTGCTTTTTTTCCATGCGGCAACAACACTGAAATGGTCAGTCTGAACAGGGACCCTGATAATCTGGGCGCCTTCATGCAGCCTTACATTCTCGTCGACCATAGCTACACCCATATTTGCTTCAACATCCATCAATAAGGAATCAAGGTTAGGAGCAATCTGGGAAACCTTGGGAATAAAACCGGCCTTTCTGCAGTTTTCAATAATCCCGTCATAACCCTTCGGCGAGATCTCTCTTGACAGCATGACAAACGGATAGTCGTGAAAATCCGGCAGACCCACACCTTCATTGTGTGCTAAAGGGTGTTTTGTCGACATAATTAGATTTCCGAGCGTTTCCCATACCTTTTGGTATGCAAAACACTCAAGATCTTCAACCTCAAACGAAAATGTCAGGCATATATCCAGTTGATCCGAAAGCAGCAGCTCTCTCAAGTCCTTAAAATTATGCTTTTCAAAACTGATTAATATATCCGGATGCCGTTCTTTAAAATATTCAACCGTTTTTAAAAGAAAGCCTTTTGTCTCAAGGCCTTCTATGCTTCCGATCTTCAGCCGCGACTTATAACCCATTTCAGCGCGTTTGGCTTGTTCGATAGTTTCATCCAAAGTCCGAAGCACGTCGCTCAGGCGCTCAGCGAGCAAAACCCCGGCAGCGGTGAGCATAACAGACCGCTTGTTCCGTATAAAGAGTTTTGTGCTTATGCTGCTCTCCAGCATAGCAACCTGTTTGCTCAATGTGGGTTGTGATACATAAAGACTGTTTGCCGCATCGGTGAAATTCAAATGCTTCGCAACCGCAAGAAAATACTGCAGCTGCTGGATACTGATATTATATAAAGCCATATTATTAACTTCATTATAATATGTTTTTCTGTTTTTCACATGGATAATCTGTCAATTTTCGTTTCCGGTTAAGGAATTCAGTATCGTGAAATACCTAACTGAAAAAGTTTTTACCGTAGGTATTCAATTCATCCTCATATATTTTCTTAACTTCCGGGTTAATAGGAAACATATTCGGTATGCATGGAATAAAAAAGCCATGCGGACAATACTCATCGATACATCTGCGGACTTCAGTTCTTATAACATCTTCTTCCGCCTGGGCCATATCAATAACCTGGGCATCAATACCGCCAATCAGCGCCATCCTTCCCTGAAGTTTTTTCTGAATCTCCTGTATGTTATTCTGCGGGATAATTCCCTGCCAGGCATCTATGCCAATTTCAACCATATCCTCTATTATCGGTTCACAGATGCTGTCCGAATGATGCAGATAAATCACACCTTGCGACTTAACGAACTCAACGATCCTGCTCTGGTGCGGCTTGATTATCTCACGCCATGTATCCGGTGGAAGAAAGAGGTTATCCTTGTTGCCCCAGTCGTCATGAAACAGAATAACATCCGGTCTGATATTATCTATGACCTGCCTGAGGTGCTCAATCTTCCAGTCCGCAAGCGCACCAATCAGGTCAAACATATGCTTCGGCTCAAGCATGTAATTGCAGAGAGCATCCTCGAAACCCATAAGATTATGCGACAATTCAAAAAGTCCGCTAAGTATCAATGACCCGACAAGAAATTCGTTCCGGTCTACATTGGCTGCGTATTCTGCGGCCTCATGCCAGTCATGTCCCTGTAAGGGAGGAAGCTGAATCTGTTCCTGCCATTTGGATATGTCCTTTATTCTTTTATTTTCATTGGTGACAAACGGGTTCGGCCTATGGCCCTCAATCAGCTTCCAGGTTACACCCCACTGGTCTTCAAACTCCCCGACTTTCTGTACACCCTTGCTTTCCGTACTCACAGGATCAGCTACAAAAGTATTGGCATAATTCCCCTTAAAAGCCTCCCAGGGCTCGGAAATCCAACGGGGTTCATCATTTCGCAGCAGCCGCAGCCAGTTTTCTCTCTTCGTCATTATAACTCTCCGTTCAATTTGTTAATTCTAAACACAAAAAAGCTTTTCACCTTTTGATTAACCGATTGTTAAACGTTAAAGATGAAAAGCCCAGGTAGATACGTTTTATCTAACTAATTCCTTTTTCCGTTTTACGAGTTTAACCGGCAGGTAGAAAACAGCCGGAATAATCAGAATGAAGGTAAAAACGAGTCCGACATATCTGTATCCGATAGCAACTATTCTGGAAAGGCCTGCCAATGATATAAATAACGAAAACAGAATACAAATCATTGCAATTGAGGCTCTTCGTATTTTTACTTCATTGAAAACACCCTTTCCCTTTGTCCAGACAGATTCAAATCTGGTAACTACAGCATAAATCAACGGGACCCCGGTTGTTATCAGGCAGCCGAGCAGCAGAATGATATACATTGCTTTCAGCCATGAAATACCAGTAAGATTAATTATGTATAAAGTCGGCAGAGTCTCTCCATATGAATCAGGAAAACAGAAGATCATTATAGCCATACCGGTCAGAATGACCGCATTTATAACGAACCCGAAGATAAAACCTCCGGCTATAGTTTTGGGGTTCTGCATTTCCTTAACGATAGGAGCAAACATTGCTATACCCGGGGACATAAATCCTACGTAAAATAATGCGCTTTTCAATGTTGCCCACCATCCGAGAGGCAGAGGTTTCTGTTCCATTAAACTGGGTAGATTAACCGCCCCCTCTTTTAATCCGGCAATAATAATAAGAACAGATGTAATAATCATCAGCAGTGACAACACGGAAGAAACCCTGATAATCAATTTCGTACCGAAGATGTTAAGGGCCAGCAGCAGAATACTGAATAATATAATTCCCGCGACATACGGAATATTCAGCTCCTGCAGCAGTAATGATGCAGCACCGGCAATAACTGCGGCAACCGCAAGAATCAGTATCAGAAAGTAGAAAAATTCAAAAAGCGGTGAAAACACTACCTTCAAAGGACCGTAAAGTGAATCAGTTAACTTCTTATAATGATATGCATCATCCCTAATCGCCAATTGACTACCGTTATGCAGCACAATTGCCAGTAATAAAACTGAAAGTGCCGGAATAAATACAGTCGGCCATCCGTATCGGACGAAAAAACTTACAACATGATTACCGGTTGCAAAACCGGAACCAAGGTGCACACCAAACCATACAAAGCCAAGCGAAAATACCGTCATCCATGAGAATTTTTTTGGTGCCTCCATAAGACAACTCTCCTTTTATTTTTTTATTCATACATGTATGAATAATAAGTGTTTGAATATCATAAGGCACGAATTATCAGCTGTCAAGTTTTATAGAACCTGTTCCATGAATTTATTCTACATAATCAGCACCGTATCTCTACCTCTTCAGCCTTGCGTAGTTTGAAGTGATCGCTAAAAAATGGTATTCTTTTCTCAACAGGACAATAAATGAAAAAAAACAGGGAAGATGTAGAAGTTTTAAAAAACAAAATAATCTCGGCAGCACTCAAGCTCTTTGCGGCGAAAGGTTATACCAATACAAATATTCAGGATATTGCAGAAGAAATAAATATTTCACGCGGACCGATTTACTATCATTTCAAGGACAAATCAACTTTATACAAAACAGCAGTAAGCACGTCCTTCGAATCATTCATTGAAGATCTTGAACTGATTTTCAATTCCGACTCCGCATTTGAAGAAAAAATCAAACTGGCAGTTCAGCTGGGCTATAGCAAACATGTATATTTCTTTTTTCTAAGGGCACACGAAGCCTTCGAGATATTCTCGGATATAAAACTTCTTCATGATACACTCAAGAACCGAATATTTCAGCTGATCCTTTCCAGCACAAAAGAGGCGCTGGACAGCAACAGGCTCAAATGCAGCTACCCCCCTGAAATAATTGTTGATTATATTTTCGGAATCTTTTATGCAGTATCAGGTATTTCATATAACCTGGAAAGAAATGAACGGCAGATCGATAAATTAATTTCTATTTTTATGGCTGATTTTAAAAATAAATTTATATAGAGTACCTAAATCGGAACAATTTCAGTCAGCCTTATCTCCAGGGGCTCGAGAGAACCGACATACTGCAGTTCTCCATTGTTAACCCGGCACTGAAACTGGTGAAACCCGGGAGCAGATTTCTGTTTAAGCAGCTCCAAATCCCTTTCAGACAGCTGCAGCCCGCCTGACTGGTTCCATATATCAAAGCTGCTGCCCTCGTTTATATTCACATAGTATTCTTTCACCGTATATGCTTCATTTTCAAGATTTATAAAATGAACAGAAAAATCCAGCTTCATATTCATATTAAAAATTTCATAGCGCTTTCTGGGCGATAAATTAAAAGAGCGCCCGGCGGCAAAATCATCAGAAAAATGCAGATAATTATAGCTTATCATGATAATTTTGCCCCTGCTCTCTGTAATAAAATAGCCGTCTCCGTCTTCCACTAAGTTGTCCCCAAGCCTGCCCGCGAAATCGAAGGCATAGAAGACGTTCTTTCTTACTCCCTTGTTGGTATAGATACCCATTCCGCCGTGAAACTGTTCTTCTACAATTGGCTTTTCGTAAATTAAATCCGTCAGATGCCAGTAACCGAAACTGTCCAGCCTGTCGTAATTTTCAAGCAGATTTTTCATTATATAGCAGGATTTAAAACAGGTGTCGTTCAGGAAATGCCGGTGTGAAACGGAAAAATTCCATTCCGTAAGGTATACAGGAAGACCGGAAAAACCGCTGTCTTTTAGAAGTGACTGCGTCTGGGAAATAAATTTGCTGAAATGGGAGGAGTCTTTGGGAAAATACATTTTCACTCCGGTTGAGTCAATATTATCCGAAATATGCTCAAACTGATCTGAGTAGTAATGTATATTGATAAAATCAGGATCGCAGCCTGCATCCTTTATATATTTAAAGAAGTCCTTCGCCCAGCTTCTGCTGAATTCTGATATAAGAAGCATTGAAGGAGTGCCGAATTTAAGCTCTGAGCTGAAGTCTTTAACTGTTCTGAAAGTATTGTTATACAGCGCATAAAAGTCTTTAACATCATTGAAACCGAACATTTCCGGGGCTGTATCCGGTTCATTCCACACAGAATACAGCCAGGTCGTCATCTCGGCCTTTCCGTACCTTTTTTCCAGGTGTTCAAGCAGGCTTCGGACAAGCCTGTTCCATAATTTATAGTCTTTCGGCGGACTGATTATAAACGACGACTGAAAAACCCTTTTCCCCGGATCAGAAGCAAGCAGTTCCGGCATAAATGAAAGCTGAACCAGCGGTTTCAATTTTATTGAAAGAAGGAAATCGAATACCTTGTCTACAAGAAGAAAATTGAAAACGATCTCTCCGTTTTTCTCGGAACAAATCATCATATCGTCCGACAGCAGTCCATGAAATTTGATGAACTCATATCCTACAGTCGTCTGAAGGTCCGTCAGCATCAGCTGTATATCCGCATCAAGAAGCTCTCTGGCCCTTCCTACTGTAGTGAACTTTTTAAACGAATGCTGCAGTCTTCTTTTGGTTCTGCCCGGATCCAGCCCTTCCAGAACCAGTCCCTGATTAACCGATACATTTTCCTGCTCTTCCGAATGCTCATGCAGATAAGCCTCAAGGTAATCAATTGTATCGAAATCTTCTATATTCAGGTAATTTACAAACTTGGGTTTTGAGACATTCTTTAAAACCTCTTTTTCTTTTCGATAAAGGCTCGGAAGCGTATTGAAATATTTCTTGAATGCCCTGACATACGCATGCGGTTCGGTAAAACCATGTGCAGCTGCAATGTTTTCTATAGAATCATCCCCGAAAACCAGATCATTTAATGAATTATTCAGCTTAAGAACGGTGTAGTATTCGGTGAAATTAACCCCCATATATTTTCTGAAAAAACTCGAAAAATACGGGACTGAAAGATTCTCCCGGGAGGCAATCTCATTCAGCGAGAGATTTTCTTTATAGTGCTCGTCAAGATAATTTAAAACTCTTCGCAATCTTTCCAGGTAAACCTTGTTCTGGGTATTCTGGTTTTCATCGTTGATATAGAAATTATCAACAAGAAATGACAGCAGCAGATAGCAGTATGAAATATTTCTGAAATTCTTTCCGGGTGTTTCATTTGCCCCTTCGAGGATCATTTTTGCAATAATTTTTTTAATAAATTCGAATTTGCGTTTATTCTGCTGCTCCGTACTGACGCAGTCGAAACGGATATTCTGGAGATCATATCCAAAATCCGTGAACTTCGAAAGATCAATCTGCAGGGCAATAATAACCGCGCCTTCGGACGAGAGTTCATGAATCGAATTGGAATTTATAAGAATGACGTCCTCATTTCGGAGTTCATATTCATTACCGTCAATCAGCATCCGGACTATACCATTCAGCACAAACAGTAATTCGATGCCTGAATGCCAGTGCTTTTTGACTATTCCCAGTTTGTGAGTAAAAACCTTAACCGGAATTTCAGGTGAGAACTGAATTATTTCGTGTCTTTCTTCTTTTGATACCTTATAGTGCATTTGTTTTCTCACTACTGTAAATAAATGTAGTTTAAAAATTAAAAAATGTAAACTTAATATTACACATGTACATTTTTTAATGTGCACGCCTGATTCTTACAAAGAAATAAAATGTTTTTAAAAGAAACAGAAAATCTGTGAAAAAATGATTAAAAATTTAACAGAAAGAGGAAAACAGGTA
The DNA here is from genome assembly GCA_003245835.1 of Spirochaetales bacterium. Lineage (GTDB taxonomy): Bacteria > Spirochaetota > Spirochaetia > UBA9216 > UBA9216 > Thalassospirochaeta. Next base: position 13,937 of record QKCC01000162.1, on the reverse strand, counting down.
GACTTGCGGATTAGACAACCTGTTCTATAATTAGTTACAAAGCAAGGGAGCAAATAAATCGAGATGGAAAAAGAATTAATTCTTAAGATTCGCAACATGTCGAAATATTTCGGCGTCACCAAAGCCCTGCGCAACGTTGACCTTGAATTCTACAGAGGCGAAATCAGAGGGCTCGTCGGTGAAAACGGAAGCGGCAAATCAACTGTATCTTCAATCATTGCAGGAATGCAGAAACCGACCGAAGGCCGGATGCTCTTTAAAGATGAGGAATGGAACCCGGCGACTATGGTTGAGGCCCAAAAAAAGGGGATCAGCATGGTTCTGCAGGAAACCAACACAATCCCGGACTGCAGTGTTGCAGAGAACATCTTCGCAGGCAGGCTGCCGGAATTTTCAAAATTCGGGATATTAAATAAAGCAAAACTCATCGAAGCGGCCCGAAGCGTTCTTTCATACCATGGAATTATTCACATCAGCCCCGAAGACAACATAAATTCATACAGCTTTGAGGATCGGAAACTTATCGAGATCGTCAGATGTGTTGATGAAGATACCGAGCTGCTTGTAATTGATGAAACAACCACGGCACTGTCTCATGAGGGACGCGAATGGCTATATACCCTGATGAGGCGGCTTAAAGAAGAAAACAGGACGGTTGTATTCATATCGCATGATATGGACGAAATCCTGGCACAGTGTACAGATCTGACAGTCCTCAGGGACGGACAGATAATCGGAACACTCGATCAGACAGAACTGAACTCTGCCGGAATCGTTGACAAGGCCCGCTTCATGATGGTCGGAAGAGACATAGGCGAAAAATATTACCGCGACGATTTTGACCCGACTCATGACGGAGACGTTGCCCTTGAGTTTGATGACGTAACAATAGATTCAATCACAAACTTCTCATTGAAGGTTCACAAGGGTGAAATCGTTGGAATCGGCGGATTGAGCGGCAGCGGTATGCGCGACATCGGCAGGGCCGCCTACGGGCTTATAAAGCCGCAGCAGGGCAGAATTCTGAGACACGGAAAACCTGTACAGACAGCATTGAATGCGGTTAATCAGGGTATTGGATACATATCAAAAAACCGGGACACGGAAGCGCTGATCCTTGAAGGTTCAATCAAGGAAAACATAATACTCCCGTTATTGCCGAAGATTTCGAAGGCATCCTTCGTCAGCCCCGGGAAAGAAAAGCAGATATCCCAGCGGGAGATTGATACATACCGGATAAAGTGCTTCAGCAGAAACCAGACTGTAGACACCCTAAGCGGCGGAAACAAGCAGAAAGTATCATTTGCAAAATGGACTGCAATGGATTCGGATGTGATCATCATGGACTGCCCGACAAGGGGTGTTGATATAGGCGTAAAGAAAGAGATGTATGATCTTATGGTTGAAATGAAGAAGAAAAAGAAAGCAATCATCATGATTAGCGAGGAATTGACGGAACTTATCGGCATGTCGGACAGGTTATTAATTATGAAAAACAACAGGATTGCCAAAGAGTTCATGCGATCGCCGGATCTCAAAGAAACAGATGTTATCGGATACATGATATAGGAGCGGGGAAAAGATGAAGAAAATCGGAATTTACCTGAAAACCAACGCTCATGAGCTTGTCTCCTATACCGGCCTTGCTTTATGTCTCATCCTGTTTTTTATTTTTAACGAAAGAAAGCTGAGCTACAATATCGGCGTTGTAATTCAAACAGCCGCGCCCTATGCACTGATCTCTCTGGGCGGCCTTTTTATATATTCAATGGGATTCATGGATGTAAGTATCGGGCAGCAGGTTGGGGTGTTCACAATCCTGATGATTATGTTTTCCAACAGCATGACCAATCCTGTCCTGGGATTAGTCATAGGTTTCGCAGTTGTTCTGATACTCGCGCTCTTATTCGGTGCATTAAACGGAGCTGTTGCGGTGTGGCTCGGCCTTCCTTCAATTGTAACATCGCTATTTCTTATGTTTGTACTCGGCGGGGTCCAGTACCTTCTGATTGAGAGAACGGGAACAAACAGTGTGTCGCTGGGATTTTCATTGCGGCCCGCAGACAGAAATCTCTATACCCTGATACTGGCAATTGTGATAATTGCTGTACAGCTGATTGCATATTACAGCTTCAACTTTACAAAACTCGGCAAATATACCCGAAGTATAGGTTCAAACGAGACCGCGACAGCCCAATCCGGCGTCAGCACCATGAAATGGAAAGTAGTTGCCTATATGTTTCTCGGTTTTACCGTCGCTCTTGCTTCGCTTGTCGTTCTCAGCAGAACAGGGAGCGCAGGAAAAGGCTCCGGCAGCGGCTACGCAATGGACGTCATGATCTGCCTGATTCTGGGAGGAATGCCTCTTTCAGGCGGTATGAAAGCACGTGCGAAATCAGCCCTTATAGGAACCTTTACATACGTACTGCTTACAAACGATCTTACAACTATGGGTGTAAGTCTGAATTTAATCAATTTCGTCAAAGCAATAATATTTTTGATTGTTATTTTACTGACATCACGTAAAAAGTATGGGGTTATGCCTCGCTAGGCATCCTCCATCTTAAAATAAATAACCAATAGGGGGTTTTTTTATGGTAAAGAAAATAATTCTTGTCCTTCTGATGCTTTCGCTGATAGCAGGTGCGGCATTCAGCGGCGGACAGTCTGAAAACACCGGCAAGAGCGCAAAAATCGGCGTGGCTCTGTACGAAGATGCGGGCCCGGCAGTAACTGCCGTGAAAAATTATCTTGGCTCACTTTCCGGCACACTTAAGGTTGAATATGTGTATACAGTTCTGACAGTAACTGATGAAGCAACCAATCTTTCAAAAATACAGGAGCTGATTGCAGCAGGCGTTGACGGGATAATACTGACTATGGATCTCGGCACAACAGCAATTATGGAAGAATGTGCCGCCGCAGGTGTATATGTTGCAGGATACCTGAATGATTTTGCAATGTCCTTCAACATGGCGCATGATGCGGTTTTCGGGAACGAGTATTTTCTCGGTTCCTCCGCCGACGGACAGCTGCCGACTGATGTAACAATCGGAACCACGATGTTCGAGAGTCTATTAGAGTACAACAAAAGCAATGCTGCGGCGCCTCTGACTCACGTTTCTTTTGTTATCTTTCCGGCATGGGCGTTTCCTTCCCAGATGATTGCTGTTCAGCAGTTCCAGGGACTGGTTGCAGAATACAACAAGACCGCTGCGGTAAAAATTACTGCTGATCCCCTGAATGAGGATACGGATGTAATTCCGTTCCAGCCTGTAAACTCTACGTATTTTACAAGACACCCGGGAATCCAGGCCATCATTAGTTTTGCAGCCGGCTCCAGTTTTGTTTACCCTTCAATGCTTCAGGCAGGCAAAGTCGACATTAAATTGTTTACAACAGGATTCACAGGCGATGAAGGCTATAATTTCGGATCAACTGGAACAGGTACTTTTCAGCAGGTAACTCTTACCCAGGCTGAATCTGCCACCTTCGCCCTTGTTCTTCTTCTTAACAAGATCAACGGAAAGGATTTTCCCGATATGCCTTCCGAACCCGGCCTGCACAGCACATCACAGATTATCATTAACAGCGATGCTGACTGGAACATTTTCAAGGACCATTCCATGCTGTTTGACGGCGCTGTTTCAAAGGCTATGTTTACCCCGGAAGAGGTTCTGAACATGACAGCGTATGCAAACCCGAAGGCTACTTATGCCGATCTGGTGAACATTTTAGGCAAAATGACTATTGAAGATCTCAATCAGTAAACGATTAAAATCCGGGACTTCGGTCCCGGTAATTTCAGGAGAGGTTGTTAATTGAATACGAAAGTTTCAGCTACAGTAATTATTAAAAAGGCCGGACTGACTGTTTTATTTCCAGCAGTCATGTTCCTTGTTATGTTAATTATATCTGCGCTTAACGAGTCGGCATATGTGAACGGAAAGCTTATCTTCGTGTCCGTTGATCTGATACGTCAGGTCATCATTAACTCATCCCTTTCAACATCTGTTGCGCTGGCAATCTGGCTGCAGCTCAAAAACGGGCGGTTTGATTTTTCCAGCGGTGCAACTATGCTTTTAACTGCAATAATTGCAGGCAATATTACTCATCAGTTAGGTGATAATCCGGTTATGCTGTTTTCTCTCAGTATAATAATCGGTACAGCATTAAGCTTATTCACCGCGACTGTCTATATTCTGGGCAGGCTTCCGGTAATCATCAGTACCATCGGAATGACGCTCTTTTATGAATCACTAACCTATCTGGTTTTTGACGGAACCGGAGTTGACAGTATTTACACAAACGCGAAGGCTTCTGTTTTCGGGGGCTTGCCGTTTATCTTAATTCCGGCAGCGCTGGCAGTAATAGTTTTTATAATATTCAACAATTTCAGTCTTGCCGGCATGCAGGGCAAACTTCTGGCGAACAACCAGGCTGCCAGCGTACATATCGGAATAAACGAGAAGCGAAATATACTAATAAGTTATATTTTTTCAGGAATAATAATAAGCCTCGCTTCGATAATATATGTTTCTCAGAACCAGATTGCACCCAAATCCGGACTTGCAACTTCGGGAGTCCTTTTTTCATACATAGTACCTGTCTTTATAGGGATCTTTATAGGTAAAGCAAGTAATGATGCAATCGGCATAATCTCGGCATCAATCGGAATGCAGATACTGAACTACGGCCTTAACTGCATCAATATGGGCGGCGGCGGATGGAACCAGATAATAATCGGCGTTTTTATGCTTTCATTTTATACGTTCTCTTCGAAGATCTATCTTTTGAGGAAATTTTATTCTTCATTTTCAAACAAAAAAAACACAATAAGGCAGCATAATCTATGATTGATCTCAAGCAGTTTCCTTTTAATTTGAATGATCGCGATGCATTGTGGGTATCTGAAACACTCGGCAGCATGTCGGCAGAACAAAAACTTGCCCAGCTGTTCTGTTTAATAACCTACACAAACGATGAGGGGTATCTTAATTATTTAACAAGGGGCCTCGGCGTCGGCGGAGTAATGCTCCGTACAATGAGCACTGAAGAATGCGTTGAAACAGTAAAATGTCTGCAGACTTCTTCGGAAATTCCGCTATTGATTTCCGCAAACCTTGAGGCAGGACTGAACCAGACATCGACATCGGGCACCAAAGTCGGATGCGAACTGGCAATCGCGGCAACCGGTGATGTCGCCTACGCAGAAGCACTTGGAAGAATTATCGGGATTGAAGCGTCTGCGCTCGGAATTAACTGGGCCTTTTCACCTGTTATCGACATTGACTATAACTGGAGAAACCCGATTACGAACACCAGAACCTTCGGTTCAAATCCGGAAACAGTCCGTGAATTCGGCAAAAAATTTGTCGAGACTGTGCAGAAGTTCGGGATTGCCTCAAGTATAAAACATTTTCCGGGCGACGGTGTAGATGAGAGGGACCAGCACCTTCTGGCTTCCGTCAACAGCATGGCTGCAGATGAATGGATGGAAACATACGGCGAAGCATATAAGGCCGGAATACAATCCGGGACCCTTACTGTCATGGCAGGGCACATCCTGCTTCCGTCATGGAGCCGCCGGCTGAACCCGGAACTCAGGGATGAAGATATTATGCCGGCCCTTGTTTCTGAAGAACTTCTGAACGGACTGCTCAGAGAAGAACTCGGGTTTAACGGAATGATAGTGACCGATTCCTCGGTAATGGCGGGTCTGGCCACGCACCTTCCGCGGCACAAGGCTGTTCCGATGTGTATAGCGGCCGGTGCCGATATGATCCTGTTTACAAGAAACCTCGAAGAGGATATGGCATTTATGAAACAGGGATATGAAAGCGGCATTATTTCCGGAGAGCGGCTCGACACAGCCGTAAGCAGAATCCTGGCGACAAAAGCCGCCCTGGGGCTGCATATTAAGCAGGCCGCCGGGTCGCTTTCCCCGAACCTTGATAATGCATTAAAAATTGTCGGCTGTGATGAACATAGAGCTGTAAGTAAAGAAATTGCCGACAAGTCAATAACCCTTGTCAAAGAACAGGAAGGTGTTCTTCCGATATCAAGCGCAAGGTACCCGAGAGTACTGCTGTATGGAAAAGAGCCGCAAATTTCGGAAACATCCTTCTTTGCATCAACCGGCGCAGTCAGCCGTATGGAGCAGCTATTGAAGCAGGAAGGCTACGATGTTACTAGGTTCAAACCGGCCCCTGGTTTCGAAGGAATGGTCTCCCCGGTAAGCGCTGTTACAGATAACTATGATTTGATTATATATATAATTAATCTTTCCACAAAATCCAATCAGACAGTTGTCAGAATAGAATGGGATGAACCTATGGGCTGTGATGTTCCCGTCTATACGAGACAGGTTCCTACTATTGTAATATCAACTGAAAATCCTTATCATCTTGCAGATGTTCCGCGGGTGAAAACATATATCAATACCTATGGTTCAACTCCCGAAATTATGCACAGTCTTATGGAAAAACTGCACGGCAGAAGCACTTTTGAAGGAAAGTCGCCGGTAGATGCATTCTGCGGCATGTGGGACACCAGACTTTAACCAGGACAGATAAAGCAGTTATGAAAATATACGACTTGAAAGTTTCAAAAATGAAAAATCCCCTCGGAATAAGAATTGAGGATATCTTTTTCTCGTGCAAAACGGATAAAAGCACCGACCTCGAGTTTTCGCTGTTCAGCGAAGAGATGACTGAGGTCCATTCCGAAAAGATCAGCCGGAACAACCTGGCGGCTTTCCGGGTCGGATACAGCTGGAGCAGCGGAACAAAATATTTCTGGCTGCTTCGCAGTGATGAAGCCGAGTCCGAAATGCAGCATTTTGAAACGCCTGCGGTATTGGATGCTCCGGTGATTAGGGCTGCCGGCAATATCAGCTGCCCTGTTTTTTCAAAAACCTTTCATTTGCCTGCCGGGTTTCGTGACGAATTAAAATCCGCGAGACTTTATATTTCCGGGCTCGGATTGTACAGGGCATTCATCAACGGCAGAAGGGTCGGAAATGACTATCTAAGCCCGTTCTATAACGATTATGACGCGTATGTGCGTTATCAAACCTATGATATTGCCGGGCTGCTCGAAGAAACAAATACTGTCGAAGTATTTACGGGCGACGGATGGTTTAAAGGCCGGTTCGGCATCGACGGGCATGGTGCTGACACATGGGGTGATTCGTATTATCTTTCAGCACTGCTCAGGATTCATGACATAAACGGCAGCGTATTCGAGACGGCCACAGACGAAACATGGAAAACCGCGGAGTCAGTGATTAAACAGACATCCATTTATGACGGAGAATTCAGAGATGATTCAGCTCCCTGCAGCGATAACGGCGTCAGCATTTCAGCAGACAGAAAGTTTAATCTTATTCCCGATTTTACTCATCCAGTCCGTAAAATGCGGGAACTCAAACCTACACTATACACTTCTCCGGAAGGCGAACTAATTCTGGACTTCGGTCAGAACATGGTCGGTTTCTGCGGCTTCTACAGCCGACTTAAAAAAGGTGAAGAAATCTTGCTGCAATACGGTGAGGTTTTACAGAACGGCTGCTTTTACAGGGACAATCTAAGGTCCGCAAAAGCGGAATACCGGTATATTTCAGACGGTACGCAAAAACAGGTTGAACCCTGGTTTACTTTTTACGGTTTCAGGTATGTTAAAGTAACAGGCCCCGCAACTGTAAATCCCGATGATTTTACCGGAGTTGTTCTTTATTCAGAACTGGATCAGACGATCGAATTTGATTCAGGAAGTCCGAAACTGAACCGGCTGGTAGAGAACACCCTCTGGAGCCAGAGAGGAAACTTCCTCGATGTCCCGACGGACTGTCCGCAGCGCGATGAGCGCCTGGGCTGGACCGCAGACACGCAGGTGTTCGTAAACACCGGCTGTTACAACATGGACTGCTACAATTTCTACAGGAAATATATGCGGGACCTGCGTTATGAACAGGAAACCTACTATAACGGCGACATTCCAATGTACGCGCCTTCTCTTAAAAAATCCGCCGGGGACGGAGGCGCGGTCTGGGCTGATGCCGGGGTAATTATTCCCTGGAACGTCTACTATGCATACGGAGACAAGGTCCTCCTATCCGAAAACTACCCGATGATGAAAGATTATGTTCAGACGCTGATCGTAAGAGATGCTGCGGACGGCGGAACACATATAATCAGGTCAGGATTCACATTCGGAGACTGGCTCGCGCAGGACGGAATCAGCGAACAGTCAATGATTGGCGGCACTGAGGACGTTTTCATCAAAACAGCGTATTACTTTCATGCCGTCAGTCTAATTTCCAAAGCTGCTGAAGTTCTATCCGAAAAAGAGGATTACTGTGAATATTCCCTGTTGGCCGAAAAAATAAAAACCTCGCTGATAAACGAATACTTCACTCCTTCAGGACGGTTCGCGCTCGATACTCAGACTTCATTCATCCTTGTTTTAAAATTCGGGCTGTATCCCGACAGGGAAAGGGTCCTGAAGGCTTTCAGAGAGCGGCTCAGAAAAGATCTTTTTAAGATGAAAAGCGGCTTCACCGGAACCCCGATGATGCTTCCTGTTCTCTTCGAGAACGGGATGGACGAAGAGGCTTATAGAATACTATTCAATGAAGAAATCCCCGGCTGGATGTACGCTGTGAACCTCGGCGCGACAACAATTTGGGAGCGGTGGAATTCTCTTCTCCCGGATGGAACAATCAGCGGTATTCATATGAATTCTCTGAATCACTATGCTTACGGCTCCGTTTGTGAAGCGGTCTATGCCCATATTGCCGGGCTGCAGCCCGCGGAACCCGGCTGGGGAAGCGTTATTATAGCGCCTAAACCGAATCACAGGCTTAAATCGGCATCAATCCGGTTCAACTCCCCGAAGGGCGTCTACAGTGTTGAATGGGCAATAACCTCTGACGGAGATATTCAGGCTTCCGTTGAGATTCCTTCGGGATGCTTTGGCGAACTGATTCTGCCTGCCCACCCGGAAGAAAAAAAAATACAGGCAGCCGAAGGCAGGCATCAGTTCAAATACAGGCCTGAAATTGACTATCTTCACCCTTATAACACAAATTCATTGATCCTGGATATTTTAAAAAACACGGATGCTGAAGCAGTTTTCAGGGAGGAATTGCCGAGAGCTTTTGCAATTGTTACGGGTGAAAACAGGGATTTCCTTCCGAATCCGCTTTTCTCTCTGGCATTTATTGAAATGTTCGGAGCAGGATTTGAAGACATCGAGCGTACAGGCCGGAGGCTTGAACAAATCAGTGTATGAGGTATCATCCTATGAATATTAAAGCAGTTATTTTTGATCTGGACGGAGTAATCGTTCATACAGACAGGTATCATTACCACGCATGGAAATCGGTCTCTGAAAAATTAGACCTGGAATTCGATGAAGAGGTAAACAACCTCCTGCGGGGAGTCTCCCGTAATGAGAGTCTCGAGATCATACTGCGGCATAATAATGTCACATTATCTGCAGCGGAGAAAGATGCAATTACTGATGAGAAGAACGAGATTTATAAAAAGTATCTTTTAAATATGAGCGAAAGCGATTTGGATGCTGATGTACTGAAGACCCTGAAAATATTAAAACAGAACAGGATCAAAATCGCAATAGGAAGCTCAAGCAGAAATGCCCCCCTGATCCTGCGCCAGATTGGAATTTATAATTTATTTGATGCAATTTCCGACGGCAACAATATAACCAACTCAAAACCCGATCCGGAAGTATTTTTAAGAGCGGCCAGCTTTTTAAATTTATCGCCTGATAAATGTATAGTCGTTGAGGATGCGGTTGCGGGGATAGATGCTGCGGTAAACGGCGGGTTCATTTCAGCCGGAATAGGTGAAGCGGCAAAATACCCAAAATGTGACTTAACAATCGGGTCTGTTATTGATATTCTGGATTTCATGTCGTTGAAAGCTGTTTCTTTATAAGCCGGTTTAATAAGAACGGCTGACATAACATATGGCCAGCCGTTCTAAGGAGATTTTATACTTGTTATTATCTTTTTACCGCAGTAAAAGGTGAATCTCCCATGGCCGTTTTTGATGTTCCTGAAAGAGTTGTTCCGTCATCCCCGAGTTCCCCTTCCATTGTAAACTCAATCTGCCCCATAGGGAGTTTTAAAGACGCCTTATAGCTGAACTTGCTGCCGTTAACTTTTCCGTCAGTTATTTCAGCTGAATTACCCGTTGCATTATCAGTTGTTTTTCCCGTTAATACTTCCCCGTCAGTTTTAAGATCAATTACCGAAAACTGATCTCCAATAAATGTCTTAACCGTTAAATCCCAAACTCCGTCAAATTTGCTCATAATTTCCTCCTGTATAAAATGTGGTTTATCAGACGGCGTATACGCCGTATTTTGATCCTTCATCTTCAATTATTGCGTCCACTCCGGCGACGACAGAAAACATAACCGCAGACGAGCAAAGATACCCGCCGTCTTTTCCCAGCACGTCTATAGCGCGCCTTACTTCACCCCTTATATCTTCTTCCGTAGCATACGGGGTATCAGTCACCTGCGGATCAACACCGCCCGCAAAAATAAGATTGTTTCCGTGCTTGCTTTTGACCGCCTCGCAGTCATTCTGCGGCGCAACAGCATGCCAGGAATCAATACCTATCTCGACCATATCATCAATAATGGGGTCTATAATTCCGCATGAATGGTGCATGTAATACATTCCAAGCTCATGACAGCGGTTTACCATTCTCCTCTCCGGTTCCTTGTAGAATTTCCGCCAAAGATCCGGATGCATGAAAATACTGTTCTGGTTTCCCCAGTCGTCATGCATCATCACAAAATCAGGATCCATATACTTTTTTATGTATTCCATCTGTTCAATCCTGTAGTCTGCGTATGCATTCACATATTCGCTGTAGGCGTCTTCATTCAGGTACAGGGCGCATAATCCGTTTTCAAATCCCATCATAGCATTCAGCCTCTCAAATGCCCCCATATTGCTTACCGTGTATCCCATAAGTTCCTCTTTACGGGCCCACATCGCCTTCGTGCGGTTTCCAATCATTTCCCAGGGCAGGTCTTTGCAGTCTGGAAAGGTGATATACTTTTTCCATTCAGATATATCGCTGAATAAGCTCTGCCCTAATTTTACATGCGTCATAAGGTTAGGCTGGTCCTTGTCCAGCTCCCACTCCAGCCCGAACCAGTCCTTTCCGTTCTGAAACAGCGGGCGATCATTTATCTCTGGCAGAATAAGCATCTGGCTTGCAATTCCTACCATCGGCACCCATTCCGGCTTTTTCCGATCCCAGACCATCTGCATATTTTCGCGTTCTGTCATTGTATCTTCCTAATCAATTGCTATTGTTTGACTGAAATTGTAACCCCGTGTATCGAATTTTGAGAAACAATAAATATTCCGCGATTTTCAACCTGAGGTTTAAAATCATTTTACCGATTGAGACTGGTGGGAATAAAAGCAGCGGCTATTGTGTCGAAGGAAAATCTATAAATGACTGGTTTTTCAGAACACTCATAATATTATAGAATTTTTTCCTGCTGTTTGATTTCTTGCAGGCGCAGATTGTATGAAACTTGAATCGCATGCTCTCCGGCAAATCCAGGTATTTGAACCTTGCATGATACATATGGTTATAGACTTTCGGAAAAACACCGAAATCATTGCCTATTTCAAGCAGCGCAAGCATGACATCAAAATTCTGTGCATAATGCCTCTGTTTACAGCGGATTTTTTTGTAAAAGCTGTCAGAATCCATAATTCTGTCCAGCTTGAGCAGCAGAATTGAGGCCTGTTCGATATCGCCTTCCGTTATCTTACTTTTTTCCGCCCACGGATGATGAGAAGAAATGACTATCCGGGCCGGAGTTGAGACCAATTCAACTGTTTCATACTTTTCCCAGTGCTCATAATCATGGATATTTGTGATGCAAAGATCAATTTCATCGTTTTCCAGCCAGCTCCGAACCTCGTCCAATCCGCCGGTAATTATTTCTATATTGGGAAGCGAATACTGTTCCGAAAAGAGATTTAGCAGGGGCGTTACAATTTCATTTTTGGGCAATGCAGAGAAAAAACCGACCCTCAACGTTTCACCCGCTTCTCTTGCCAGGGCTTTGATGTCATTTGCAGTTTTATTGAAGCTGTCGACGACGGCAGTGAACCTCTTACAGCATTCCTCTCCAAGCGGAGTCAGCGCCATGCTTCTGGTTGTACGGTTTAATAATTTTGCCCCGACTTCATCTTCCAAAAGGGCAATCTGCTTTGCCAGAGCCTGAGGGGTGATAAACAGTTTTGCTGCTGCCTGGGTAAAATTAAGCGTCTCAGCTACACAGAGAAAATATTCTATTCGTCTATATTCCATAACCTGTTCTCTTCAGGGAATTTTGAGAGGAAACTAACTAACATACTAACTTCAGCCAAAGGCACAGTCAACAACAATTACAAGCAGCTATATACAGAAACGGTGGTCAGACAGGTGATTTTTGGGGTAAAAACCAGAAAACCAAATTTAGAATGAAAGTATTCACCGAATTTATTCATTTAAATTGACAGATACTGTATATAGTGCAATAATTACCATTATTACAATTTACAAACTCTATAAGGAGGCCGAAGCTTTGGAGAACATGAAACAAAATTTAGTTGGGATTGTCGGAGCAAAAAACGTAATTGACAGTCCGGAAGTAATTGAAAGTTATTCTAAAGATGCGAGTTTTGCCACGCCCATAAAACCTTTCTTTGTTGTAAAGGCTGAGAACGCTGAACAGGTTCAGAAATTAGTCAAATGGGCAAATACGACAAACACTCCGCTTGTACCGGTTAGTTCCGGAGCACCGCACTTTAAAGGTGACACTGTTCCTAGTGTACCTGGATCAGTAATTGTTGATTTGAGCGGAATGAATAAAATCATCAGTATTAACCGCCAGCAGAGAATGGCAGTTATTGAGCCGGGTGTAACCTACGAACAGCTTCAGGTAGCCCTTGCGAAAGAAGGCTTGACCCTTCCGACACCAATGGCGCCGAAGGCAAACAAATCCGTTATTACCAGTCTGCTGGAAATCGAACCGAGGCTGAACTCACTGCATCAGTTCAACTATACTGAACCGCTGCGGTGTACAGAAGTAACATTCGGTGACGGACATTCCATCTTCACCGGTGAAGCCGGAAACGGACCGAAAGATCTGCAGAAGCAGTGGGATCTCGGTAAATGGCAGGTTCACTCTAACGGACCCAATATGACAGACATGCTCCGAATGGTGCTTCAGGCACAGGGAAGCATGGGAATCGTGACCTGGGCGTCAATGAAATGCGAATTGCTTCCGTCAATACAGAAGATGTACCTTGTTCCGGCGAAGAAGTCTGTTGATCTTGAAGACTTTGTGTACAAGACAATCAGAGTCAGATTCAGCGACAAGCTTTTTATTGCAAACAGGGCATATCTTGCAAGCCTGCTTGGTGAAACCAAAGAAAATATTGCCGAGCTGAAATCAGTACTGCCGGCATGGATAGCCCCTGTCGGGATTTCCGGTGACATTCTGCTTCCTGAAATGAAGGTAAAAGCCCAGGAACTCGATATAGCCGACATCGCCCAGGAATGCGGACTGCAGTTCCTTCCGGCTGTTCCGGGTGCTTCAGGTGAAGAAGTCAACGCCAAATCAACCGGTTCTTCAGGTAAAACTTACTGGAAGCAGACCTGGAAGGGCGGTTTTCAGGACATCTTCTTTGTCACTACCCTTGATAAGACTTCAAAATTTATCAATGCAATGTACGAAATGGCAATAGATGCCGGCTACCCCACAGAGGATATCGGTGTTTATATCCAGCCTCAGCATATGGGCTCATCCGTTCATCTCGAATTCAGCCTGCCTTATAATCCGGAAAATGCCAAAGAAGCCAAGAAGGTTAAGGAACTTTACATCGC
>QKCC01000252.1 GCA_003245835.1 Spirochaetales bacterium | reverse complement strand
AGGCCTTCAAGCGCGATGTTCAGCATTCCTGCCAGCTCGGTCATAAGACCGCCTATCGCTGCAAGAAGGAAGGGAGTCATTATGCTGATTGAATTATGTATTATGGGTATCGAAAAATTTCCGTCGTTCATACCTTCGCCTTCCTGTACTTAACAAAGTTGTAGATTGCCTGGGCGGTTATAAGAAAGAAAACGACGGACTGAACGACCGACGCTATTTCAATTGTTACATCCGCGTTTATCATCGCCGACTTTGCACCGGCCTCGAGATACGCAAAAAACAGCGCGGCGGGAATGACGGCCACCGGATTGTTCCGGGCAATCAGCGCAACGGCAATTCCGTTCCAGCCCATTCCCCCCGAAAAACCCTTGAAGCACATATGGCTGGTACCGAGGACCGATACTGCACCGGCAAGCCCGTGGAAGGCCCCGCTCCAGAGCATCGGAAGAATCATATATTTTCCGACGCTGATACCGCCGTACCGGGCGAATTCGGGGTTCAGTCCGCACATCCTCATCTCGTAACCCTGATGGGTCTTAAACAGGTAAAAAAACGCGAGAATTGCGATTATAACGACAACGAAAATGCTTATATCGAGATTTGAAGGAAGAAAAATCTTCTTAAACCAGAACTGTTCGGCTATCTTTCTCGTAGTCAGCAGGTTATTTTCAGGGTCATCAAGCGGACCGGTTATAAAATTATCAACAATGAAAATCAGTGCGTTTGATATAAGAAATGATGAAATCAGTTCATCAGTCCGCCATTTCATTTTAAAGAACCCAGAAAGTCCTGCTATCAGCGCACCTGTGATTACTGCCGCGGCAAGACTGACAGTAATCCCGAAAAAAGCCCCTGCGGCAGGCATTGCAAGGCAGACTGCTGTGGCCGCGAGTCCGCCGGCGTAAACCTGTCCTTCGCCGCCGAGGTTGAACATCGACGAGCGGAACGCGAAAGAGATTCCGAGCCCGGTAAGGATCAGCGGGATAGATGCATTAAGCATGTTGCCGAGATAATATTTGTTTGTGAGCGGTCCGGCAAAAAAATAGAAGATCGTCTCACCCGGAGTCTTGCTCATCAGAAAAATCATAAGAAACATAACAAGAAATGCCGCCCCGAGCGTAATGAGCAGGGCTGCGGCTGTCACAAACATTTCGCTGCGTTTAGCTATCACTTCTTTCCCCTTTAAAATCATCTCTCAGGCCGAGCATATATTCACCTATTAGCTCCCGGGTGAGTTCAGGGCCGGACGGCTGCCTGGCGACTATCTTTCCCCTGTACATTACGAGTACGGTATCTGATAAAGCTAGTATCTCATCAATGTTGGATGAAATCAGGACCACGGCAGTGCCTCTTGCCCGCATTTCAAGAATTTTATTGTATATAAATTCACTGCTTGCAACATCAAGACCCCAGGTCGGTTCGGAAAACAGTACAAAATCTTTAACCCGGTCAAGTTCCCTTGCAAGTATAACCTTCTGAATATTGCCTCCGGACAGGGTACCGATTGGTGCATCGGCACAGCCGTCAATCAAATATTCCTCAATAAGCTTTCTGCTGTGCTCATTAATCCGGCTTTCATCAAAAATACCGCCGCTTTTCATGAATTGATGATGACTTGTAAGAATCATGTTTTCCTTGATCGAAGAATCAAGGCTTGAGCCGCGTTTAAGCCGGTCGGTGGGAACGTATGCGAGCCCGCGGTCCCGGAGCGCTTTAGGAGAAATATTGGTAATATCATGCTCATTATGAAAAATCCGGCCGCTGCTTATCTTCTGAAGCCCCGCTATAACGTCTTCAAGCTCAGTAAGACCATTCCCTGCAACACCCGTTATACCGACAACCTCGCAGGTTGACGCGCTGAACGATACCCTGTCGAGAACAGGCCGGCCCTGGCGGGTCTTCTGTATCGTGACATTCTCGAGTTCAAGCACAGCATCACGGCACCCGTCTTCTCCCTTGTCAAAATCGAACGAGACGCTCTTTCCAACCATCATTTTGGAAATATCAGCTTCGTTAACCTCTTTTGTATTTTTAACCGATATAACCTTGCCCTTCCGCATAATCGTGATACGATCGGAAATGTCCTTAACCTCGGTCAGCTTGTGCGTAATAATTATTATTGTTTTGCCCTGTTTAATCAGTTCGCGCAGGGTTAGAAAAAGCCGCTGAATTTCCTGTTCGGTAAGCACGGACGTCGGCTCATCAAGAATCAGCAGTTCGGCTTTTCTGTAAAGCATCTTAATGATTTCAACCTGCTGCATCTGACCGACACTGATCTCGGATATTTTCATCTCGGGAGAGATATGGAAACGGTTTTTTTCTATTACAGCGGCAACTTCCTTTTCAGCCTTCCTGTTATCGAAAAATATCGCACCCTTCCGGGGTTCAGAGCCGAGCACAACATTCTGCGCCACGGTAAATTCATTGATCAGTTTGAAATGCTGGTGGACCATTCCGATTCCGCATTTGCCGGCATCCACCGGGCTGCTGATTTTCACCTCTTCGCCGTTAATCAGAATGCTGCCCGAATCCGGCGGAATGATCCCGTACAGGATATTCATGAGGGTAGTCTTTCCTGCGCCGTTTTCTCCTACGAGCGCATGTATCTCACCCTTCGCGACCTCAAGGTTGACATCATCATTTGCTTTCAGCCCCGTGGAGCTGAACGTTTTACAGATATTCCGCATGCTGAGATAGGGTTCCACTTACACCTTCCTGAAAAAAGGGAAGCCCGCTTTCCCGCGGACTTCCCGTCTGTAGTCTTTATAGTTGAGGAATCTCGAGTTTGAGTTTTCCGGTCATAATTGAATCAACAACTGTCTTCAGCTTCGCCTGCATATCGGCAGGTATAAGACTGAGATAATTCGGGTCCTTGTCAAGGAATTCAATGTACCCGTCCTTGGCATAAAGTTTTGTTCCAGTACCGTATTTAACCTTGCCTTTAATAGCATCGCTAACGACTTCGTATACGAGCTGGGTCTGATGAAGAGCTCCGCAGCCGGCAATAACACCGGGTGCCTTGTTGTAGGAATTGTCGTCCCAGTACATAACGTATTTGTTTCTTTCCTTGGCGACTTCAAAAATACCGGGGGCTGCGCCTCCGCAGATGGATCCGATTACGTCAACACCGGAGTCAATCATGCTCTTTGCAAGTTCTGCAGCTTTGTTCGCGTCATACCAGTTTCCGATTACCCTGTAGTCGAGTGTAATACCGGGATTAACCGCCTTGGCGCCCTGTTCGAATCCGGGGACCATCATCTTGTTAAGGGCGGGATATTCCTGAGCAACAATAATTCCGATTTTCAGATCAGCATTCGCGCCTTTCATATTGCTCGTTGTGATAAGCCCCGCAAGGTAACCGAGCATATAGGATTGTTCTACCTGGTTGTACAGAAAGGACGCCATCTGGGGATGACCTTCGATAAAAGCATCAACAAAAATGAACTTCTGCTTCGGGAACTGCGCAGCAAGGTCCATACAGACATACGGCATAGAGGGGTTCGAAGTAATAACAACGTCGTATTTACCTGTGGCAACAATGGAAGTCATCTTTTCAGCCCATTCCGCCTGGTTAAATCCAAGCTCCACAACTTTCATGGAAGCGTTAGGATACTCATCTATCGCCTTCTGGGCGCCTTCAACAAGCTGTTCATAAAGCGGGCTTCCGGCAGTTACACCTGGAACAACTACAGCCAAAGCAAACGGTTTTGCCGGGGCCGGAGCAGGTGGCGGAGCATCTTTAGGCGCCTCCTTTTCCATTGCGGGACCAGGTTTGGCTTCCTGCTGGCCCCCTGCGAAAACGAGAACCGGAGTGATCAGCAGCAAGAATATTACTGCTACAGCCAAGAGCGTCTTATTACTCTTCATAATTTTCTCCTTTTTAATTTATTTTCACGGCCATACAGCCAATAAATTACAGTCCAATCCCCTAATAATATGCCTGTGAAAGCGAACCAGCAGGACAGACACTTACACAAAGTCCGCATCCGTAGCATTTGTCCGCAGAGATCTTCACCTCTTCATCAATCACTATAGCATCATAAGCGCACACCTGCGCACATTTTTTACAGAGAGTACAGGAGGAATGATCAACTACCGGAACAACCGGTTCTACGACAGCTGTTTTTCCAGCAGCCTTTCGTTCTTCTATCCTTCTCAGTGTCAAACCGCGTATTTCCGAAAGGTTTTTATAACCGTATTTATCCATCAGGCTGCCGGTTTTTGCAATAATATCGGTATATGCGCGGATTCCCTTCATATGGCCGTGCGTACAGACACCGACAAGCGTCGCTCCGGCCATTATATAACTGAGTACGTCTTCAGCCGACGAAACCCCGCCTACGGCAATAATCGGAAGATCAATAGTCATCGCAATCTCGGCAACCATCCTGAGCACTATCGGCATAATAGCCGGGCCTGTAAGCCCGCCCACCCCGCGGGGACCGCCGAGCGACGGCTGGCCTGTTCTGATGTCGATAGACAGGGCCGGACCGAAGGCGTCCGAACAGGCTATTGCATCCGCGCCGGCGTCTTTAACCCCGACAGCCCATTCCTTAACAATGTTTGAAAAACTTCCGGACAGCTTGACAATTACCGGAGCATCGACTGCCTTTTTTATAAGCTCGACCGATGCCTTCATCGGACCGAGATCGGTCAGCTTAGGCTCGGCCATCTCCATCCCCGGAAACATCGCAGTAAGAATCTCGCCCATATGCGGGCAATGCGTAGGCATTTCAATCATGTCCGCCCCGCAGTCGACGGCCTTTTTTGCAAGTTCGGCAGCCTGTTCAGGATAGAAACCCGCAAGGTTTGCTATAACAAGGGACTTTCCTTCTTTTTTCGCCTTTGAAATCCCCTCGGTAAACCAGTATTCAGCCTGCCTGTCAGAACCGAATACGGAATTAACCATCCCGGCTTTGACTGCCGTGAAACATGGTCTCACATCAGGCGGAGCCTGGGCGGTAATTGTTTTTGTAAAAACACCCGCAACTCCGGATTTTCCTACCTCAATAATTGTTTCGGCGTCGCGTCCGTGTACCCCCGCCGGCACTACCACCGGGTTATCGAGACTGAAGCCGCAGAATTCCGTTTTAATATCAGCCATTGTTCCTCTCCCACAGCAGGGCGCTCTGTTTCACACAGTCGCGCATAACCTGTTCTTCATCGGCGGTTTTCAGTTCGCCGCCCTCAACTACTACCTTACCGTCGACAAGAACGGTTTCAACATCCTTGCCTAGGAAGGTCATCGTAAAAAACGACATTACCGTAGCAGGGTTAACCGGTGTCGGGCAGTCAGGTTTGATTATCAGAATATCAGCCTTCTTGCCCTCGGCAAGACTTCCTATTGACTGCTCCATTCCGAGCGCCTTCGCGGCGTTTCCGAGCGCGAAGTCAAGCGGAACAAACGGAGGCATCAGTGCGGGATTGGCATTATGCGCCTTGTGTATCAGGTAGGTGTACCGGATATACTCGGCGGTATCGAGTGAGAAAAAGCAGTCGTGACCGAGCGTAACATTGATTCCGGCTTCCATCATTTCGGGTACACGTGCTACACCGTTGCCGCCTAGTGAATTGGTCATCGGGGTATGGGCCACGTTTACGCCGTTCCTCGCCAGTATATTCAGATCCTCATCGTTAATATCGATACAGTGAGCCGCGACAACATCGAGGTCGAGGAGCCCGGTTTCTTCAAGCAGCATCGGGGCTGATTTTCCGTATTTTTCTACAAGAAAAGCCCTCGGGATCTCGGCAATATGAATCTGGATACCGCAGCGGTATTTATCGGCAATCTCCCGTGCCTTTTTCAGTGTTGCCGGAGAATTGGTATATGCCGTATGGACGCCCAGTCTCGGAACAACGAGTCCGCCCGACCCGGCCGGGAATTTCTCAATCAGGCGCAGGTTCTCTTCAAAACCCTTTTCCGCCATTCCGGGATCAAGCCTTTCATTAATCGGAACCCCGGGAATCCGTTCGGTGACTTCGTAGCCCAGGTTCGCCCTGATGCCGATTTCGGTAACAGCTCTTACGCTGGCATCGAGAGCGCCGTTCATGTCGTTCGGGGCTTCGACTAGCTCGCAGACCGTTGTCGTTCCGCTTTTCAGCATCTTCGCGGCGGCATACCTTGTAGCGGCATAGATGCCGTCCTGCGTGATCAGGTCCTCAAGCCATTCCCATCCCATCTTCTGAAGCATGTCCCAGAACGAGCGGAGCTGGCTGAAATCTACCGGCTGGTTATGCCCCATCACGTAGGGCATGTGAGTATGCGTGATAATAAAACCGGGCATCACAATCCTGCCCGAGGCATCTATTACCCTGTCAGCATTTCCGTATTCAGACTCGAGCACGTCAGTTTTCCCTATGGCAATGATCTTTCCCCCGGAAACAGCTACTGCCCCGTTTTCTATGATCCTGCCTGAAATAACGTTAGGTTCGCACGTCATTACCAGAGCATTTTTTATAAAAATATCAGTCATGCTGTTCTCCCTTTTCGGCCTTTTCCCTTATCGCAGTCAGGATGTCTTCACGGGTTATCGGTATTTTTCTGAACCGGAAGCCGACAGCATCCGATACCGCATTCGCAAATGATGCCGCGGCACCGGCCACTGGAGGTTCACCTATACCCTTGGCTCCGAAAGGCCCGTTGGGGTTCGCTTCCTCGACTGAGATTACCTCTGTGGGCAGCCGGTCCATAACCGTCGGAACAGCGTAATCGGCAAGGTTTGCATTCATAATATGTCCGCCGCGGTATTCGATCTTCTCCATATGGGCGAGTCCGAAGCCAATCAGCGAAGCGCCCTCTACCTGCCCGGTCAGCCCGAGCGGGTTGATGACCTTGCCCACATCGTGGGCAGCAGT
>QKCC01000130.1 GCA_003245835.1 Spirochaetales bacterium | reverse complement strand
GCCCAGAAGACATTAAACCATTTCATCCACTCCGCTGAAGAAATCTACCGCCACAGCCTGTCGCTGCTCGATTCAAGGTGGAACGGCTCCACTTCAGTAAGGCTGATCGGAACCGGACTGATGGCGCTTGAGAACAGCGAAACGCCGGAACAGCACGACCTTTTTGAAGACGAATTTGAGAAACAGAAAAAGGTTGAGAAAGCCGTTTTTAAACTAAAAACCAAAGGCGAACAGATAACAAAGGCCAGCCTGCTTAACAACAGGGTAAAACCAAAAAAAGAATAAATGTCCGGAATCAGTCACAGCAGAAACTGTCCTGCCGTCTTCCGGAGGTTTTAATATTTTTCGTTAAGCGGCTCAGGCACCATATAGTAATTATTCGACATATTCCAGAGCGTCCAGCCTGACGAGTCAGCATCACGGCAGCCGCGCAGCTGTTTAAGCAGGTATTCCTGGTATTCAGGCTCCTCCATATAATACTCGGCCGGCAGAAGAAACGCCTGAACATAGGGTCTGATGATACTCCTGCCGGCAGTAATCTCCGCGGCCCGCAGTGTTCCTTCATAGTAGATGTCTTCAGCCCTCTCAAGGTAGGGAACTTCCTTCATAAAACTCCTCGGAAAATGCGAGGGATAATACATAGGACAGATCACATCCACATATTCCGCAAGCATTTCAATATTCTGGCCTATCCAGTTTCCCATCCTGTAGTAGGTATTGAAACCGTAAAGATCAGTACTTATCGGAATATGCACCCTTTCGCGTACCAGGCGGAAGAAAGATTCAAGAGCATTTATCCGGGTCATTCCGGGGTGGCTGCCCTCGAAGCGGATTCTTGAAGTATCGCCGTCGGAAGGGAACCTGATATAATCGAACTGGATTTCATCAACGCCGAGATCCTGCAGCTCTTCGGCTATATCGGCATTATACTTCCAGACTTCCTCGTTGAACGGATCAACCCAGTATTCACGCTGTTCGTAGCTCACCGCTCCGGTAGCCTCATCAACCGATTTGATTCGGTAGCGCCATGGTTCGCCGGTAAACTTGTCTTTAAGCGTGTACGCGTTGTTATTATAGCTGAAAAGCTGCTGATCCTTAAAAACAACAATCCTTCCAATCAGGTAGAATCCGCGCTTATGAACTTCTTCCACCAGTTCGCCGATGTGAATTCTGTCTTTAACTGCGCCGATGCTGTTCGGCAGCTCAAGTTTTGAATCATATGTAAGATAACCGTAATCATCCTTGATATCGATAACTATTGAATCAAGGCCGTTCCTTTCCATGAAATCAAGATGCTGCTGAAGCCTTTGACCTGAGGCATGCCCCGGACCTATGTACATCCCCTTGTGGTCCGAGGCGGAATCAAGCCTCTTTGCCCTTGCTGAACCCGGAACAGGGTTGGGATACGGAGCGGACGCCCCGGGCTCAAAAATTGACCAGCTGTCCGCAGAAGGATTATAGGAGGCGTTACCGTCAATAAATGAAACATTCAGAA
The DNA here is from genome assembly GCA_003245835.1 of Spirochaetales bacterium. Lineage (GTDB taxonomy): Bacteria > Spirochaetota > Spirochaetia > UBA9216 > UBA9216 > Thalassospirochaeta. The sequence goes on along the minus strand of QKCC01000130.1, from coordinate 5,442 downwards.
TATTCCCCAAAAACTGGATATTCCTGATACTGTGCTCTTCCGATACACCCGTAATTCCTGCCCAGCGGGTGCGCGCAGCATTGCTTTTATATAGCCCGTTGCCGTAGGCATAACCGATATAAACAACACCCTTTTCAAAAGGTGAATAAACAGCTGAGGCGATTTCCTCATTGAAGCCTGCGCCCCTGTATTTTACGGATTGCTCAGCTACCTCACTCCAGCTTGCCCCGCTATCGGCTGTTTCAAATATTCCGCTGAATGAGGTTGAAATCAGAAAGGTGTTTTTATCAAAGGGTGAAGGTGCAGCACCGGTCAGCACATTTGACCTGCTGACCGGTGATTTTACAGGTATCTGCCTCCAATTCCGGCCGGAGTCGTCTGATACATAAAGTTCTGAAGCGGTCGTACATACCAGCCTTGCTTCATTCAGGGGATCGAAACCGATTGAAGTTAATGTCTCTATCTCCTCGTTCCTGAAGGGGTACACAATCTTTTTGGGCAGGCCGTCATTACGTTTACTCCAGCTTTTGCCGCCGTCATGCGACATCAGGAATCCGTCATTTACAGCGGCTGCATACTTAACACCCGATGAATTTTCAATAATCCTGTTTATTTCAAGAAATCTCGAATCAACAGTGCCGGCATCGGCGGCCGCAGCGGAAAATATAATAAATAATGATAATGTAAAAATTGAAGTACTAACAGCAATAAAACGTCTTTCCATAGGCGCATATTCTTGCAGAAAATCTGTGATTTTTCAACAGTCTGTTCACTCTAAAGCTGGGGCTTTCGAAGCGTTTATTTAATCATTTTGTTTTTCCGAACCGTTAGTTAAATTCGTAATTCCTTTACTCTATTGAGGTTTTCAGCATAATTGAATAAACTCGTTGACTATGAGTAAAGAATATACAGAAGAATTGTTATTGGATTTTGGAGCAGACGGCAGCACTCTTATTCCGGTAGTTACCCAGGACATCAATACAAAAGAAGTTCTCATCCTTGCCTTCGCGAATAAGACAGCCTTCGATGAAACTGTAAAAAGCGGGTACGCGACCTACTGGAGCAGAAGCCGTGCTGAATTGTGGAAAAAGGGAATGACCAGCGGTGACATGCTTAAAGTTGAAGAAATCAGGATTAACTGTGAACAGAATTCACTGGTATATCTCGTTGTCCCCCAGGGAAAAGGCGCATGCCACGCAAAATGTGATAACGGCAACCCCCACACCTCCTGTTACTACAGGCGCATTACTGCCGACGGCAAACTGGAGTTCATCGAAAAATGAGTGATGTAAAACTTACCATAGGAATGCCCGCGGGCTCACTTGCAAACCCCAACAGGGGCGGCAACCTGATAAGCCTGCTGGAAGCATCCGGATTCAAAACCCGCGGTTATGAAAACGGCGGCCCCACTTCTTTTCAGACTGTTAATTTTCTTTTCGGCTGGGACGGCCGTCCGCAGGAATTCGGCGCGCAGATGATGCTCGGTGAGCTTGATATCGCTATTGCCGGTGACGACTGGATTGAAGAACGGCTTGCCGAACTCAGAATAGAATACGGCAGACAGGTTAAACTTGAGAAAGTCCTCTCGCTCAAACGCGGCGGCGTCAGAATCGTCGGTATCGGCAGAGAAGAAGATACTGCAGATACCATAGAGGACAGGCTTATCGAGCTTACGGCTGAAAAAAAACTTATTACCGTTGTATCTGAAATGCCTTATATGGCTGTCGAATGGATGCAGGACAGGCTGAAAGCGATCGGGAAATTCGATGAGTTCAGCAGCTGGTCCGTTCAGAAATATAAAACTCCGCCGAAAATCGATTCAGGAATTGTCGTTTATGAAACCTGGGGAAAAACAGAGGCGAAGGTTAAAAACGGCGGCGCCGACATCGGAATCGAAATCACCCAGTCGGGAAGCGCGCTGAAGAATTACGGGCTCAAGATTATTGACGAAATAATGACCAGCGAAACCGGAATCTGGATAAATCCTGAAATCCGCAGCAACCCGGTAAAGCTTGATCTGCTGAAGATGTTTTTGCTGAATCTTTACGGGACAATAAATGCCGAAAACAGGGTGATGCTTCTTTTCAACGTTCCTGTCGAAAAGAAAGCCGTAATCGAACAGTACCTTACGGAATATAACCTGTACGCCGAAGAGCCGACCATCAATCCGGGCAAGAGCTTTGCCCAGTACTCGATCCAGGTTGAAACGGGGAACCCGGAAGTTCCTATTGCAAAAATAAGGTATGAGCTGATTAAGCACGGGGCCCGCAGTATCGATACAGTTCCGCTGCTTTCCTCAATTCCCGATCTCGGCGCTATTGAAATATAACCTGCAGCGTCAAACAGGACCGCAGATTGCCGGCTCAGGCACAGCCTGAAGCCCGGCGGTTTCACATGCCTAGGAAAAAAGAACAATCACACCCATCGTCTCGAGTTTTTTGATTGTCGCCCTGTCGCTGACCGGGTTCTTACGAAGGTCTGCGAATTTCAGTGACTGCATTTTAAGCAGCGGTTTAATGTCCTCTATATCGTTATCGGAAAGATCCGCAATTTCAAGGTAATCGAGTTCGGCAAGCACATCGATGTCCCGAATTGAATTCCCCGATGCATACAATTCTTCAAGCTGCGAAAGGCTGCTCAGATCATAGATATTCGAAATATCGTTCATCGAGATGTCGAGACTTCGGACGTTCCGGCAGTATTCGAGACCTTCAAGATCATCCAGTCCGCAGTTCGCTACATCGAGCCCACCGTCTATCTGCCCGAGATCGGCCGGCTCAACATAAAAATCATGATTACCGAATATTGCCGATTTCACCGCATTTATAAAATCCGAGCTTTCAACATCCCCGTCACGGACATCGGAGTAGTCATCGTAAAAATCTGCGGGATCTTCATCATCCTCCGCAGCCCAGGTTTCAGTATGCTGATAATCAAACCGCTCCGATTTAATTACAGCAGCCTTCTCTTTCAGCTCAAGAAGCTGTTTGAGCCTGCTGAGTGACTCTATATCCGAAGCGGCCTTTGCCTTTGTGAAATCATCGGTCAAAACCGGCAGCCTGTCCGGGTGCAGCCTGCTGATAATTCCGTAAAAAAGTTTCTTCCGTCCCGTCTGTCCTGAAGCGTAATCTACTTTTGCCGCGGCTGCGTATGTTTTCAGCGTCAAATCGTCTTCACTCCTGTACGCGGTTATCAGCGCAGATGCGATTGCTTCCAGTTTTTCTTTTGTGAGATTTTTTTCGATAAATTCGATTGTGTCTTTCAATACCGGTTCTCCATTATAATCTTTGCCAGAATCGAGGTTTATTTGTTCATATACTGCCTAAAAGTTTTGAAATCGATTCGGCAGTTTCTTTTACCATCAGGCCGATTTCGTCGGGATCAATTTCGGTACGTTTAATATTCCATGCGGTACTGATTGCCGCCGCAATTCGGTTGCGGTAGTCATAAACGGGGGCCCCGGCACAGCGAACCCCGGCTTGATGCTCCCCTGCTTCTTCAGACCATCCCCTGTCTGAATACTGCCGGATCTTCGCAATCAGTGTATCACTGTCTATTACAGTTTCAGCGGTTTTTTTATTCATTTTAATTTTGCCGAAGAATTCTTTCAGCTCGTCGTCAGTTGAATCAAATAGAAGCGCGCGGCCAAGCGATGTACAGTAAACGGGAGCTCTTGTTCCTATTATTGAATACCTGCGCAGGCTGTCGAACTGTTCCACCTTGTCTATGTAAACGACTTCAGCGCCTTCCCTGATTGCAAGAAAAACAGTCTGTCCTGTCTCATTCGACAATTTTCTTAAAAACGGTTCTGCTTCTGTTTTCAATTCAATACTGTTCAGCAGCTGACTTGAAAGATGAATGAATCTTAAACCGAGTTTATACTTCTTATCGATCTGTTCGACATACCCCCGGTCCTGCATTGCCCCAAGCATACGGTGAACTGTCGATTTATGAAGCCCAAGCTCATCAGAGATGTCGGTAAGTCTCTTTCCTTTCCTGTCAGCCGATAGACTTTCGAGAATATCGAACGCCCTTGACAGGGATTGTACGCTGTTATCCTTTTTTTGTTTCGCCATATGAAACTCTATTTTAAATAATGGACAAATTTAAATCAATACAATTGACCGGTAAAATTATTTGAACTAAACTCTGTATTATTACTCACAGCTGAACCTGAATTCATGGGAGAGAAAACAATGTCAATTCTGAATATCAAAACACAAAAAGAATGCCGGTGGGACGCCGCGTCGTTGGGAGAAATAATGCTCCGCTTCGATCCGGGCGACGGACGAATAAGAAGTACCCGTGAATTCAGGGTATGGGAAGGCGGCGGAGAATACAATGTTATACGCGGCCTGCATAAGTGCTTCAGACTTTCAACTACGACGGTTACCGGAATTCCGCAAAACGATCTCGGACTCCTTCTGGAGGATTTAATCTCTCAGGGCGGCGTTGACTACAGTCATTCAAAACATTTCAGTTATGACGGTATAGGCAGAAACTTTCGCCAGGGACTCAATTTTGTAGAGAAAGGTTTCGGGCTCAGGGGAGCCCTTGGAGTCTCAGACCGGGCCCATACTGCAGCTGCAGCGCTGAAACCCGGAGATATAGACTGGAATAAACTTTTTGTCGAGGAGGGAGTTCGCTGGTTCCATACCGGCGGGATTTACGCAGCTCTTTCCGATACGGCAGCAGAGCTTACTATTGAAGCAATGAAGGCAGCCAGGGCAGCAGGTACAATAATCAGTTATGATCTGAACTATAGGCCATCACTCTGGAAGTCCAACGGAGGCCAGGGCAGAGCACAGGAAATCAACCGTGAGATTGCCGGTTTCGTGGATGTTATGATAGGAAACGAGGAGGACTTCTCAGCCGCCCTGGGGTTCAAACTTGAGAGCTCGGATACAGGTTTCAAAGGACTTCAGATCGAAAACTATAAAAATATGATAAAGACCGTGAGCTCCGAGTACCCCAATTTCAAGGCAATAGCCACCACCCTAAGAGAGGTTATCTCCGCAACCGTCAACGACTGGAGTGCGGTCCTCTACACCGGCGGAGAATTTTACCGCTCGATTGAACGTCCCGGGCTTGAGATCTATGACCGTGTCGGGGGCGGCGACAGCTTCGCTTCAGGATTGATATACGGCTTTCTTACCGGTAAAAGTCCGGAAGAAGCAGTCAATTACGGGGCCGCCCACGGGGCCCTTGCAATGACAACCCCCGGCGACACTTCAATGGCTTCTCTCAATGAGGTCGAAAAGCTTGTAGCCGGAGGAAACGCTCGTGTAGAACGCTGAGTATATGGTATAATCTGTTTCAGGAATGTGTAGTACGAAAGAGGAGTACGCGAAGTGACAGACTACAGCTTTGAAACAGCCGACGGTTCAACCATATATGCAGCAAAATGGGAAGCAGAAAATCCAAAAGGAATTATTCAGATAA
>QKCC01000111.1 GCA_003245835.1 Spirochaetales bacterium | reverse complement strand
CCTGAACCTGAGGATCTACCTCGGTGATTTCGTCCAGAAACAATGTGCCGCCGTCGGCGCTTTCAAAAAAACCGCTGCGGTTTCCTGCTCCGGTAAAGGCGCCTGCTGATGATCCGAAAAACTCAGACGCGCTGAGTCCGGACGGTATTGCTCCGGCATTAACCGCAAGAAAGGGACCTGCTGAACGTTCAGAGAGATCATGTATCAGCCTTGCAGTGATGTCCTTACCGGTGCCGCTCTCTCCGGTTATTATTACCGGACCGGGAGCCGAACTGAATTTCACAATCAGCTCTTTGACCGACATAATTTTTTCGGAAGAACCGATAAGAGAATCCATCCGGCGGTTCAGACTGTATGCAGGATGAGAGGTAATTTCACGAAGCTTCCGGCCCGCTATCCCTCTGAAAACAACAGGAAGCTCATTTAGTTGATCAGGGATGATCATCGTTTTTTCCGGAATTTTGGATTCAGCAAATTGATCATTATCTGAATCTTTTCTGGTTAAAAATATAATTTCGAATCCTGTTTTTCCGGCTATGGCATCAGAAAAACGGTCAAAGGATGCGGCGCTGCTGCCTATAAGGACTATATCTATCTCATTATTTTTAAGCAGCCCGGATGCTGAATGCAGATCAGGAACGGTTACAACCGTACAGAAATCCGGAATACGGCTTTGAATCAGAATCCTCTCAGACAGATTCCGCTCGATCAGAACAACGTTTATCATATTTAAATCCCGTTTTTTAATTTATAGCTGTATTTTAACAAAAAATTAAAGCACGAACAAGGAAAACATCAGTACGGGAATGAACAAAACGCTGAATTTCCTGGCTTTTATTGAATCAAACCGGAATATCAGGGTTAAAGAATTTAAAATGAAACCACTAAACAGGATTTTCCTTTATCTGCTTCCAATCCCTATCGGATTATCTGTCGTGATTTTCCTATATCTGAACAGACCAGCCGAACCGGATCGCACCGAAATCGATCTCTATTTGCGAGCCGTAAACGCATACCATAATGCCGATTTCGAATTATGCCTCTCCATATCATCAGCGCTGATTGAAGGTAACAGCAGTTTCCACCAGGCAGGCCTGCTGAAGGCAAAGGCGGAATACTTTTCAGGGAACTACGCAGCTGCGGCGCAAACCCTTGAAGAAGTTCAGAAAAAGAAAGAAAACTACTATGAAGCGGAACTCTGGCTTATTCGCAGTCTGATCCAGATTGATGAGCTTGATAAAGCGGTCGCCCTGGGTGAAGATCTTTTATCCAGAGCCCCCGAAGATCCGCGAATCCTCGGAGCACTCGCGTCCGCAGCATTAATCCTGAACGACTTCCGGGCGGCGATAGAATACCGCAAACGGGCGAGTCTGTTCGAGGAAGAGCTGGCATTGAACAGAATTGAGCTTGCCAAGATCTACAGCGGCATTCTGAATCCGGAAACTGCTCTGCAGCAGCTGAAGAGGGCGCTTGAACTCCTGTCGCCGCACAGCCCCCTGAGACGGGCTGTAACTGAACTTATAGAGCAGACAGAGCTGCAGCTATGAAAAAAATTATTATCACCCTGACGGCAGCCTTGCTGTTGTCATGCACGACATTGACAGGAAAAAGTTCCACCCGTATTTATTCTGATTTCTCCGCACCGGTGACTGTCCGGCTGAAATCCGTCACACTTGAACCTTCACATATTCTTGAAGGTGTTTCCGGAGAATTGCCGGGCTTTATAGAAAGCTGCCTTACCGGCTGCGGTTTTGTCGTTTCGGAACATCCTGATGCCGGAGTTTACGAAATGGAGGTCTTTCTGCACATGAAAAAGTGGCAGGATGATTTCAGCGCGAGGGAATCGGTTACGCTGAGGTTTCTGCTTTCCCGGAACGGGAAGCCGGCGGCATACCGGATATACTCCGAGGATACCGTAAAAAGCATTGATTCAATCTCATGGACTTTTAATTTGATTGACGACAATATCAGGGAGTTTTCCAAAGCGGTCTATGATGAAAAATAGTTTGATCCTGATACTGTTTTTGACATCTGCAGCGGAGATTTTTGCTTTTGAAATCGATCTTGAAACAGCCGAAAGGCTTGCTGTAGAGGCTTCGGATGACATAATCACCGCACGCGAACAGATTCAGCTCGCACTTCTTCAGAATAAAATAAATATTCGCAGCTTTCTGCCTGAGGTTGATTTCAGCTACAGCGACAACAGGCAGACCAACATGCATTCCGCAGATTCAGAGCTTATCCGGCTCGGTCTCAGCATAAAACAGCCTCTATTTAACGGGGGCCGGAACCTTGAAAATCTCAGACTTGCGGAAGTTCAGATTAAAATGCAGACAGCTGCGCTTGAAAACAGTATCGAAGATCTGCGTGACCGTGTCTGGGAAATGTTCTTCGGCCTTCTTTTAAACGAACAGAAAAAGAAGCTTCAGCTGGAACTGCTTGATATCACAGAGCGGCAGTATCTGGTATCAGAAAAAAAATACAGTATTGGGGCGCTTACTGAACTGGACCTTATTGAAGCTGCAATTGAGATTAAATCCATGCAGCTTGACATTATGGATACAGAAACCGAAACAGCGGGGCTGATTCGTGATTTTGCTATATTGCTCGGATTTGACGAAACTTTCGCCGATCGGAATTCCCTCGAACTCATAGGAAGCCTTGATCGGAATTACCATGGAATGCAGCTTTGGGCAAACGACCATTCGGTGTGGGAGCAGATTGCAGTTTCCGGAAATCATGAACTGAAAGAAAAAAGAGTAGAACTGCTGCAGGCAAATACACAGCATGAACTGTCGAAAACAGCATTCTTACCGTCAATTTTCATCGAAGCATCCCTTTTCATGAGCGGAAGTGACTTTCCGCTTCAGGAACCCGGAGGGACAATAAGTCTGAAAGCCGAGTTTCCCTTCAACCAGGCACCGTCTTCCATTAATGCTGCCGGAGGATTCAGCAGTAAAGATCGAAAATCCTCCTCCGGAGACGCTGAAATCGCGATGCTTCCCTCTCTCAGTTACATTGTACAGAACAGAACCATAATGCTGCAGCTGAAGACGGCGGCTCAGGCTCTGGAAAATACCCAGGAAGCCCTCAGCCGTTCAATCAGCACAAGCCTGAAAAAACTTGAAAATTCAAGACAGCGCCTGACAATACAGCGCAGTACCCAGGACCTTCAAAAGAGGCGGCTTTCGATCCTTGAAACAAGAAACAGCCTTGGAGAAATCACGGAAGCGGAATTGCAGGAAGCACGGGTCGAATTCTACAGCGAAGAGATCGGAATTATCGAGGGAGTACTTGAACTGATGAAGGCCGAAAGGGCTTTCGAAAAATTATCCGGTGCCGGGTTCGGCGAGCTGAAGATCTTATCCGACAGCATTTATTATCATCACGAAATTCCTGAAAAGGCTATTGAACAATGACAAAATCATACCTCAAACTGCTTTGTACAGGGTTTATTTTATCAATAATAACCGCAGTCTTTTCCTGCTGCAGTAACCCGGAAACAGGTAATACAGAAAACAGTACTCAGCCCGCCGGCAGTGTTGAGGCTTACAGACTTGAAAGCGAGCAGATCAGACCGAATTTTGAGGGATTCGGAAACCTGTCATTCCGCAGAAAGGTTGACATTACCTCGGCAATAGAAGGAACAATAAAGCAGCTTTCGGCAGAAGAAGGCGACAAGGTGTCTGAAGGACAGACGCTTGCCGTACTTAACAATATTCAGCTCGATATCCGCACGGACCATGCCCGGGCCGCACTGTTTTCGGCTGAAGCCGCATACGAACTTGCAGTAACCCGGTATAAAGAAGGCCGGCTTCAAACAGAGAGCAGCCTGATTTCCATCGAAAAATCAGAACTTAATCTTACACAGAAGCTGCAGGAACTTGAACACCGGCAGGGTCTGCTTGCAAACGAACGAAAGCTGTTCAGCATCGGCGGTACTACTGAAGAGAGTCTTGCCTCAATGGAGCTCTCCTTCTCGGCCCTCGAGACGGAAATAGGGATCCTGAGGAAGGACATACAGATAAAAAAGATCGGCTTCAGGGATCAGGACATAATCGAATACGGTTATGCCCTGCCCGAGAAAAGGGAACAGCGTGAGAAAATTTTGATCGATATAAATTCCCTCACCCTGAAGTCAGGAATGATGGCTGCAGAGGCCGAACTCAGAGCTGCAGAAACAGAACTTCAGTCCGCCGAAGCGCTGATGAATGAGACAGTAATCCTGTCTCCGATTTCAGGGATTGTCGGTGCAAGGTATATGGAAACAGGCGAAAGAGTCCGGGCGGATGACAAGCTGTTTACAGTCTTCGATTCATCCGAAGCTGAGCTCATCTTCGGCGTTCCCGAAGAAATCGGGGTGCTCCTGACTCCCGGCCAGCCCGTAGAGCTCAGTCTGGATGCATTGAAGGGCAGAATTTTTTCTGCAGTAATCCGGAAAATAAGCCCCGTTATAGATGCAGGCAGCGGGAATATTACGGTAAAAGCAAAACTTAAAGATGATGATGAAATATTCCGCCCGGGGATGTTTTCGAGGTTTTCACTTCAGTATGGAGAATTTTCAGAAGTAATAAGACTGCCTGCCGAGTCTTTAGTCCGGCTCGACGGCAGCCGGGGGCTTGTATTCAGCATAATAAACGGCCGCGTTTACCCGCGTAATGTTACCGTCAAAACTGTTTCCGGCGGGATGCATGAACTTACCGAAGGGCTCGAAGCAGGCGATTCAGTAGTTCTGAATCCCTCGATACTTCTGAAGGAAGGAGACAAGGTAGATGTCAGGTAGAGGTCTTTCGGTTATGTCGGCATTATTTTTAGCGGCCGTGCTTTCATCATGCAGCTTCATATGGCTCGGAGGAATAGAAGTGAATACCGTCCCGTCTGAACCGGAGAAGATACTCGGAGCAGACGACAGCATCGAAATCAGCTTTTCAGAGATTCCGGATCACTACTCGTTTGAATCAATATTCAGCCTTGCCGGACCGGATGGGGAGGAAACCGGAAAATTCCTCTGGGAAGGCTGTTATGCAGCTTTTAAACCTGACAAAGCCATGCAGCCCGGCTTCAGATACCGTATACAGATCAAAGGCAGCCTGAAAACGGCAGACGGAAAAACATTCAGCCAGTATATAGATATACCCTTTTACTATCTGACAAATGACCTGCCGCCGGTTCTTGTATCGGCTGTTCCGGAAAACGCATCTCTTGTCGGACTCGATCAGGCGGTTATCCTCACATTCAGCAAACCAATAGACAGCGATACATTTGATGACGGCTTTACACTGAGTCCGTCTGCGGAATTCGGATACAGCTGGAACGACGATTACACCGTTGTCACGATCACCCCGGATGAAACCTGGGTAAACCTTAACCGCTACAGCTGGACGATCTACACTAAGGTAACAGATCAGTCAGGTATTCCCATTCCCAGGAATTGCAGCGGCAGTTTTTACGTACGGACGGATACTGAGCCCCCCTCAATAACCGGAGTTTACCCTGTTTCAGATAATTCGGACGGAAGCTACACAGTTCTGACGGTATTTTCTGCTGAAGACCTGCTGTTCAGTCAGCATCTTGCCGTTGTGTTTTCAGAATGCATCGATTTTTCAAGCCTTGAACGGAAGCTGACCTTCACTCCTTCAATAAACGGCTTTATCATGCCCCTGGACTGCAGCACGGCAATGTATTACATCGATGAAGACCTTCCGCCCGCAGCTGAATATACTCTGAAAATTGAAGAAGGACTGGCTGACGTCAGCGGAAACCTCACAATTGACGACTGGGAAATCAAATTTACCCCCTCAATTCCGGCACAGAAAATCCTGAACATTGAAATTGAGGACAATACCGCACCGGATCTGATCATTGAAGCGGATGGCTGCAATAGGGACGGATACATCACAATTCCTGATCTTGATTACTACGATACGGATAAACTGTACTTCTACATCAGCCTTGCCGAAGGTTTTCCATCCGAATATTTAAACAACCGCCGTGAATTCCTGTCGGGGATAAACCTCTCGGCCGCTTTTCCGCCGGGAACGGCGGCCCCCGTTCTGTACTCTTCCGACTGGGAGACAGAAACCAGAATCAGGATGATTTATGAAGGCCTCGTAAGCTGTACCGCGGAACAGCCGGTTTACTACAAGTTCAGGATAGCTGCCGGTTCACCCGATTCCGCGACACCCGGAGGTTCTTACCTTATAGACCCGGTTTCTTTCGTGTTCCGTGCCGGGGAGCTTTGATGAACAGGAGGACAGATTTCCTTTCGAGAACGTTAGTTCTGTGTTTCGCAGTATCAACCGTACTCAGTTCCTGCGGCGCATTACCGGGAACAGCCCTGGAGATCGTTTCATGGAGTCCCGGCTGTGATTTAAACTCTTCCGCGGAGCTTGCTGAAGTTAAAATAATTTTCAACCGCGAACCGGAACCGGTCTGTACCGGGGAAGCCTTCAGCATTACAGCGGACGGAGACGAACCGCCGGGCAGGGTTTACGTTGAAGGCAGGACACTGATCTTCAGCCCCTACTCTCCCCTTGCCGAAAACACAGATTATAAAATCAGGGTAACTGATGCTGCCGAAGATACAAACGGCAATTCGCTCAGGGAAGTCTTTAATGCTGAGTTCAGGATAGGCAGGCATGGACAGCCCCCGGCAATCGTATCTGTTTCGCCGGCCGACGGAACAACGACGGATAATCAGCAGCCGGTAATCACCCTTGTTTTCGACACAGAGGTCGACTTCGATTCCATTCTTTCCGCTTTCTCAATAAGTCCGTCTGTAAAAGGAATATCTGAACTTTCTGATGACCGTACATGCTTCCGCTTCCTCCCTGCAGAAAAACTCGAATGGCAGCAGGAATATACAGTGGAAATCTCGACCGAACTGAAAAGCATATACGGTTACACCATCACCGAGGAATACATTGCCGAATTCAAAACCGGGTGTGATGAAACACCGCCTTTT
>QKCC01000021.1 GCA_003245835.1 Spirochaetales bacterium | reverse complement strand
CGGGGGAATTAATACCAGGGATTACAATGTTGTAATGAGTTCGGTAATCATACTGGCAATAGCCTTCGCACTGATAATGCTGATTGTCGATTTGGTGTATGCGGTGATTGATCCGCGCATTAAATCCCAGTTTGCAGCAAAAAGGAGGAAAGCCCGAAATGCCTAAAGAAAATAAAACCAGTTCAGCTCTTCCCGCGGTTAAACGGGAAAGCAGGTTTATAATAATCGGAAGGCGATTGATGAAGAATCCCTCCGCAGTTGTAGGATTGGTCGTTGCTGTTCTGCTTGTGCTGATGGCAATATTCGCGCCGCTGCTGGCCCCGTATTCATATGAGAAGCAGGACCTTTTTAATACCCGTGCAGCTCCGTCGTTTGAGCATCCGTTCGGTACTGATGAACTCGGACGGGATGTTCTGAGCAGAATAATCTACGGCAGCAGGTTTTCGCTGAGTATCGGCCTCCTGTCGGTAATTGTCGGTACATCGATCGGAATGCTGTTCGGATCAATTGCCGGATACTTCGGCGGCGCGGTTGATAATATAATAATGCGGTTTATTGATATTCTTCAATCTATACCGGGAATACTTCTTGCAATAACAGTTTCGGTTGTTCTGGGGCCGGGGTTCCTGAACAGCATGCTTGCCCTGTCGATCGGCGCCATACCCATGAGCTCCAGGCTGCTGCGGGCATCAATTCTAGGGATCCGCACTGAAGAGTATCTTGAAGCTGCAATCTCAATAAACGCCCGTACTCCGAGGATTATCGGCAGACATGTGCTGCCGAACAGTTTTGCCCCGGTCCTGGTGTCGGCAACGATGATGATCGGACATGTTATTCTCGGTGCCGCTATGCTCAGTTTTATCGGGCTTGGTATTCAGCCTCCGACCCCGGAATGGGGCTCTATGATAGCCGGCGGACGCAGTCTGATCCGTTCGGCTCCGCATATGGTTATCTTTCCGGGGATTTTTATAATGCTTGCCGTTTTATCGGTTAATTTGTTCGGCGACGGTCTGCGCGACGCTCTTGATCCAAAACTGAAAAAATAGGGATGAAGCAGAATGATAAAACCTGAAAACAATATACTGCTGTCAATTAAGGATCTGTCGGTTGAATACACTTCCGACGGCAATGTGATACATGCGGTTAACGGCATATCTCTTGAGATGCAGAAGGGCAGAACCCTTGGGCTTGTCGGAGAGACTGGGGCAGGAAAAACTTCAACAGCAAAAGCTATTATGCGGATCCTGCCTGATGTGTCTGCAAGAATAAGCTCCGGAGAAATATATCTGAACGGTGCGAATCTGCTTGGTCTCAGCGAGAAAGAGATGCGGAGGATCCGGGGAAACAAGATTTCTATGATTTTTCAAGATCCGATGACGGCACTGAACCCAATTGCAAAGGTCGGCGATCAGATTCGTGAAGTAATTGAACTGCATGATCATATATCACGCAAAGATGCCGGGACTAAGGCTGAAGAAATGCTGGAGCTTGTCGGTATACCTGGAAGCCGTTACAACGAATACCCGCACCAGTTTTCCGGCGGGATGAAGCAGCGGGTTGTTATTGCAATTGCGCTTGCATGCAGCCCGGAACTGCTCCTTGCCGATGAACCAACGACTGCCCTCGATGTGACTATCCAGGCTCAGGTCATGGATATGATAAAAAGGCTTAAGAATGAAATAAATACTTCAATGCTGCTTATTACACACGACTTAGGTGTTGTAGCTAATACCTGTGATGATGTGGCAATAATCTATGCCGGAGAAATAGTGGAACAGGGCAGTAAAGAGGCTGTATTCGACAACCCGGCGCACCCTTATACCAGGGGACTGTTTCAGGCTGTGCCAAGTCTGGATGAAGATGAAGAGCGGCTGAATCCTATTTCAGGGCTTCCGCCTGACCCTACCATGCTGCCGGAAGGCTGTTATTTCGGGCCGCGCTGTCCGCACGCCCGTAAGCAGTGCATGTCGGAAAAGCGTCCACTGATTGAAATAGAGCCGGGACATTTCTGCCGCTGTGCAAGAGAATTTGAAAAGGGGGAATGAGATGTCGGCAATAATTGAAGCGCAGAACCTGAAAAAATTCTTTGAAACCCCGCGTGGCACCCTGCATGCGGTTGATGATGTATCGTTCTCAATACAGAAGGGAAAAACCATGGGTGTCGTCGGTGAATCCGGCTGCGGAAAGTCCACTCTCGGGCGGACTATTATCCACCTTCTGGACAGTACCGGAGGAACCCTCAAATTCAGCGGTGAAGATATTACCAAAGTCACCGCCAGACAGCTTCGCCGTCTTCGCGAAGATATGCAGATAATTTTTCAGGACCCTTATTCTTCGCTGAACCCAAGAATGACGGTTGAAGATATAATAATGGAACCGCTGACAATATCAGGCCGGTTTTCAAGAAGAGATCGGCAGGACAAAACAGCCGAACTGATGGCGATGGTCGGCATCGATAAAAGATTGCGAGAGGCTTATCCGCATGAACTTGACGGGGGGCGAAGGCAGAGGGTCGGAATAGGACGGGCCCTTGCTTTGAATCCAAAATTTATTGTGTGCGATGAACCTGTCTCTGCACTGGATGTCTCAATACAGGCTCAGGTGCTCAATTTGCTCATGGACCTGCAGGACCAGTACGGACTGACATTCATGTTTGTCACACATGACCTGTCGGTTGTCAGGCACATATCGGATGACATCTGCGTTATGTACCTGGGACAGATGGTTGAAACGAGCCCGTCAAAGGAATTGTTCCGGAAGCCGCTGCACCCGTATACCCAGGCGCTGCTGTCGGCTGTGCCGTCCATAAATATTCATCAGAAAAAAGAAAGAATTATTCTGCAGGGAGAAATTGTCTCGCCTATAAATCCGAAACCCGGCTGCCGGTTCGCCGCCCGGTGCGGATATGTCTGCGAAGCCTGCCACGAACAGCAGAAGCTTGAAGAGATTTCTCCGGGACATCGTGTCGCCTGCTGCAGGGTTAAGGAAGTAAATAATTTATGATTTCAAAGACAGATAATAATCTATTAGTCGGAGCCTCCAAAAAGACACTCGATATGCCGGATGATTTCTTTCCATACCGGAGCTTCCGCGGAAGGTATTTCACGGGGCAGCATGATGAACTTTACGTAAGGTGTCTGTACCTTAAGTCGTATGAGGCGGAAGAGCTTCTGATCATATCCATGGATCTCGGGGACCTCGGAGAAATCGACAAGTGGCAGGAAAATCTGAGCGGAATAACCGGGATTCCTGCAGACCATATCTTTTTATCGGTTACCCATAATCACGGGGCACCGCATGTCAGCGATGATTATAACCAGGATGTGGTTGATGTAGAGAAAACCAGCGAGTTCGGCAGGAATGTCTGGAAATCCGCTGAATCTGCCGTTCTCGATGCGGTTAAATCGGCGGTCCCGGCCACAGCCTGTTACGGCACCGGTTCCTGTGATATCAACGTAAACCGGAATTTCATCCGCAACGGAAAGAGCATAATGGCGCCTAACCCTCACGGTGTTTCGGATAAAACTGTTGTTGTGCTGAAGTTTGATGATTTGGACGGAAACACTATTGCCTATTTTATAAATTATGCTGTACACGGGGCCGTCATGTTCGACACTGTCTCCAAACACGGCGGAATGCTGGTTACCGGTGATCTGCCCGGCGAGACCTGCCGGATAATCGAGAAGCGCCATGGTAATAAAGCAGTTGCTGTATTTACAAGCGGGGCCGCGGGAGACCAGATTCCAAGGTATATGAGTCACCGTATGGTCTCGGACGGCCGGGGCAGCTTTACGCGTCAGGACGCCGGGGAGTCCGGCTGGATTCTTCTGCAGGTACAGGCTGAAAACCTTGCCGATGAAGCAATGTCTGCAGCAGCCGGCGCCGAACTGATGGCCCATGGCGTCCGGATCAGGGCCGCCCAGAAGAAGTATCAGGTTCCGGGGCAGAAAAAGACCGAAGATCCGCATAATGTTCCGGACAACTATGTATTTGAGGATGAGCCGCCCGTCACGATGCCGTTGGGTGTTTTTATGATCGGTACGGCGGCTTTTGTGTGTATTCCCGGTGAACCGGTGTCCAGCCTGGGACGGAAGATTCAGGATGGGCTTCCGCTGAAAAAAACAGTGCTCGTTACACACTGTAACGGTTCCCTGAGCTATATCAGTGATGATTATGGTTATGAACACCTTGCGTTTGAGGCTGTTGTATCGCATTTCAAACGGGGACAGGGGAAAAAAGCCATTATTGAGGGTGCTGCTGAACTGCTTGGAGATCTGCTTGACAGGTAAACGGACAGGCGCGGATATGTTGAACAGGGAATTAAAGATAGGAACAGGACGGGTTGAAATCAAACTTCCTGACGGTTTTTTTCCTTCAGAGGGGTTTTTCGGGATTCATGACGATTTGTTTGTAAGAACCGTTCTGCTTGTCAGCGGGTCGAAAAGCATTGTGTTCATCACAATCGATTTGACATCGCTGGGGACTGATGTAGTTACACAAATAAAAGAGATGATATCCGGAACCCATCGAGTAGAACCTGAAGGAATAATTGTCAGTGCGAGTCATACCTTTCAGACACCGCATATAAAACCCGGTGAAGCAGATTTACCGGCTGACGCGGCCGGCAGAAACCGGATGCTGAAAGCTGCTGTGTTTTCTGCTGTTCAGGATTCTGCCGGGGCGGCATTTTCAAATATCAGGCCGGGCCGGATCGGTTTCGGTACGGGGTATTGTGATGTCAATGTCAACCGCGATGTGGAGACAAAGTCCGGCTGGTGGAAAGGTTCAAATCCCGACGGGTTATCAGATAAAACACTGACGGTTTTCCGGTTTGAATCCGCAGACGGAACACCCCTGGCTTTTATAATGAATTACGCCGTGCAGTCCTGTATTCTTCTTGATTCAGTTCCGTCGGACGGGCGGCTGCTTGCAAGCTCCGATTTATGCGGGGCTGCAGCATGTTTTGTAGAAAAAGAATTCGATAACAGCATTGTCGCGCTCTGGAGCACCGGTGCCGCGGGAGATCAGAACCCTGTTATGACTGCAAACAGATTTGTAACGGACAAAGAACGCGACTATTCCAGAATTGATATAGGTGATGCAGGCTATGCACTTGTCGAGCTTCTCGGCGAGCGGCTTGGGAAAGAAGTTATCAGAACAGGCTGCTCTATTGAGAATTACAAAGCCGAAGCTTCTGTAAAAGCTGCCGGCAGAACGGTAATACTGCCCGGGCAGAAGATATTTCCTGATATTCACAATATGAAGCCGGCAATGCATTATGAATTTGAGGAAGGTCCGCCGATGGAAGTAGCGGTCAATATTCTCATTATCAATAACATAGCCCTGGTCGGCGTTGCTCCCGAGCTTGTATGCCGTACAGCTCTGCAGATCAAGGAAGCTTCGCCGTATAAAAACACAATAATTATGACTATGGTCAACGGCGCTCAGAAGTACCTGCCTGATATGGAAAGTTATGAGCGTATTACCTACGCTTCAATGAATTCCATGGGTGCCCGCGGTTCCGCAGAAATATTGCGGGATGAAATAATTACTTTACTGAACGAAACAGTTCTGTTACCTGCGTATTGAGGAGTTG
The DNA here is from genome assembly GCA_003245835.1 of Spirochaetales bacterium. GTDB lineage: Bacteria > Spirochaetota > Spirochaetia > UBA9216 > UBA9216 > Thalassospirochaeta. The sequence continues at coordinate 1,376 of QKCC01000021.1, read as the reverse complement.
CAGATGATAATTGATGCCAATGTTTACTGGATGCCGGAAAACCTGTTTCGGAACCCGAGTATGCTGGATCGTTTTTTTGCGGATGCCGCTGAAGAATCAGGATATTACGCATATAAAGCACAGGTTCCCGGTTCAGATAAAACGCAGATTGTTGTAGAAAAACCCAAAGGATTTCAGAACCTTAACTATGCTCAGGGCCAGTATGAATTGGAATATCAACTGAATGATATGTCTGAAGCGAAGGTTGACAAGGCTGTATTAAAACTGCCCGGCTGCCAGGAATGGCTCAGCCTTGACTTATGCAGGGAATTTAACAACGGAATGGCTGAACACGCCCGCAGATCCGGAGGCCGGATGTATGCGCTTGCGGTGATACCTCCCGGATCCGGGGATTTGGGAATTGCAGAACTGGAACGATGCGTAAACGAACTTGGAATGACCGGTATCCAGATGTCTGCTCATTACGGAGATAAGTATCTTGATGATAAGATTTTTCGTCCCGTATTAAAAAAAATAAATGAACTTGAGCTGCCCGTTTATGTGCACCATACTCCGCTTCCAGTTCAATACGACTCCTTTCTTGATTATGATAATCTGCGCCGTTCATACGGCAGGTGTGCCGACCAGGTTACTGCAGTATCCCGGGAGTTATTCAGCGGAATGTTCGCTGAGCTTCCAAATCTTAAAATGGTGCACTCAATGCTGGGCGGAAGTTTTTTCAGTTATATGAATCTTATGTTTCCGAACAAACCAAAGAGCCGGGAAACCATCGGCCGCTTTACAGTAAACAATGATGCAGCTGCGGAATATCTTAAGAATAATATCTATTTCGAGATGTCGCATGCCGCGCCATGGGGCAGGATCCAGCTTGAAAGCGCGATTAAAATTTTCGGTGCTGATCATGTTCTGTTCGGCAGCTCATACCCTGTGCGGCGCGAATGGATGATGGACGGTCCCGCATTCGTGAATTCACTTGATATACCTTCGAAAGATAAGGAACTCGTTCTTGCCGGGAATTCGGAGAGGATTTACAGGCTGTGATTAAGAATACTGAAATAAACAACTTACCTGCGGCAGAAATTATTACGGACATATACCCTGAAGGCCAGCGGGTAACAGCCGCTGTGCTCAATTACGGAGTCAGCATAAAATCGTCCTCGGTCAGCCCGTCTGATTTTTCAGGTTCATGCGGAGAAGTCGTTTCAGCCTATGTTTCTGATTATGGACAACCCGGGGCGCCAGCCGCTTCCGGAAAATTTGTAGTACTTGAATTTGCCGGGGATGATATCAGGCTGCTGACGCTGCAGCAGGCCGGGGGGCATGATGGACCGGGGCCTGCTGTAAAGCTGCCGGAACTGAACATCAGGCAGGTCGGA
>QKCC01000175.1 GCA_003245835.1 Spirochaetales bacterium | reverse complement strand
AGCCGAAACCGACCAGTTAAAGAAACAGCTCAGTGACAAGGACGCGGCGCTGAAAGCACTGCAGCAGAGTTCAGTAACAGAGAATAATACACTAAAAAACCGGCTTACCCGGGCTGAAAGCGACTATAAAAACAGTATAGCCGAGCTGAATGCCGGCTGGGAAGAGAAAACAGCCGCTGCAAACGATGCCTACGAATCAAGACTTGCAGAATTATCCGCCTCGAATACAGCACAGCAATCTGAATTATCCGGGACAAATGAAGCACAGCTTGCCGAACAGGCTGCAGCCTATGAAGCCGAGATCGCTGAGCTGAAGGCGGAATACGAGGCAAAAATCGCGGAAGCCGAAAGCACGTATTCATCTCAGCTTAATAATGCCGATTCTTCACTTTCGACACTTGAAGGTGAAAAGAATGATGAAATAGACCGCCTGACAAGGCTGATCGGAGAACGCGACCAGCAGAACCTCAGGCTCAACAGTGAAAAAGAAGATGCCGAAGCAGCGCTGACCGAGGCACAGAAAACAGTTGCCGAGGGAGAGTCCTATATCGAAGAACTGCAGACTGAAGTACAGCAGGCGGAACAGACTCAGAAGGAACTCGAAGACCGGATTGCGGAGCTGACCGCGCAGCTTGAAGAAACAAAAGTCAGTCTTAAGGAAGAAATTGACAGTCTGAAGTCCCGGACTGCAGCCCCTGCCGATGCTGCAGCCGCCGCCGACACCATAGAACTGGAAAAGACCATACGTGAAGCAGAAACTGAAATTGATCGGCTTACTTCAGAACTATCCTCAGCCGAAAAGGAACTGGCTGATCTCGAGACAAAGTATAAGAACCAGCTTGAGGTTATGAGCTCAAAACTCAGGGCATCCGAGGTAACCGGCTACAACAACGGCGTCCAGCAGGGACGTTTCGATGCCCTCGAAGACATCCTGCTTTTCACCTCGTATCTTGAAGGAACCGCCACAGCAGAATCAAACGCCGAAACGACGGTAACAAAACTGGCGCTCAGTGAACCCAAATACAGCGAAGCGGTCAGCAAGATTCAGGAACTGGCGACCGAAGGCATTTCGGATTCAGCTTCGACGGCTGTGGTTGCCAGAGACATCCTGATAGGTTCGATAACCTACGTTTCGGGAAACTCGGTTGTAATTGAACCACTGACCGATATGACGGTTGAAGACGGCACACGGATAACTATTAACCGAAGGGAACGCGGCCAGGGCGAAACCTATATAACCTTCGGAATTGTGACAGCAGCTGACGAGAACAAGATCTCGGCAAGAACCGATCCTGCGGGAACCGAACCGCCCAAGAGCGGGGACCTGGTCTACATTACACGGTAGGATGTTTTAACAGCTGAATCAGTAAAAGGTAACCGGAACCGACAGGTAACAGACAAAACCGGTGTCCCCGCCGTACATTTCAAACAGCGACGAAGCAAAGTTTTCGGAACTCATATCATCCACATACAAACCGGCAACGGCCGCATCGGAAAAAGGCGTGGATGTTACGTGCCCGAATGCCGCAATAATCAGTTCCCAGTCACCGGGCTCCATTGCTGACTTCGGAGCAGTAAGTGTGCCATAATCGGATGCGGCAAGCATCGTATCATCTGCCGGCATGATTATCTGGTATTCCCGGTTGATCATGAATACAACCCTGGTACCGATACCCTGCGACGAATCGAATTCGTAGTCAAAATAGTGCTCGACGATACTGTCAAGCGTCGGCGGAATTATCTCACCGCTTTCTCCCGAATTGTTGGAATACAGCGTAATTTTCGGCACAAGCAGATCATAATCCGAATCGAGAGTCTCTGTATATTTTTCGGAAACATTTGAATAATCGCTAAGGTAGAGTGTGAAATCTCCGTTTACAACTGAAGATTCGCCCCCCGCGTTCCTGCTTATATCAATCAGCACATCGTCAATGGTGTGAAACATCTGTACTGTTCGGGAGTAGTAGTATTCCTGTCCGAGACTGTAAACACTGCCGTCGGGGTACGTAAGCTCGAGGCTGGAAAGATTGCCCTCAAACCCCGCCCCCTTTATACGAACGTCGACACCGTACTGCCTGCCGCTGCTGTAATATTCTTCATATACCGACGGCATTATGACGACATCCGATACCGTAAAAGCCGCGACAGCGGTATTATCGCCGCTGCCTGAACTGTCATCGTATTCGGAATACTGCCAGGTCTGAGTTGTGATGCTGTATTCGCCTGAGCTATATCCGCACTCAAGCCACAAGGTCGTACGCATATCAGCGGTTATCTCAAAATCGAAGTCGAATTCCTGAATCAGGGCCCCGCCGGCGTAGAGCGTGATATGGATTTTCCATGTACCAGCCGTCATGTTGTAGAGGTTGTAGTATTCTGTACTCCCTGAAAAATCAACGGAAGCATTGACCGAAAGGCCTTCAGGAGGGCTTAGTTCGTAATCAATCTGATCAACCCCAAGGTAGTTATCGGTGACCATGCGGAACTGAAGCTCTACACTTCCGGTGTCTGCAGCAAAATTGAAAATTCCGTAACTGCAGGATGCGAACAGCATAAGAACAGCAGGCACCGGGAACAGCCTGATAATGCTTTTAAAAAAGACTTTCATCCTTACCATCACCATCGCCTATTTAAAAGTACTGCACCGAAACACCGATGTAATTGAGGCCGTCCCCGAAGTATTCATACAGCCAGAACGGTAAATTGTCCGGATACAGATCAGGAGGGTTGGTTGTATCATAGACGCTGTCAATATCAGTCTGGGTTAGATAGGCGTCCACGGTGCACAGCACCAGCAGTCCGCTTGCCAGGTACCCGTTCAATGTAAGATCGGCTAACGAAGCAATATCATTAAACACGGTAGGAGCCGATCCGCCGATTGACGTCCCGTCAGAGGAATCTACTGTATACACAATATAAGTGCCGGCATTACCTGATTGGTTCTTGTTATAATCACTGCTTGAAATGACATTGGCACTGGCGTTTGTATAGGTACCATTAAGTGTCGCTGGCGCGTAGGGGTCGAACCCGAAATCACAATAGTCGGAAAGGCTGGTTTCAGTCCCGTTGGTGTCCGTCAGAAGCATCGAATATGCCCCCCGGCTGCTGTAATCAAGCAGCGTCGCTGTCAGCATGGTAGACGATGTCTCAATGTAAATATTGCCGACAGCCCTTGCCCATCCGCCGTTGTAGCTGAAAACACCTCCGTCGGGGAAGGTAATCCGGAGACTTTCAAGCGACTTGTCAAAGCCCGCACCGCTGACAATCAGGTTGGTCTGTATCTGCGTCTCATCCTGCCCCGCACCTGAAGAATCGTAAACATGAAAAAAAGTTACGAGTACATCAAGCCCGTCCGCCTCAAGCAGCGAGACAGGGTCGGAGCCGACTGGTTTTTCATAATTAACACTCATACTGCCGTCGCTGTAGTATTCAATGTCCGCGATCACAGTCTGGGCAAGCTTAAGTTCAAAATCCGCGTTCAGTTCCGATATGATTGTATCGCTGCCGTCGTAGACCGAAATCAGCAGGCTCCAATACCCGGCGTCAGCACGCGAGATATAGCATTCAGCCTGCTGGGTACTCGACGACCCGTAGTACGTTTCGGATTCCCTGCGGATTGAGGCCCCTGTTTCATCGTTGGTCAGGTTGAAAACAACCTTGCTTAACTGGTCGGTAACCGACGAATCAGCGGTGAACGCTATCGAAATATTGCCTGTTTCTTCGTTAAAGTTAAAAATACCTTCCGAGCATGAAAGCATAAGTACGGCGGGCAGCAGACAAAAAATAATCAACCTGAATACCAAGGTATTCCTGCGTGTGCTGTAGGTCACTCTTACTCCTCTATGGTAAATCCACTGTAAATTCGAAACTTTCATCAAGATATTTTAAAAGGAAGGATTCTCCGTCCCGCTCAGAATAAACGGAAAAAAACAGAATATAATCACCCTCGGCAAGCCCGGTAAACGTCATGCTGCCGGTCGAAGGCATTACCTCATCGGCGCCTTCAAGCAGTACCGACGGCTGCAGACTGTTATACAGCCTGTAGACACACCGCTGGTCCCGGTCTTCGCAAACATATGTATAGTTCACGGTTATATCGGACTGATCGTAAACCCCTTTCAGATCGAGACTTAGATACGGGACTCTGTACGGGCTGCAGCTGATAATAAAAATCACGAATAATATTGCCGCAGCCGGCAGTAACCGGGTCTTCATTATTCAAGCATATCAAAAAATATATGAAAATTCCACTAAAAAACGGAATGCAAAAATAATCTTGTTGAAAAAGAGCCCCCTATTCCCTAAAATAAAGGTAAGGGGGATAGATGCCCGACATAAGTGATATTTTAAATAAGCTGCAGAATTATGAAGTAAAAATAAAGGAATTGAGCGAATCCATACTCGCCAATATTGTAATGATCGGCGAAATCCCGGCTCCGACCTTCGGGGAATGCAACCGGGTAAGGTTCCTGATAGAAAGGTTCGCCGAGAACCGGATGCTGAACTGTTCGACTGATGAAAGGGGCAATGCCCTGGGAATTATTCCCGGAGAAAGGGGCGATAAGAACATCCTTATAGTCGCCCACACCGACAGCATATTCGACAATAAAATTGATCATACCATAGGGGTCCAGCCGCAGTACATGACCGGCCCCGGAATAGGGGACAACGCCTTAGGTGTGGCTGCGCTTGCCAGCCTTCCTGCAATTATAGAACACCTTGACCTGAAGCTTAATTCAAATATCATTCTTATCGGTTCATCCCAGAGCCTCGGCCGCGGCGACATAGAAGGCCTGCGATTTTTTCTTGAAAATACGGACATCCCGATCTCCGCCGGGCTCTGTGTGGAAGGCGTCCGCCTGGGCAGGCTGAGCTACTCATCGATAGGCATGATCAGATGTGAGCTCAGGTGTGAAGTACCCGACCAGTACGACTGGACGCGGTTCGGAGCAGTCGGATCGATTGTAACGATAAACGAAGTGATAAACCGCATTCTTGAAATACCGCTGCCTAAACGCCCTAAATGCAATATTGCGTTCGGCTCGATCGAAGGCGGAAAGTCCTTCAATGCCATCGCCTCCAATTCAATCCTGCGCTTTGAAATCAGGAGCGAGTCCGGAGAAATGGTATCCAATGTATTCAGACAGATTTCAAACATCGCCTCAGAGGTCTCAAGCCACACCGGTGAAGAAATCAATCTGAACGTGCTTGCCAGAAGGCACCCCGGGGGAATAGAATTCTCACATCCGCTGGCATCGTCCGCGAGGCAGATTATCTCACACATGAACATCAAACCGAGAATATCGCCAAGTACATCGGAGCTTGCAGCCTTCATTGCCAAGAACATCCCGGCCCTTACAATCGGAATATCAACCGGTGATAATATGAATGAACTGGATGAAAGCATCGAGATTGCGCCGATATACACCGGTCTTGCCCAGCTTGTAGCCCTGATCGAAACCATTGACAGGGGGTATTCGAATGAACTTAGATAAATGGATTAAACAGAATACTTTCCATCACTCCGATTTTGAAGATCTTAACGCCCTCGTTGAAGAAAAAAACAAAAAGGGGCTGACAATATCGCTCTGCATCCCGACACTGAACGAAGAAAAAACAATCGGAAAAGAAATCATTATCTTCAGGTCCGAACTGATGGCAAGGCATAAGCTGATTGACGAGATCGCCATAATAGATTCCGGCTCATCCGACAGAACACGCGAGATAGCCGAGTCGTTCGGGGCCGAAGTTTACCTGGCTGAAGACATCCTTCCGGACCTTGAACCCAAACGCGGAAAGGGTGAAAACCTCTGGAAGGCCATTTACCAGCTGACGGGCGACATCATAGTATATATCGACGCGGATATTAAAAATATCCACCCCAGATTTGTTTACGGCCTGGTCGCGCCGCTGGTCTTCAAGGATGAGATAAAATACGTAAAGGCTTTTTATGACAGGCCGCTCGCCTTCTCGGAGGGCATAAGACCTTCAGGCGGAGGAAGGGTAACAGAAATCCTTGTCCGTCCGCTGTTCTCTCTCTTTTTTCCGGAGCTTTCCGGCGTAATACAGCCGCTGTCCGGAGAGTACGCGGTCAGGCGCGAGGTGCTTGAAGCAATTCCGTTTCCTATCGGATACGGCGTAGAAACTTCCCACCTGATCGACGTCTATTCTAAGTGGGGTCTCAGCGCCTTCGCCCAGACCGACCTTGACCAGAGGGTGCATCGGAACCAGGACACCAGGGACCTCGGAAAGATGTCGTTCGGTATTCTGCAGGCATTCCTGAAGCGGCTCATACAGCTGAAGCTGGTTTCGGATTTACCCGAAATGAACAACGTGCTGAGACAGTTCGTCGCCCGTGACCGCGACTTTGAGGCGGTGGAACATGAAATTGTAGAGTTCGAACGACCTCCGATGATAGACTTGCCCGAATACAGGGAACGCCGCGAAAGCCTTAAGAAAGCAGCAAAAAAGAAATAACGGAAGGTTTGAACAGTATTTAAAAATCGGGGATTTCAGAGAGGATTAACCCGTTTAAATCAGCGATCACTTCAGAAACCAGGCCGCCCTGCTCTGCGCTGTTTCCTAGTATTGCGTTCAGGGCTTCGGCTACCGGTTTTCTGAAATACGGAACCCCGGCAAGGCCCTGCTGAAAACTCAGTGAGATCACATTTTCTGTTTTAGTATTACCGTTTATAATTACAGCTGAATCAAAGATTTCTGCGTTCCTGATACCGAGGACGGCCTCGCCCCTGCCCCAGCTGAAATCGCCGCTGAAACTGTGGGTAAATTCCGGGCATTTTCCAAACAACCATTCTGGACTACAGTGCTGTTCGATCTTTGCAGTAAGCTCCTCGTCGACTCGGACAGGTATTCCGTCGGCCCGCCGCCAAACTCTTTAAAGAAGGACTGCGCGGCAGCTTGCTTAACATCATCAAAAGTAAGCCCGGGCAGGCAGTCAGCAAGATTTGCGACTTCGGACCGGACCGATTTGATGCCCTTTGATTCTATGGCGGCGGTACCGGGACGCAGATATGTCCTGAGCCGGTCAAGATCGGACGACACCAGCAGGGTACAATGGTGGACGCTCTTGGTTTTGGTCAGCTTAAACGCGCTTCCGGAAACTTTGTTTCCGTCCACGATAATATCGTTACGGCTGTTGAGTCCGGCTGAAATACCCAGATTGCCGAGCGCCTGCAGAATTATGCTGAAGTCCGTCTGCTTGTCATAGATTTCGGCGCCGGCCATGAATGAAAAGTTCAGGTTACCCGGATCATGGTATACCGCCCCGCCGCCCGACATGCGCCTTGCAAGTTTGACTCCGTCGTCCTTCATCTGCCCGAGCCTGCACTCAAGCCAGGGGTTCTGGTACCTGCCTATTATTACCGAAGCTGAGTTGACCCATAAATAGAGCGCAGCCTCGCCGGGCTGCAGGCGGTTAAAGAGTACTTCTTCGGCGGCAAGGTTGAACCAGGGATCGTCTGATTCAGCGATTATCAGCTTTGTTTTTAATTCAGGTGCGGACATACTGAATTATAACCGGTAAATCCCGGATCTGCAGGGAATTCCCGGTTTTTGGTAAAGTTTGTGCTGATTTTGACCGCTCATAAAATTAAGCGGTACTTTTAAATAAGGACAGCTTAACATACAAAAATAATTATTAAAAAAACAGGAGCAAATTATGAAAAATCAGAACATGGATTTTATACTAGTCAAAAATCCGTTAACAAAAGACGGCAATTACTTTGCGCGATGCATTAACCAGAAAGGAATATCATTCGAAGATCTCCTTACTGAAATGGAAAAGAACACGGCAATCCGCAAACAGGATCTGAGACTTTCAATAACACAATTTGC
>QKCC01000152.1 GCA_003245835.1 Spirochaetales bacterium | reverse complement strand
GCACCGGACGGATGAGTACGTACAGCTATGCTTCAACTGAAACACCTGCTGTTTCGGTTTCGACAACCAAAACAGCGCTGAGCTCGCAGAGCTTCAGCCGCCCTGCCCTCGCGGGCTACACCGGCGGGCTTTTTAACCGTACCGGCAAAGAAACAGTCAGTCATGATAATACCGGTAAATCTGCTGCAGCGGACACAGGGCCATCAGCAGTAGAAACTACAACCGATGATTCTTCAACCGGGCAGCAGGCGTCTGCGGCTGACAGTGCATCCGCATCAGGGGTTCCTGCCGCGGCTTCAGGCAGTTCCGGCACAGTTATAAGATCGGCGGCGGCCAGTGCTGCAGGTGCTGTTTCTCACAAAATCGGCGGCAGTACCGCAACTGCTCCGCCTGATGAGACATCATCCTCCGGCTGGATATGGCTGCTGCTGATAATACCGGCGGCTGGAGCGTTTATGCTGTTCAGAAAAAAGCGGCTGCAATAACCAAGATGAATAAAATTAAAATAGTTTTATTATCATTAGGTATTTTATTTATACTGTTCTCATGCAGCAGACAGCAGCCTGTAAAGGCTGCAGGAGCTGCTGAGCCGTCGACTACGGTACAGGCCTCAGGTCCTGCAGCAGCAGAAAAAAAACCTGGACAGGCTGAAGCGCCGGCAGGCAGTGCCGCAGTCACATCCGGGGCCGCAGCTGAAGAAAGTAGCGCAGCAATACCAACAGCGAAAGCCGCACCGGATGATTCCGGAACAGTCGGCGGCCTCCAGCAGCAGACCGAACTCCCCCAGGATAATTCGGTAACCTCAATATCAATTATAAAAGAATTGATTGCCGCTGCAGGCGGGAACACCGCCGGGGTTGAAAAAATCACAGCATCAGGACCGGGTGCAGGTACCGCCGGCTCGGTCACTGCATGGGGTTCTGCCGGTACGTCCGCTGCCGCTGAGGACACATCGGCGAAAGATGAATATTTCGACAGTAAACGGCTTGTGGTAATTACCAGTCCCGAAACAATCTCATTTTATAAATCAGAAGTTACCGTAACCGGTTATTTTTCAGGATTTCCGAATTTCGTTTCCGCCGGCTGGGAACTTTCGGGAACCGAACAATCGGGAGAACTTCCCCGGCAGAACAACAGCAGTTTTCAATTTAAAATAAATACGGCCGGCATGGCTGATACGCTTGCGGTCAGGGTCCGCGCTGCGGATTCACTTGGGCGTTCTGCAGAAGAACTGCTCGTGCTGGTAAATGACCGGATAGGTCCCGCCGTTACAATTTCTTCTCCCGTGAACAATTCAGTTTACACAGATAATACCGTTATTACGGGAAGCATCAAAGGTCAGCTGAAACAGGCATATATCGAAATTGTCGGCAATGGAACTTCTGTTCCGCTTTCGACCGATGGAACAGGCCGGTTCAGCATTCCATTAGCAGAGCTTCCCGGCAGATCTGCCAAGAGCGAAGCCGGGGCGGCAAACCCTGTAATCAAAATTACCGCGGAAGATTACAACCTTAACAGCTCGGTAGAGTACCTGGCGTTATACGGTGAAAAGCCTGCTGCAGGTATTGCTGTGGAAAGTCCTGCCGAAGGTGATCTGTTCAACAATACCATTACGGTTTCAGGCAGGGCTGACGGGTTCAGAGAACTCTCCTGGGACATCCCCGATACCGGATTTTCAGGAACCTTTAAAACCGAAAATAATCGTTTCAGCTATCCTCTAAGGCTTTCAGGATTAGGCAGCAGGATGCTGCTCCGTGTTTCCGGAAAAACAGGGGATAAAACTGTGACCTCAACTGTCCGTCTCTCAAACAACCATAAAACACCAGGCCTCAGCATAACAACGCCTTCCGAAGGCGATTACTACAAAGACAGTATTTCGCTGAAGGGAACAGCCGGCAGCAAAGACTCGGATGTTTTTGAAACGATAAAAAATCTAAGCTGGGGCATTCCCGGTACAGATGATGTAAATAACCTGATCTTTTTCGAACAGGATGGAAGCTTCACACTCGATCTTTCACTCAGCAGATACCATGGCAGTATACCTCTCGAAATTAATCTTGAAGATTACAACAATAATATAAGCCGAAAAATCATGATGCTTCATGACGGAAAACTTCCTCCGGAAATTGTCCTTACACTCCCCGGCCCTGACGCACAATACGGCGCATTTATTGATATAACAGGGACGATCAGGGACCCCTACGCCGACACAGCATACGGCGGAATATCCGGTTTATCATTTGAGATAGCATCAACTGAAAATTACGGGAAAGAACCTGTTTCCGGCACAATGCAGCTGAACGAACACCTCGAATTCGGCAGCCAGATACCTGCCACTGATATTACCGGTAATCAGCAGATTTATATCTCTGTTACTGCCGTAAATGGAAATCAGGCCGAAAAAACTGTTGAAATCAAAAAGAGCGCAGCAGGTATTACAAGTTTCTCACTTAAAGCCGAGGAAGGAGCATTGACAGCTAACTGGAGACCGCTCCAGCTGCACGCAGACTACACCCTTCTGCTGACGGACGACGGCAGCAGCCCCGAAGAGAATAACTCCGCCGTATTCAAAAATGTGTCCCCGCCGCTGATAATCAGAAATATTGCAAACGGCAGATTATACTCAGCAAAGCTCATAGCATCTACGGAATTAGGCGAACTGTCGTCATCGGTAAAACAGGCTATACCCGCAGGAACCGCAGCCTTTGATCTGAAAGCTTCCGGAGAATTCAGACAGATTAAACTGAACTGGGACAAACTGCCGGGAGCGGATTATTATACAATTTTCAGAAGTGACGACCCTTTAAAGGATTTCACCCAGCTTACTTCGGGTGTGACAGGCAGCAGCTTCACCGATAAGGACATCTCATTCGGAAAAAAATACTACTACTATATTACCCCTCAGGATTATGATTATGCCCGCAGCGGTTATGTTAGCGCAGCAATGCTTAAGGCTCCTGTAGAGCGGGTGCTTGAGTTGAACAGCCTGTCGACGTTCACACCGCTTGATGTGGATGTGACCGGCAATTATGCCTATACTGCCGCAGGCGACAGCGGCTTCCGTATTGTCGACATCACCAATCCAGAATCACTCTTTGTTAAGGGCTCAATTGAGGGAAGCTACTCCCGCGCCGTGGCAGTCAGAGGTGACTACGCTTACCTTGCCTGCGGCTCCGAAGGACTTGATATAATTAATATCATGGACCCGGCAAACCCCTTTTCAACCGGCAAGCGGGGAACAACCGACGCAGTAGATGTTTGCCTGAAGGACAATTTTGCGATAATTGCCGATAATGAGTCCGGCATCAAGATAATCGATGTGAAAGACTCCCAGACACCTGAAAGAGCAAGCTCAATAATAGATCTTACGTCTACAGTAGTTTTTGTGAAGGATAATATACTCTTCTCCAATGACAGCAGTATCGTACATCTTTTTGATATAAGGGATCCTTACAACCCGGTGAAACTTGCTGAATATAAATACAGCGGAATTATAGATATCCTTGCCGCTGAAAACACTGCCTATCTGCTGTCGCAATCCGAAGGTCTGATTATTCTTGACATCACAAACCCCGAAAACCCGAAACTTCTTTCAACATTCAGCCTCATAAATCCGGTGGCACTAACGCTGTCAGGCGATTTTATCTATGTTGCGCAGGGCTGGAACGGAATGAATATAATCAATGTTTCGAACCCGGTTAAACCCTCACTTTTTGATTCTTTAAACATAAAGAATGCACGTGCGCTGGATGTCTCCGAAGAAAATGTAATAGTTGCCGGAGAAAACGGTTTGTCGGCTGTGCAGGCATTTCTGCAGGGAGTTTCATTTGTAATCAATAAAATCAAGCTCGATATTGCTACCGTAGGCATATCGCTTTTTAAAAACCTGATTTTTGTACCGATGAAGGAAGCCGGGTTTAAAATTTTCAATATCGACAACCCCGTTCGGCCGGCTGAGATAGGCATGGAGCCCCCCCCGGACTATTCAGGGTTTTCCGCCGTAGGTAATGAAACGCTCTACCTCACTACTTCAGATTCTGTTTTATCAGTTTTTAAAATCAATCCGCTGCTGGAGCCTGTCATCGGGGCTCCGCTCAGCACTGTTGAACTGCCTGAAACAATTAAGGAAATGAGTCTCACTACCTATAATTCCAGCGACATCATTTCCGTATGCACCTCCGACGGAGGGGTTTCTTTAATTTCAGAAGGCCGGGTTGCAGCATCGATCAAATCGATCGATGCACGCGGGTGTGTTATCGCCGATAAAACCTGCTATATCAGTGATAACCGTTCGGGACTGATGATTTATACTCTCGAAAGCCTTGATAAACCCGAACTCTACTCTATCATAGAGATCGAGGGCGCCAATTTCATGCTCTCTGATCAGAACCGTCTGCTTATTTTCGGCAGAAAGGGTGTGTTTATATTTGATATAACTGACAGAAGAAATCCGGTTCAAAAAGGTTTTCTGAAGACAAATTACGCTGAACGGGGAGTTCTTGAAGCAGATCAGCTTTACCTTGCAGAAGGATACAAGGGGCTGACAGTCTGGGATCTTAAAAATCCGGATAATCCGAGGCTGCTGAGCGAATGCGACACCATCTATGCAGCTGATATTGTTGTTCAGGATGATTACGCATACATCACCGACGGGACGGGTCTGAATACTGTTCAGATATTCATCCCTGATTGGCTCAAAAAATAAACGGCATAGCCTTGACCTGTGCATCTTCGTCAGGGATTACAGCAAAAAAAAGGACCGGTTCATGAAAAACGGTCCTTTTTTTTATTTGAACTGATCTTTAGATTTTGTCTTTGTATTTTTTAGCAGCTTTTGCTGTATCTGAATTCGGGTCAATCGCAATAAGCTTGTTGATTGCTGAAACAGCTGCATTCCGCTCACCGGCATTGCTGCCTGATACGGCAATCATGTAGTAGATCTGCTGAAGTTTATCAGGAGTGTTCTTACCGGCTGAAGCCTTGTATTCATTCAGGAATTTAAAAGCTTCGTCGTAGGCAAAGCTTTCTACAAGCAGCTGCCCCTTAAGCAGGTAATAATCGGTATAGTATTCCGAGTCATCTTCAACATAAGCCATATCGAGATTATCGAGCGCTTCAAGATAATCACCCTTCATGGCCGCAGTCAGCCCCATGAAATAAAGCGCTTCACTTTCTTCAAATTCATCCGCTGCAAAATCATATGCCTCGCTGAAGAAATCATGCGCGTCATCAGTATTACCCGCTTCGAGTGCTTCCTTGCCGCTCTTGATAAGATCGGCGGTTTCGCTGCTCATCCAGTCGATGCTTACAGTTTCGGCTTCTGCCGCGCGTACGCCCCCGACTGTTGACTGGGTTTTTGTGGTGTCTTCCTGAATGAAGGTTTTAAATTTTCCTGTAAAAAGGCTGCTGCCTGAATCGGCAACCTGAGATTTTGCCCCGATTAACTTGCTCAGCTCATATGTGCCCGGTCTCGACAGCTTAATCGTGTCATTTCCGTATGAAAGCTCGGCGTAGGAGTCCTGATCAAGCTTTACGACAGCGTTAGCCGGCAGTAAATCCCCGATATATACCTCGGACCATCCGGAACCGTCCTTCAGATCGAGATACCCCTCAATGTAGTCAGCACTGAAATCAATCGAAAAAATCGGACTTGCAATCAACATTATTAAAAAAAGGAAGGATATTTTTCTTTTCATAATTAGACCTACTTCTACAGAGATATATTTATACTCTATCACATAATTTGAACATATTCCAACTAATGAGCAGGATTTACAGATATTTTAACAATTGCATCATTCACAGCCTTTGCAACCTTCTCTCCGTATTCGCTGTTATTCAAACCGCCGGCATATACCTTGCCGAGAAGCGAAACCCTGTAAAACGGCTGAACGGTATTCAGTGCGAGCGCCGCCATGTCAAGAACACAGTCCTGGCATTTACAGACGTCTTCAGCCCAGTCTTCAGACAGCTGTTTCTCAAGTTCGGAAAAAACTATACTTTCCGCTTCATTTTCCAGATAATCCAGTTCATAATCTTCTCTGAAACCCATTTAACACCCCTCAATTATAATCTTTTGAAAGCGATTCAAACCTAGTATATTGCGGAACAAACACCAATTCAACCTTTCCGACCGGACCGTTACGCTGTTTTGCAAGAATAAGTTCTGTTTTTCTGTTATTATTACCGCCGTCTTCATCTGACCCCATACGGTCACGGTGCAGAAACATAACAACATCAGCGTCCTGTTCAATCGAGCCCGATTCCCTCAAATCCGAAAGCTTCGGAGGCTCGCCTTCGGCCTGCCGCCCTACCTGGGAAAGAACCACCACTGGAATTTCAAGCTCACGTGCGAGCGCCTTCAAAGAACGCGAAATCTCTCCGATCTGTTCATGCCGCGGCGTCTTGCCTTTGTTCTCCGGTTCGATAAGACCGATATAGTCTACAAACATTATCTTGATGTCTTCCTGAGCTTTTAACCTTCGTGCCGTGGATCTTATCTGCAGAAGCTTCATATTCGGGGTATCGTCAATAAAAAGCGGTGCTTCATAAATACGTGAGGCGGCTTCAGTCAGTTTTGAGAAATCCGACATCTTGAACATACCTGAACGCAGCGCGCTCGAATTTATCCTTGCTTCGGATGCCACAAGCCTCTGCATCAGGGCCATGTCCGACATTTCAAGCGAGAAAAAACCGGAGCTTATTTTCTGGTGTATGCTGATGTTCGCAGCCATTGTAAGCGCAAGGGCAGTTTTTCCTATTGAAGGCCTTGCACCAATGACAATAAATTCAGATTTCTGAAAACCGCTAGTCATCTGGTCAAGGTCCGTAAACCCTGACGGCACCCCTGTGTATGCTTCCTTGGTGTGGTAGAGTTTTTCGATTGCCTCGATTGTTTTTGAAACAACCTCGCCGGCGTTTTTATAGGTAGTATTAGTATGCGAATCGGTGATCTCGAAGATTCTTTTTTCGGATTCCTCGATTATTTCATTCCCTTCCCGGGTGTCGTCATGCGCATCCGCAATCATCCTGTTTGCAGTAAGTATCAGCTTACGGCGGATGCTTGCGTCGAACACAATCTTTGCGTAGTATTCAACATTTGCGCTTGTGGGAACAAAGTCGGACAGGGTTGAAATATATGCAGCCCCTCCGCACTGCTCAAGCTCACCCTTGTCACGCAGTTTTTCTGCAAGCGTAATAAGGTCGACCGGCTGGGACTGGTTTGATAAATCGATTATTGCCTGAAATATTTTTTTATGAGCGGTGCGGTAAAAATCGTCAGCCCTCAGGAACCTGAGGACTGTATCAATGGCATCCTGATCAAGGAGCACCGCCCCGAGAGAGGCCTTTTCAGCATCATCGTTATGCGGCGGCACTTTATCCTTCAGGATTTCCGGTGTCATTCTCTATTCATCATCGGATTCATCAGAATCGTCATCGGATTCATCAGATTCCATTTCAGCTTCAGCCTCTGCATCATCATCTGTTTCATCAACAGCATCTTCAGCTTCATCTTCCGCGGTTACATCTGCTTCAGCTGCAGCGGGTGCAGTCCTGGCTGATTTAGCCTGTGCAGCTGCAATCTTCTTTTCAAGAGCTGCTTCAGCCTTTCCGTCGGTACTTGCCACTGTAACTTCAATTTTTGCGCTTTCACCACTGTAAAGTTTGATCATTACCGTGTATTTTCCAATCATCTTAATTGAACTGGAAGCAACCTCGATCTTCTTTTTTTCAATAACGACGCCTTCTTTTTCGAGAGCGTCAGCTATTACAGCGTTATTCACTGAACCGAAAAGCTTGCCGGTTTCTCCTGCAGGCATTTTCACGGTAAGTGAAATGTTTTCGAGCTGCTGCTTGAGATCCTGGGCAGCCTTTTTCTTCTCTTCTTTTCTTTTGGCGATCGCCACTTTTCTGCTCTCGAAGACAGCAAGGTTCTGCTTGTTGAATGCAACAGCAAGCCCATGAGGAAGAAGATAGTTTCTTGCATAGCCGTTTGCTACTTCGCAGACATCTCCTTCTTCTCCGAGATTATATACATCTTCGTTAAGTATAATCTTCACGACTAAGTACTCCTTATAGATTTTCGTAAATTTATCCAGGTTTCGGAAATACCCAAAACCGGAAGTCCGATTATCACAATATAATTTATTCCCGGAATAACAATCATCATTATCAGTAATAATTCAACCGACATCCTGAGTGCGTTAGGAACCTTGAATCTTGCAAAAACCGCACGAAGAATAGCCAAACCCTGAAGTCCGTAAACAAACAGCAGAATTATTCCGGCATTCCACACGACGGCTGTTGCGTAACCAAGATTAAGCAGGCCGAAAATATCAACAAGCATTCCAACGGCTGCAAGCATTACCGGCCAAAGCAGTACATCAGGCACCTTGAAATCACTCAGCTGCTGGACCTTTCTTCCCCGCATTCTGAAAAGTATCATTTCAGAAGCTCTTGAGCTGATCAGCAGAATCAGGAAAAATATTGCGGCTGCAGACTTCATGTAGAAGTTCTTCATGTATCCGGAAAGACCCTCATTACCCAGATAGCTTTTAAAAACCTCGCCATCATAGGTGCCTGAGCCGTCTCCGAAAAATGCGCCCGCAACTGCATCCATCTGGCTGCTGATCGCCTCCGTTAATACATCATTCTGCATCAGAATATTGTATACCGGAATAAACACAAGCACAGCCGCTGCTGTCGCCAGGAAAAATCTGTACAGTTTCCTGAATCCTGAAATAACAGGAATTATATCTATGACAAAGAACATGCCGAGCATCAGCAGCATCGGGATTAAAACCTCGATTATAACCAATGCTCTCCTCAATTCGGTATCGGCTACCGATCGGGTCTTCCAGACCGACATTACTATCAGCAGAAGCGCTACGCTTGCTGTACTGATAAGCAGGTCGCGGGACCCTTTTCTGTAATACAGGGTATAAAGCGGCACTGTAAGAAGAAGGACCAGAAAACCGATCTGGCTGAAAATCAGCGACACGACGACGGCAATCAGGATATCCCTCAACCGGCTGCTTCCCTGAATTGAAAGCATAAACTATCTCTTCATGAACGGCAGCAGCGCAATAGCCCTTGCTCTTTTGATTTCTCTTGCGAGCTGTCTCTGGTGCTTTGCACAGGTACCTGTAATTCTTCTTGGAAGAATCTTTCCGCTTTCCGTTACGAATCTTCTGAGTACTTCAGGGTTCTTGTAGTCCATGACTACCTTCTGAGTACAGAACCTGCAAACCTTTTTTCTGAAAAAAGTTTTGTTTCGGGGACCTCTGTTAAAGCCGCCCTTGTCATCGCCGTTTCGATCGCGATCGCTGTTCCGATCTCTATCGTCATAGCCTTTCTTTATTTCATCACTCATGTGTAAAATCTCCTGTTAGAATGGAATATCATCCTCAAAATCCGCGGAATAATTATTATCAGGCTGAAATTTCTCACCGCCCTGCCGGTTACTGTATCCGTTATAACCCTGCATTCCGCCCTGCTGATAACCATTGCCCGAACCTGAATCCTGCATTCCGGCCGCCGGACCGCGTCCGCCTAACAGCTGGATGTTGTCGGCAATGATCTTCACTTTACTTCTTTTATTTCCGTCCTGCTCCCACCGGTCCTGAGTCAGCGAACCTTCAACAGCAACCTGCTGACCTTTGGTTAGGTACTGGTTCAGGGACTCTGCCCGTTTTCCAAACAGTGCCAGATCAAAAAATGACACTTCGTCTTCCCAGTTATCGCCGGACCTCTTTCTGCGGTTAACTGCAAGGGAAAAACTGCTCACTGCAAGACCGGAATTTGTATATTTCAACTCCGCGTCCCTGGTGAGCCTGCCAATGATGATCACATAATTTACATCTTCCATGTATGGCTCCTGTTTTTATGGGATTAGTCTCTTTTGACAAACATGAACTTCAGAACTTCGTTAAAGAGTTTGACTGCTTTATCGATTTTTGCAATCGAATCCGGGGCAAGCTGTACGTCGAATAAGTAGTAATGTCCTCGTGATTCTTTCTTAATCAGGTAGGCAAGTTCGCGATCGCCCATATCATCTTCCTTGGTGATGACGGCGCCCACTTTACTGAATTCTTCTTTTACCTTTTCCAGTCCGCCTTTGTAGGCGTCTGCTTCAGTTCGAAAAATAAAAACTGCGTCGTAGTTTCTCATTTTTCCTCCCTATGGTCTAAATGATCCGCATTTCATACCGATACGGATAAAGAGGTCACGATAAACTACCACAGGAGAAAGACTTAGTCAAGGCTGATGGTATCAGCAATATCCATTACGATTTTTAAAAGATATCGGATTTTCCACAGTTTTCGAAGGTTATATTTAAATTGCAGGGGTTTTCTACCGAAAATAGTACTACCATGGCAAATATGATCCATTATGAAGAAAACATTTTTCTCCTGAAAGAAATGCTGCGGACCCTGCGCCGCGGGTGTTCGATAAGCATTGATTCATCCATTTTTCTGGAATACACCGTAAATCAGCTGCTCTTCATAAGCAAGGCGTTGAAGGAACTATATTCCACTATCACCGAGACGAGCCATATTAAGTCGCCTGAACAGATTCGAAACCTTTTGAGGGTCTCGTCGAGTTTCCTCGGGCTGCTTGACGACCTTGCTAATGAACGGCTGAAATTCGGAGAATTCATCCGAAGCTACAAGGGCGATTTTCAATCCATCGAAGAAGAACACATAAATGAATCTTCACGGATAAAAGAAATCCTGCTTTCACTGTCTGAGGAAGCGGAAAGCGAAGAACTCGTTTCGGAAGAAGAGTTCATGTTCCTGTTCAAGGATGACGAAGCGTCCGAAGAATAGCGCCCAGCCTTTCAGATGAATACGATTTCCGGTTTCATTTCTGCTACTTTCTTCAGGGTTTGAAAAATCGAACAATACTTGCAGGCGAGATCAAATGACTTCCTGAAGCCGTCAGGGTTATCAGCACCTTTAACCGTAAATTTTATATCGCATGTCTGAAGGAAAGCCGGAACCTCGGTTCGCTTTTCTCCTGATACATCAATCTGAACCGATTCACAGTTAAGCCGCTTTTTAACTATTATATCTTCAAAGGTTGAATACATGCATGAACCGAGCGCCATAAAAAGAAGTTCATACGGTCTTGCACTGTCTTCACCATTCAAAATATCGATATTGTAACCTGATTCGGTTCTGCCCTGCCCGCCATTAACGGGAACAAAATCCAGATGTGCTTTAATTGCTGCCATAAGTTCCTCCATGATAAAAGAAGGGCCGGCTGGTGATCGGCCGGCCGGCCCCGGGTCGACACCCTGATAACTATATAAAGAAGGGGATATATAGTTCCACAGCAAATATAATATTTCATAAATATTTTGACAACCGCCGTAAATCATAACTTCCCATTTTAAGATTTTTAATGAATAAAATAATTATTACCCGGTATATAATGATGACAGTTTAAAGGAGATTTTAAATGACCATAGAGATCAGCAGCGGGAATATGCTTTTAATTGCATTCGGAATAATTTTTGCGGTTATAGTTCTTATGATGCTTCTTCGCCCCGGTCAAAGGGGTAAAAAAATAATATCGATAGTCATACTGATAGTTGTTTTCTGTGTCGTATATTTTATGTTCGGCAGACCGGGTGAGATCAGCATCAGCGATACGGGTGTAAAATCAACGGTTTACGGTAAGATAGAATTCACGTGGGACGAGGTCCGGAGCGCTGAACTTGTAAAGGATTATCAGAATACGGACTGGAGACCGACAATCAAGATAAACGGCTCGGCCTTTCCGGGTTTCAGGGCCGGACGTTTCAGGCTGGCCAACGGCGACATGGCAAAAATAGTGACGCAAAAATCGGGCGACGCTGTTATCTTCCGGACGGAAAACGATACATATCTGTTCGCTGTTGATGATATGGATAAATTGACCGAGATTGCGTCCGAACATGTTTCGTTCTGAACTATATAATGGTATACTCAGTTTCAAATGAATGGTTCATACGATAATACAGTCCTTGACGCGATTGCAAAACAGCTTAATTCCGGGATTTTCGATGTAAAACCGGTAACAATTATTATATTTTCAATAGTCATACTGATCATAGCCATTACCCTGACTGCAGGTATCCGCGGAAGGATCAGGACGCTGAAAGCAGCGGAAGCAAGCTACCAGTCGCTTTTAAGAAAATTCAATCTTACCATCAGGGAGATCGATTTTATCGATGAACTTGCATCAACTATGCGGAAAAAGGAAGAAAAATACCATCTTTTAAAAAACCGAAGCTCGTACAGAGCCGCGCTGCGCAAGCTCGGCGAACTGGACGAAGATCAGACAGCGCTTGACAGTCAGCTGAAGATCAAACTCGGCTATGCAGAGGATGACAGCGCGGGCAGATCACTTTCAACAAGAGATCTGCCTCAATATATGCCGGTATTCATCGCGACTGAAAACCGAAAATCACTCGAAGCCGAGATATATTCCCAGGCGATTTCGAATGTTACAATTAAATGCCCGGAACAGAAAGAGCCGATTGTCACGGATGAAAACCTGAGGATTTTTGCTCCCTATGAAGGCCGGCTGAGCGTATTCACGCTGACAGTTGATAAAGTCAAATCGGAACTTTTTTCAGCCTCCCATTCCGATGCCGAAACTGTTTCGAAGATGAATACCGAAATTGAAATTTCCGGAGAGAAAGCGGTCGGTGAAATATCAGAATCCTTTAAATCATTGATAGTGCATATTACCGACAAGGCTTTTTTCATTACCGATCAGTACAACAAGCTTGAACCGGGCGACAGCCTTACGCTTTATCTTAAAAACGATCATAAAAGAAACTTCGCAATGAAGGCTGAAGTTGAAAAAACTTCCCCGGAAAAGGGGCTTGCACTTTTGCGCTTTACCTCCCGGAAGCATTCCGGGATTGATCAGGATGCCTGATTTTCTGCCTTCGGAACCCGCTGAAACCCGCTGCCGCATACTTATGGAAACCCTTGAAAAAGAAGGGTGCATCGATTTTTCGATGCCTTCAGACAAAAGGGACGCGCGGCTTGCTACCGCCGTTCTGTTTTCTGAGGGAAGAGGACAGATGTTCGGGATCCTTGTATGCGAACAGAATGACAGCTATCATCAGTCCAATGCAGAGCCCGGAACCGGAGAAATAGTCCTGAAGGCCTTCTCCGGGCAATTCAACGGGGTATGGGAAGCCGCGGGATGGGTGCCGCCGATACCCTCCCCTGCAGAATTTCAGGCTGCGGTTGAAAAAGCGGATCCCGAAATAAAGCGCCTTACGGCTGAAATTGAAAAGCTTAGAGCAGACCTTCGCGGCGAAAACTCCGCTAAGCTGACGAAACTCATGGAAAGACGCCGGCTGCTTTCGCAGAGCCACATGGCCGAAATTCACGGATTGTATACCGTCAGAAATTTTTCGGGCAGGACGGCGAGCCTCTTTGATATTTTCGATATTCCGGATGATAAACCATGGTCGATCCCGGCCGGCACCGGCGACTGCTGCGCCCCGAAGCTGCTCAACTTTGCCGCGGCTAACGGTCTTAAGCCGCTGAGCCTTGCTGAATTTTTCTGGGGGCGCGAAAACCGGTCCGGAACAAAATTACACGGGATGTTCTATCCGCCCTGTACCGACAAATGTGTCCCGCTGCTCGGGTTCATGCTTGAAGGGCTCAGTCCCCGTATGACTTCAGGCAGGGCCGGCAATTGATACCCGAAATAATTTATTCGGACAGCGTAATCGCCGTAATAAACAAACCCGCCGGGATGCTCTCGGTTCCCGGCAGGGGCCCGGAAAAAGCGGACAGCGCGGCAGCCCGTATCAGGCAACACTTCAGCGGCTGCATTGCCCAGCCTGCCGTTCACAGGCTCGATATGGACACTTCGGGGTTAATGGTTTTTGCGCTTACTGCGGAGGCCCACAGGAACCTGTCCATCCAGTTCCGGGACAACCTGGTCCGGAAGCGGTACACAGCAATGCTTGACGGAATACCGGATGAAAGGCTCGGCGGCAGCGGACGCATTGAGCTCAGCTTCAGGCTTGACCCGGATCACAGGCCCTTCCAGGTTTATGATCCGGTGAACGGAAAAATCGGGATAACCGATTGGAAGATTCTCGAAATCCGGGGCGGAAATACGTTTATTGAATATACCCCGCTGACGGGACGCACGCACCAGTTGCGGCTTCATTCCGCACATCCGGTACATTTCAGCGATGGTGTAAATACCGGGGGAATGGGCTGTCCGATTACTGGAGACCGGCTGTACGGCAGCAGCAGCGATTCTGAACATGCCGGCGGAGCACGGATGATGCTTCATGCGGCTGAAATCAGCTTCAGTCACCCTGAAAGCGGCAGAATAATGCGTTTCGGGAGCGAGCCGGACTTTTAACATATCTTATCGAACGCTCCGCTTCTGCGCTGCCTCTGCCTCTGCACAGACGTTAATCAATGCCGGCTTTTCTTTCCTGCTATCGATTGAATAATCAGGCGATAGCAAATAGAATACCGTCATGAAGAAATGGCAGAAAAACCTCTATGCAGTATGGCTCACTCAATTCCTTTCCCTTCTGGGTTTCGGGTTCTGTCTGCCCTTTCTGCCTTTTTTTATCCAGGATTTAGGAATCAAGGACCCCGTTCAGCTGAAGGTCTGGGTGGGATGGCTCAATTCGGGACCGTCGCTCGCACTGGCGGTTATGGCTCCGGTATGGGGCGTTCTCGCAGACAGACTCGGCAAAAAGCTGATGCTGATACGTGCTATGATCGGCGGAACTGTTGTCCTTATCGGCCTTGGATTCGCGGGTTCAGCCTGGACCGTCCTGATATTCCGGATCCTGCAGGGCCTGCTGACGGGTACTGTTACTTCGAGTGCAACTCTTGTTGCCAGCGGGACACCAGATGATAAATTATCATACGCACTTGGTTTTGTTTCGTCATCTACATTTATAGGTTATTCGCTCGGACCTGCTGTTGGCGGACTTATAGCCGAGCAATTCGGTTACCAGATAAGTTTTTTCATCGGCGCTGCCATAATGTTCATCGGCCTTCTGCTGGTTATTTTTCTAATTGAAGAACCGACCCCGGAGATGGCCGGACATATAGCGGTGGGTTCAGCTGTCCCAAAATCAGAATTAAAAAGCAGGAACAGCCGCAAATATAAGGCCGGAAAGCTGACAATCACTCCATACCTGGTAATGCTGTTCATCCTGTTCTTCTTCATCAGGCTTTCGAGAGTCATGCCAAGCCCGTTCCTGCCGCTGTTCGTACAGGAGATCAGGGGGACTATAGAAGGAAGCGCAAGGATGACGGGTCTGATTTCGGGTGCCATCGCGCTGGCCTCGGCCGCGTCGGGACTTACGCTGTCGAGGCTCGGCGACCGGATGAACAGGATGGCCCTGATGTCGGTCCTTTTAGGTATCGGCACTGCCGTGTCGCTTTTTATCACCCTGATTCCGGGCTTAAGATCATTTATTATTTTCGCAGTGTTAACATTCTTTCTGATAGGCGGTGTTGAGCCTTTAATCATGGCTATAACGAGCGAACAGGTCTCTTCTGAAAACCGCGGCATGCTTTTCGGCATTCAAACTGCCGTGGGCTCGCTGGCGTGGTTTCTGTCGCCTTTGATGGCCACGAGGGTTTCCATTGCCGGTTCGATCGAATCCGTATTCCTGCTGTTCGCAATTATGCTCGGCGTTACATGGGCTGTTTCAGCGTCAGTGAATATCCGGAACAGAATTGCGCTGCGTAAATAAATTCAATCGCTGCAATTATTTTTCTTTACTGCCCGATCATTGTTCTGCATAATTATACCATGCTTTTTACATATAATTTACAATTGACCTGTCTATAAAGAGTCCAAAAATGATAGTGTTTTGGCGGAGGGAAATTTATGAAACGTTTATCTGCGCTGCTTTTTCTGCTTATGATTCTGCTCTCGGCAGCATCGGCACAGCAGCTTGAATTAAACATCCAATCCTGTATAGAACTTGCGCTTGAAAACAATCCTGATCTAAAAACAGCGGGGATAAACCTCAGAACAGCAGAACGCGAAATGAACAGTTCGTGGAACAACTTCCTCCCGTCAATTTCGGCCGGTGCCGGAATAAGCGCTTCGACGCCTGTTTTTTCCGATTCAATCAATTTCCGCCTGGGATTCAGCGGCTCACTGAGCCTCAGCCTTTCACTTAACCCGGGAATCAGAAATACAATTGAATCAATCCGACTCTCTTACGACAGCCAGGAGATAACCCTCCAGGCAGCCGAAAAACAGCTCAAAAGCAGTATTGAAAAGGAATTTTACTATCTAATCACCAGCAAATCCAATCTTGAAATAGTCACAGCCAATATGGAGCTTGCGAAGAAGAATTACGAACAGGCCCAGACCAACTACAGCTACGGCAGGTCATCAGAGCTTGCAGTTCTTCAGGCACAGGTAAATGCCGCGAACCTTGAACCCCAGTACAAACAGGCTATAGCTGCATACAATTCGCGATTAAACGATTTCAGGCTCGTGCTCGGGCTTAAACCGGATGCGAAAATTACGCTCGACGGCAGTCTTGAAACAAAGAAGGTAAATTTTGATGCTGAAAAACTGGCTGAGATCTACATAGACAACCGCTCCGACATTATTTCGCTCAGGAAGAATCTGGAAATCCTGAATAATAACAAAACACTTGCATCCTTTTCAAACTACTCGCCTACAGTGAGACTTTCAGGCGGATACAGCGCCACCGGCTCACAAAGCTGGTCGGACAGCTTTTCGGTTGGTATCAATCTGAGCGTACCGATTGATAATTACATACCCGGGTCTTCCGCTTCAGTTTCGATGGCCGAGATTGACGATCGTATTGAAAAGGCGGAAATTAGCCTTGAACAGGCTATTAACGAAGCTAAAAACGAAATTTACAATCTATCCGCCCAGCTGGACACTGCGGCGGCTAACATGGAACTGTCCGAAATAAACATTACACTGGCAAAAAAATCCTACGAAATGAGCGAACAGAGCTTCGCCCGAGGTTCGGTTCAGCGGCTGGATGTTGAAGATGCTCAGCAGTCTTATCTCGAAGCCAAGCAGCAGTACCTTTCAAGTCAGTATAATTATCTGACCGGTCTGATAGCCCTTCGTGATGCACTTGGATTGGAAAGCCTTGATGAACTTTATTCAACTGGAGAAGCAAATGAATAAAAAGATTGATATTATAATTAAACTCGTAATCAGTGCGGCTATAATTGTGACGCTTGCATTCCTTGCTCTCCCGGTCCTTCAGAAGCAGGGCATTATCAAAACTTCAGCCCCGGCGGCAGGCGGGTACCAGTCAGCAGGAGGCCCGCCCCAGTCAGGAGGGGCACCTTCAGGCGCCCCGTCAGGGGGCAAGCCCGGGGGAAGCGCCCAATCAGGCGGAAGACCCGCGGCTGCAGGGGTGAATGCACAGGCGGTAAAGGCATATACTGCATCTATCAGCACAGTGTCAAAGTATATTAAAGTGAACGGCGATGTGCTTACTGATGTCGAAATCGATATATATCCGGATGTGTCAGGAAAGATTACCAATCTGAATACCTATGTAGGAGACTACGTAACCAAAGACGAGATTATTGCATCGGTCGATCCTTCGCTGCCCGGACAGCAGTTCAGCATCAGCCCCGTTTATTCAACCATAAGCGGAACGGTCCTGAGCATAAATGAGCGTATCGGCGACAAGGTCACCTCGAATACTTCAATCATTACTATCGGAGATCTTCGTAATCTGAAACTTGTTACCTATATACCCGAAAAATTCACGGGCAACCTGAAAACAGGGCTCCCGGCCGAGGTTTTTTTTGCAGCCTTCCCGACAGAAAGCTTCAACGCCAAAATTTCTGAAATCAGCCCGGTAATCGACCCGACCTCCCGTACAATGGAAGTAACGCTGCAGATATCCGACAGAACGAATAAAATAAAGACCGGCATGTTCGCGTCAATCAAACTTGCGACCGAACAGGCAATCGGTGTTGTCGCAATTCCGGCTGCGGCTGTTTTTCAGTATTACGGCAGGGACACTGTTTTCGTCATCAAAGCCGACAATACCGTCGAACACAGGGAAATCAGCATCGGGCTTGAATCTGCCGAAATGGTCGAGGTAACCGGCGGGCTTTCCGCAGGCGAAACTGTTGTTACTGAAGGTCAGTCTATTCTGAATGAAGGTTCAGCTGTCAAGATCGTTAAATAGGAGAAGCAGGTGAATATTTCTGAACTTTCGGTAAAACGCCCGGTCGCTATTTTGATGGTCTATATACTCATCTGCGGAGTGGCTGCAATATTCGTTCCGCAGCTGGCTGTCGACATGTTTCCCTCTACCGAGTTCCCGATGCTGATGGTCACCTGCAGTTATCCGGGAGCCGGACCCGAAGAGGTAGAAAAGAACATTACGGAACCGCTCGAGGACGCGCTTGCAAGCCTTGAAGACCTGGAAGAAATATCGTCCACCAGTTACGAAGGCTCTGCAAGAATCAGGCTTAATTACGGCTTCGATAAAGATATGGATGAGGCTGCGGACGACATTCAGAGCGTTCTTGATTCGATGAGCAACAGGCTGCCTGATGACGCGGATGCTCCTGTAATGAGAAAATTCGATCCGTCGCAGATGCCGATTATGCAGCTTGTTGTAACGGGCAATCTGCCGATTGAAGAACTGAAATCCATAGCCGAAAATACGGCAAAACCGATGCTTGAACGTGTTCCTGGTGTTGCCGAGGCAGATGTCCGCGGCGGTCAGGACAGAATCGTAAAAGTAACAATCTCGGCAAACAGGCTAGAAGCATACGGGCTGACCGTAAGCTCTGTTGCCTCGGCACTTGCTAACCAGAATATCCAGATGAGTTCCGGAGAAATAACCTCGGGAGGGCTCGATTACCTTATAAGGACCGACGAGGAATTCGACAGCCTTCAGGAAATCAAACAGAGTGTTGTCAAAACAATCAGCGTACCTTCGATAGGTTCATCGGTGAACCGTTCCAATGTCGTGCGGCTTGAAGATATTGCGGAGGTTGAATTAGCCTATGAAGAAAGCAGTTCTGCCGTTTATGTAAACGGCATACCGAGCGTTTCATTAAGATTATCGGATGAATCCGATTCGAACAGCATCCAGGTGGCAAAGGGTGTAAAGGCTGCGCTTCAGGCGATTAACGAATCCCTTCCTGACGGAGTTGAACTGATCGTTATTGCCGACGACACGTCAATGACTGCTTCAAGTATGAACCAGGTCTACCAGGCGGCGTATCAGGGAATTATCCTGGCCGTTATTATTATCTTTCTGTTTTTGCGATCCCTGAAAAGTACCCTTGTTATTGCATTCTCGCTGCCCATTTCTATTCTTATTACACTTGCATGCATGTACTTCATGGGACTGACTCTGAACATGATGACCATGTCCGGGTTAATCCTCGGTGTGGGAATGATAGTCGACTGTTCAATTGTAATTTTAGAGAATATTCACAGGTACCGCGAGCGCGGAACAAAGGCGAAGGTCGCGGCAATCCTCGGAAGCCGGGAGATGCTGTCGGCAATCGTAGCATCGACCCTGACGACGCTCTGCGTATTTATTCCGGTGCTTTTATTTAAAAGCGATCTTGAAATGCTCGGTGAGATGTTCGAGGAACTTGTTATTACGGTAATAATTTCGCTTATCTGTTCACTCTTTGTTGCGGTCACCCTTGTTCCGTCGCTTTGCGGCGGGTACCTCAGGCTTGATACCCGCGTTCAGAAGCCGATTCGGTTTAAACCGCTCAGGGTAATCGATAACTTTGCCGAGCGAATCCTGACCGGTCTCGAGAACGGCTACAAGACTGCACTGAACTGGGTCCTGAACAATAAGTTCCTTGTGCTGTCGCTTGTACTGGTCGTTTTTATTCTTTCAGTACAGCAGTTCTCAAGCCTCGGTATGAATATGAGCATGCGGGCGACAACGGACGACCAGGTCACAATAAACCTTTCAATGCCTGAAGGCACAACCGCGGATGTGACCCAGGAAAACCTTTTCGCAATGGCGGCCATTGTCGAGTCCGAGGTCCATGACTATGAAAACATAATTATTTTCGCACGGGGCGGTAATTCAGGCAGTATAGAAATCAGCCTTCCGGACCCGGATGAACAGACGCAGTCCGCCGGTGAAATAATGAAGCTTCTTCGCGGGCACCTGACGGAATTCCCGTCGGCAGTTTTTACTTTCAGCGCGGGCAGACGATTCGGCAGCAGCTCAGCCGTCGACGTTGCCGTCTATTCTGATGATGTAGATCTTTCCGAGCAGGTTGCCGACGAGATTGTGACCATTCTCCAGTCGGTTCCGGAGGTGCTCGACCCTGTTTCAAGCCTCGAGTCAGGCGGGCCCGAAATGCAGATAAGCATCGACCGTGACAGGGCAGCTGCCCTCGGCATCTCTATAAAATCACTTGGGACCGAGGTTAAGGCGCTGCTTGCCGGAGTAACCGCCACAACCTTCAGGCTGAACGGGGAAGAAATGAGTGTCGAGCTTGAACTCGATGAAAATGATAAATCCACGATGACCGATTTGAGTTCGTTTTACATAACGGGAACGCGCGGGCGGATTCCGCTCTCGAACGTCGCAACCCTGGTTGAAAGCCGTTCACCAAGCTCAATCGACCGCGAGAACCGTACAAGAATAATTCATGTAACCGCCGACGCTAATGCGTCTGCCGCAGTCTCGGAACTGACGCCTATTATTGAATCAGTCCTTTCTGACCGGCTTGTGCTGCCCGAAGGTGTAACCATTGAGATGGGCGGCGAATTCCGTGAAATGCAGCAGTTTAATTCGTCGATTATTATAATTGTTATCGTGGCAATTCTGCTTGTATTCGGGGTCATGGCGGCACAGTTCGAATCGCTGCTTGATCCGTTTATAATTCTGTTCTCGATTCCGCTGCTGCTGATTGGAGTTTCGGCAATGTACGCAATCACAGGGCAGCCGTTCAGCACATACGCCGCGGTCGGAATTGTCGCTCTTGTAGGTGTAGTTGTGAACAACGCCATAGTACTCGTCGATTATACCAATACCCTCAGGGGACGCGGCCGCCCCCTGCGCAATGCCGTTCTTGAGGCAGGCGCCCACAGAATGCGGCCCATTCTGATGACGAGCCTTACAACCATCCTCGGAATGGTGCCGATGGCTTTCTTTCCGGGCCAGGGCGCGGAACAGATTCAGCCGATAGGACAGACGATGGTAGGCGGACTTATTTCGAGTACCTTCATGACGCTTTTTGTCGTTCCTTCGATGTATTACATCCTGAACAAGAGCATTGAGAAGCGGCGGAACGCAAGGCTGCTGAAACAGCGGCAATTGCTTGAAATTGAAGGAGAAGCAGTCTGATGAAGCGAATCGAGATTATAACCAACCATGCCATTTCTGCAGATATGCTTGAAGAACTCGAGCGGCTTGAGCTTGCCGGCAGCTATACTTATATTCCGAAGGTTCACGGCCGGGGAAGCAAGGGAACACGCCTCGGGAGTGCGCTGTGGCCGGAAGAGAACTGCATATACCTGCTTTTCGTGGAAGACGGTGAAGTTCCGGCTGTCAAAAAGGCAGTTAAAAATATCAAGGCAAGATTCCCGAACGAAGGAACAAAATGCTACATCACTCCTGTCGAAGAGGATTGATGAACAGCATTCGGTAGGCAGGAGTCCCGGTCATTTGCCCGGCCCTCCGTCAGTACCGTACCCCCTCTTTTTATAATACTGTTTTACCATTTTTTCGATCGGAACGACTGTATTCCTGCCGGGATAGAGTGTATTCTTTTCGGATGTAAATCTTGCCGGGAGAGTATCGTCTTCGGGCTTCAGTCCAAGCCTGATGTTCATGCTCCTCTCCAGGCGGATTATCCTGCCGCCTGCTTTGACAAAGTCCCATTTATTCATTTTAATTCCGGTGACAGACTGGAAAAAATCACTCAGTATCGACCAGTCCATCAGGGCCTGCGCGAGTCCGGGCAGCGCGGCAGCTGCAGCTTTCAGAATAAAACGCGGAACATATTTGGGAATCAGGGCTTCCATGATGATTCCGTATACCGTGAATTGACACATCTGGAGAGAATTAACGGCAGCATATATATTTTCCATAAAGACAACCCAGGAAGCCTTGCCCAAAGTTGTATACGGAGGCAGATAATTCACCTGTGCTTCAAGGGCAATCATATATGAACCGAGGTGGCATCCGCCCTTATTGCAGACGGCATATCCGAGGCCCTGTCCCCAGCCCGCCCGAGGATCATATGCGGCGCACTCGAGCCCTTTTACGTGGATTGCAAATTCTGTACCGCCGTATTTTCTGCTGAGCCGCATACTGCCTTCGGCAAGTTCATTCCCCTCGCCTTCTCTATAAGCAATGCTGTCGAGCACGGCTGCGATATTATCCGTACGGCCGAACCGGAGTACAGAGCCGCGCAGATCTTTCTCAGCCGCCTCCATCGCCCAGGCAATGGTTCCGCCTGCAGAGATTGTATCAATCCCGAGTTCGTTCATCCTCTCATTCCAGAGTCCTATCAAATCCGGATCATAATTGCCTATATTGCTGCCGAACATCCCGGTCGTTTCATATTCAGGAATCTGCCTGATCTTTCCATCAGGGTAAGAACCTTCGTGCCCGCACATGATTGCACACGATCTGCAGGCAGAATGCTTCGTTCTGTAGCGAGCGGCCATTTCTTCACCCGACGTTCGTTCGGCTTCAGGATTCCACCTGTCACGGAAATTTCTTACCGGCGAATATCCGTATTTAACGGCCAGCCGTACATTCATATTGGTTCCGTAATCACGGTATCCGAGTGAAACAGCGTTCCTGTTTATATATTTTCTTGTTCTGGATTTAGTCTTTTTAAAAAGATCGGGCTGCACCGGCTCGTACCTTACCGACCTGCCCTTCGCCACAATAGCCTTGACCTTTTTGGCGCCCATGACAGCACCTACGCCGCCTCTGCCTGCAAACCTGTGCCCGCAGCGGATTCCGGCGTACCGTACCAGGTTCTCACCGGCGGGACCTATTACCGCGGTACCCTCGTCCGCCCCGGGGGCAAGAGCATCCTGTACTGCACCGGTTTCAAGTCCCCAGAGTCCGGAAGCATCCTCAAATACCGCTCCATTTTCATCAATCCGCAGCAGTACAGGCGTTTCAGATTTTCCCGATATTATCAGACCGTCCCAGCCGGCTGTTTTACATGTTTCACCGAAGTAGCCGCCGCAAGATGATGCAGCCATAAGACCGGTCAGCGGTGATCTTGTTATGACCTCAAATCTGGCCGAACAGGGAGCGCCTGTTCCGAGCATCACACCAAGTGAAAAAATGAGCAGATTATCTTCTCCGTATGCATCAACTTCCTCAAGTTTGCCGGCAAGCAGATCGTTGAAAATCTTAAGGCCGAGTCCCTTCGCACCCATGAAGTCTTCCAGATCCTTCTGTGCGGGTTCATACACAGTGAATGACCTATCGTTCAGATCGATACAAAGATATTTGTTTGATGTTCCTTCGATTACTCTCATCGTAAACCTCCGTTCAGCCCGCATGAATCAGGAATAGTCACAATTCCGGCCATAAATCCTTATCGTACCCGGTTATTCCGGAAGTTTTCTCAGCTTCTTTATATCAGCCCGTCTTTTCTTCTCATGGAGTCTTTTCTCCTGCGCGGCTTTTGAAGCCCTGGTCTTTTTTCTGGATTTTGTTTTTTTTATGCTGTCCAAAACAAGCTCAGCCATCCTGTTCAGTGCAAACTGCCGGTTCTTCAGCTGCGAACGCTGCTGCTGTGCCCTGACGAAGAGCTGACCGTCAATATTTATCCTTGAAGAGAGTTTATTTCTCAGCCGTTCAGTTTCCGCAACCGTGAGGCAGGTGAACCGCTCAATATCCATTGAAAGCTGAACGCTCGTGTTGACCTTGTTGACATTCTGCCCGCCGGGACCTGATGAGCGCGAAAAGGAAACCTCCGAGAATTTTTCTATATCATCAATAATATCTTCAAGCGAAGCCATTCTGCACCTTTTAATAGTCTCCCCTGTCAAGCCGGCAGCGGTATAATGCTCTTTCAAGTGAAAGATAGTCAATATTGCTGAACTCCCGCTGGTAATCGTCCGGCGGTACAATCCTTTCGAAGGTAGGATCGTAATAACGGTTCTTGAAATACACCCAGGCGTGCGTGATGCCGTCCCTGCCGTCCCCTGTAACGATCATTGCGGGAAGGCCCGTTTTGCGGATAATCCTGTCGGCAAGCAGCATAGCAACATCTTCGCAGTCGCCCCGTCCAGTGGCAACCGTGTCTTCCGGAAATTGCCAGTAATCATACACACCGTGGAGTTCTGTATCCGATTGATATTCAATTCCGGTATAGATTTCTTCGAGCATCGGTTTAATCCTGAACTCCCTGCAGATACTCCCTTCCCTCCAGCTGTACAGAAAAAGTGCGATAAGCACCGGGCTTAAAAAGAGGATAAGCTCTGCAAAACTATGCTCATGATCCCTCATTCTGAGATATTATAGCATACCCCAGCTTATTTTAGTATTCGAACCACTCGGTGTCAAACAGTCTTAAATTCTCCATCGACAGCTGTAATTCGCTATTTTCTATTTTCGTGATAATCTCTACAACCCTATCATTAAACGGGGTTTTTATACCGTGTTTCTTCCCGATACTGCTGACAAATCCATTGATTTGGTTTACTTCAGATAATTTTCCCTTTTCAAGGTCCTGCAGCATACTGGCTTTTGCTTCTCTCATATCGGAATACATCGACAAAAACATTTCCTGGTTTTCCTCAAACATTTCTTTGTCCTGTAATTCAAATGGAGTAAAATCGGCAATCTGTACGATTCAGCTTCACAACATCTTTTCACTTCTCTGCCTATATAGCTCAAGCACTGACGTGCAACGCTGTTATCCAGGACTTCACCGAATTTACCGCCTGTAACTGCTGACATACCGCTCATGCAGGCATTGTTTATCAGTTTTCCCCATCGGGAGTCCATCAAATGATCAGTTACCTGGACAGGGCCCATCGCATTTAATATACCGGCAATTTTTGCTATTCTAGGAGTAATAACGCCGTCCATTTCACCAATTTCAAACAGATGATCATTCCGACTTAAATCCTGCGTAACTTCCGACTCACCCGGCTTTATAAAGGTGGCTCCCCATAAAATTGTCCCGCCGACGGTACGGTCAGTACCGATAATTTCTGCTACAGCAGGCTCAGGCACACCGTTTTGGAGTGTGCAGACGGTACTTTCCTCATGCATAAAATTCAGCAGGAAATTTAAAACAACACTGTTTGCAGTCTGCTTTGTCATTAAAAAAATGACGTCATAAACCCCGGTCATCTCTACCGGCAGAATTGCATTAACCTTCACATGCAGATTTACAGTTCCGGTAATTTCAGCTCCCTTTCTTTTCATTGCATTAACATGTTCTTCGTAGCTGTCTATCATATCAACCATGCACCCATTTTGAGTCAGGAATGCACCGATAACTGTACCCATCGCACCACAGCCGTATATGGCTATTCTCATAAGCTTTTCTCCTTAATCTGATATTCAACTATGTTATTGCAATTTTCATGCCAATATGTGTAACATAATCGCGGGGACTGTCGGATAAATGGGCCGTTCTATCGCTTGACGCCCAATTTTAGAACAATTATATTTATTTTATTCCTGAGAAGATAAATACAGACACTAACTATCATTAGTTAGAATACAGAGGCTGGTATAAAGTGGCAAATAATGAATCCAAAATAATTATTCCAAAAGGAAATATTTCGGATCGAATCATAGAAGATATCATGTATAAAATTACGATTGGGGACCTGAAACCGGGCGACAAACTTCCGACAGAGATGGAATTTTGCGAGGAATTGGGTGTATCAAGAAATGTTGTCCGTGAAGCGATGAAAGTATTGGTCTTCCAGGGCCTGGTCGAAATCAGAAGAGGCGAAGGAACGTTCATAGTAGATAAATATACAAAAAAACTGGTCAATCCAATTATATATGGAATTATCCTTACCAGGCATAATATGCACGATTTACTGGAAATGAATATTTCAATGCTGCGTGAAATTTTATTATTAAGTTCAGATCGGGTATCCGGGAATGAACTTGAAGAATTACAGCATTTATACGATGCGCTGCAGGCTGAAGTATACTCTCCTGATAAAAATATTGATCAGATGACAATACTGAGTACTGATTTCTACAAAGCTTTAGTGAGGATAACCAAGAATGAATCCTTGATTCAGGTTTATGATGCAATATTGGATATTTTAACTGCAGCACGGCGCCAGGGATTTGAATACGTTGTAAGGGTTAACTTTCGCTCCGAATGGATGAATAACTATCAATTAATACTTAATTATCTTAAGGGTGATTTATTGGATTTATCCGAAATCAGCAATTTAATTTTCAAACGCTGGGATGAATGTTTAGCTTAGATCCTGCTTTTTTAATTTGAAATTATTGCCTCCTCTACAGGCAACCTTTATCTTCACATCTCCTGCCTCAACTTGACAACTGACTTCCAAAGCAGTAATATTTTTGATAGGCTATGTAGTATGTATGACATACTACATAGTATAGGGAATTAATGGAGGTAAATTATGGAGATGAAACGCGCGTTGGAAGGAGTCAAGGTTCTTGACTTCACACAGGTATATTCCGGACCGTACGCAACGATGTTGTTAGCTGATCTGGGTGCGGAAGTAATTAAAGTTGAAGCTATGAATGTCGGGGATCAGACTCGCAATTTTGCGCCAATCAAAGACGGCATTAGCGGTTATTTTAACTACCTGAACAGAAATAAAAGAAGTATCACCCTGAACCTTAAATCACCCGAGGGCAGGCAGGCCGCACTGGACCTACTGGACCTTGCCAAATGGGCTGATGTTGTTATTGAGAATTTTTCAGCCGGGACGATAGGCAAGCTTGGATTGGGTTATGAGGATATAAAAAAGGTTAATCCGAATGTAGTTTTTGCTTCACTCTCCGGTTTTGGACAATACGGTCCATACAAAGAGCGGCTCGCCTATGACGCAGTTGCCCAGGCAATGGGCGGACTGACTGCGCTGTCGGGACCGCCCGAGAAATCGGTTAAAGTAACACCTGCAATTTCTGATGCCATAACGGGAATTCATATGGCCTTCGGCGTCATGACGGCTCTTTTTCATAAGGAAAGAACCGGTCAGGGACAGCTTGTCGACGTTGCCATGATGGATTCTGTATTTTCAATTCTTGAAGGTTCTATTGTCGTAAGAAGTCTGATGGGCCGCAATCCGAAACGTATGGGAAACTGCAGTGAAATAGCTGTTCCGTATGATGTTTATCCGTGCAAGGACGGTGAAATCTGTATTGCCTGTGCCAGCGATTCAACATTCAATAAATTTGCAAAAGTAATGAAACGTGAGGATTTAATCACCGATCCGCTTTACTGCACCAACCCGGTTAGAATTGAAAACCGGGACGGTATCGACTTGATTATTAAAGAGTGGTGTTCAACCAGAACCAAGGCTGAGATCACAGAAACCTGTGTTGCAGCCAAGGTTCCGGTCGCACCGATAATGACTGTGGACGACTTGATGACTGATCCGCACGTCGCTGCCCGCGAAATGCTGATCGAAATGGAAGATCCTGATTTAGGAAAAATCAAATATGCAGGAAACCCGATAAAATTGAGCGAAACACCGGCGCAGTTTTTATTACGCGCTCCCCGCTTAGGTGAAAATACAGATGAAGTATTAAGCAAAATTATCGGTTATTCGGAAGATAAAATTGCAGAAATGCGCGCAAACCAGGCAATATAATTTTGCCGTTTCAGAAGGAGCCTGAAGTGAATAATAAGTTATGTGAACTCTTGAATATTAGATATCCAATTATCCAGGGCGGTATGACAAATGTCTCAGATGCCGACCTTGTAATTGCAGTTTCCAAAGCCGGGGCCCTAGGGACCTTTGCTCCCGGAATAGAATCTGTAGATCTTGAGTGGGTCAGATCGGAAATCAGAAAGATCAAAACAAACACACTGAATCCTTTTGCGGTAAATATTATGCTCGCATCAGATTCTGCTGCACAAATTATTGATATTGTCTGCGAAGAGCAGGTTCCTATAGTAACTACTGGTGCCGGGAGTCCTGAGCGGTTCCTGCACCGGCTATTTGAGTCAAAAGTAAAAGTTGTTCCGGTAGTTGCATCAGTCAGGGCTGCGGTTAAAATGGAAGCATTAGGCGTACAAGCCGTTGTCGTCTCGGGAATGGAAGGCGGCGGATATATCGGCAATTTATGTACGACATCGCTGCTTCCCCAGGTTGCGGATTCAGTATCAATTCCTGTTATTGCCGCCGGCGGTTTTGCTGACGGACGGGGTTTAGCAGCGGCGCTTTCTTTCGGTGCCGAAGCCATCCAGATGGGGACCAGATTTTTAACCACGCGGGAATGCAATATCCCTTCCTGGTGTAAAGAAGCCCTGATTAAAGCCGGCAGTGACGACGCCATTATACTGGGTAACAGAATAGGTGCAAAGGCGAAAGTAAGGGTTTTAAAAACTTCGGTCACTGAATCAATTTTAAATTATGAGTCTTCGGAAAATGCAGACATTCGTATTTTTGAAAATATGATTTCAGAAGCACGAAATCAAGTCTATAAAAATGGTCTGAACGGCACCTTAATCGGAATC